>JASGGR010000225.1:0-4399 GCA_047602705.1 Sphingomonas bacterium | reverse complement strand
AGCCCGGCAGCCGCGCCATCTTCTCGTTGAGGCGCGGATTGTGCTTCATCGTGCATGAGCCGAGCGGGAACAGCCCGAGGTCGATCGCGTAATTCTGCCGGCTCAGGCGGGTATAATGCCGCACCGTCTCCGGCTCGCTGAGGCCGGGCAGGCCGATCGGCGCGGAGCGCGCGAGGCCGCCCAGGCGGCTGGTCGCGGTGGCGGGCGGCGCGATCTCCACGCCGGTCGTCTCGCTGCCGCCGATCTCGAAGATCAGCGGCTCCTCCAGCATCAACGCCTTGTTGCCGGTGAAGGTGGGCGCGGCGTTGCCGCCCTGCGCAGGCGTCGTCGGACGCCAGCCGCTCTGGTTGATCGCGGTCATGCCAGCACCTCCTCGAGCGCGTTGGCGAGTGTCTCGACATCCTCCGGCGTGGTCGTCTCCGTCACCGCGACCACAAGCCCGTTGGCGAGGCTTTCCTCGCCCGGATAGAGCCGGCCCAGCGACACGCCCGCCAGCACGCCCTTCTCCGCCAGCGCGCGGACGATCGGGCGCGCCTCCTTGCCCAGATCGAGCGTGAACTCGTTGAAGAACGTGTCGTTCACCAGCCGCACGCCCGGCACCTTCGCCAGCCGCTCCGCCGCGACAACCGCACCGGCGTGGTTGGCCGCCGCCAGCGCCCGCAGGCCCGCCTCGCCCAGCAAGGTCATGTGGATCGAGAAGGCGAGCGCGCACAGCCCGGAATTGGTGCAGATGTTCGACGTCGCCTTCTCGCGCCGGATATGCTGCTCGCGCGTGGAGAGCGTCAGCACGAAGCCGCGCCGCCCGTCTGCATCCACCGTCTCGCCGCACAGCCGCCCCGGCATCTGGCGGACATATTTGTCCTTGCAGCCGAACAGCCCGACATAAGGCCCGCCGAACTGGAGGCCGACGCCCAGCGACTGCCCCTCGCCCACGACGATATCGGCATCCATCTCGCCCGGCGAGCGGATCGCGCCGAGCGCCACCGGCTCCGTCACCACCGCGACCAGCAGCGCCTTGCTGGCGTGGCAGGCGTCGGCGAGCGGACGCAGGTCGGCGATGCGGCCGAGGATATCGGGATATTGCACCACGACGCACGACGTATCGCCGTCGATCTTCGCGATCAGCGCGTCGATATCGGTTTCGGCGGTCAGCACCGGCAGCGACACGTCGAGCGCGTCGCCGGTATATTTCGCCATCGTCTTCGCGACCGACACGTAATGCGGATGCAGGCCGCCGGAGAGGATCGCCTTGCCGCGCTTCGTGATGCGCCGCGCCATGCCGATCGCCTCCCAGCAGGCGGTCGAGCCGTCATACATGCTGGCGTTGGCCACATCGGTCCCGAGCCGCGCGCCTGCGTCTGGAACTCGAACAGCATCTGGAGCGTGCCCTGCGCGATCTCCGGCTGATAGGGCGTGTAAGCTGTCAGGAACTCGCCGCGCTGGATGATATGATCCACGCTCGCCGGCACATGATGGCGATACGCGCCACAGCCGAGGAAGAACGGACCGTCGCCGGCCGCCATGTTCCTGCGCGCCAGCGCCGTCATGTGGCGCTCGACCGCAAGCTCGCTGGCATGGCCGGGCAGGCCGGCGATCGGGCCGGGAAGCCGCACGCTTTCGGGCACGTCGACGAACAGGTCGTCGATTCCGGACGCGCCGATCGCGGCGAGCATCGCCTCCCGATCGGGCTGGGTGAGGGGCAGGTAACGCATCGGGCGGAATCTCTCGCATATATGCCCTTCCTCCGGGGAGGAGGGGCATTAAGAGGGTCAGAGCTTGGCGACGAAGGCTTCGTAGGCGCTTTCGTCCATCAGCCCGTCCAGCTCGGACGCGTCGGAAAGCGTGATGCGGAAGAACCAGCCCTCCCCTTCCGGGTCGGAGTTCACCAGCGCGGGATCGTCGGTCAGCGCCGCATTGCCCTCGATCACCGTGCCGGAAACGGGAGAATAGACGTCGCTCGCCGCCTTCACGCTCTCCACGACGGCGGCGTCATCGCCCTTGGAGAGCGTCTTGCCCTCCTCCGGCACCTCGACGAACACGATGTCGCCGAGCTGGCCCTGCGCATATTCGGTGATCCCGACGGTGCCGGTTTCCCCGTCCACGTCGATCCATTCATGGTCTTCGCTGAAATAGCGGCTCATCTCACTTCACTCCTCGGAAGTAACGGTGGGGAACGAAAGGCATTGCGGCGACGGTGGCCTGATGCGGCTTGCCGCGCTGCGACAAGGTGATGCCGGTGCCGGGCGTTGCGAGCGCGGCGGGCACATAGGCCATGGCGATCGGCGCGCCGACCGTGGGAGCGAAGCCGCCCGACGTGACCTTGCCGATCTCCTTGCCCGAAGCGTCCAGCACAGACGCGCCCTCGCGCACCGGCTGGCGGCCCTCGACCAGCAGGCCGACGCGCTTCGTCGCCGGGCCGTTCTCGCGCTCGGCCAGGATGCGCGCGGCGCCGGGGAAGTCCGCCGCCTCGCGCCGCCGCTTGAAGAGGGCGAAGCCGAGATCGGCCATCACCGGCGTCGTCTCGGGCGAAAGATCATGGCCGTAGAGCGGAAGCCCCGCCTCCAGACGCAGCGAATCGCGCGCGCCGAGGCCGATCGGCTTCACCTCCGGCTGGGCCGCCAGCGCTTCGGCCAGCTCTTCGGCCGCTTCGGCTGGCACGGAAATCTCGAACCCGTCCTCGCCGGTATAGCCGGAGCGGCTGATCCACAGGTCATGTCCCTGCCATTCGAACGCCGCCGCCTGCATGAACACCAGTGCCTCGACGCCCGGCACCACCCGCGCCATCGCATCGACCGCCTTCGGCCCCTGCAATGCGAGCAGCGCGTGATCCTCCATCAGGTTGAGCGTCACCTCGTCGGGCAGGCGCTCGATCATATGGCCGATATCGTCATATTTGGTCGCGCCGTTGACGACCATGTAGATCCGGTCGTCCGCCTGCCGCGTCAGCATCAGGTCGTCGAGGATGCCGCCCGCATCGTCCAGCAGCAGAGAATAGCGCGCGCGGTTGAAGGCGAGGCCGGCGATATCGGCGGGCATCAGCGCCTCCAGCGCAGCCACCACGCCTTCGCCGGTGAAGGTGAGCTGGCCCATATGGCTCACGTCGAACAGCCCGGCGGATTCGCGCGTCCACAGATGCTCGGCCATGATGCCTTCATACTGGACGGGCATGTGGTAGCCGGCGAACTCGACCATGCGGCCGCCCTTCGCGCGATGCCAGGCATCGAGCGGCAGCGTCTGGATCGCGGGTTCCTCGTAACCGTCGTCGTTGGGGGGCGTATCGCTCATCGGGCATCTTCCGGCAGAATGGGGCGACCGGCACGGGGCCGCGCCCATGCATCGATCCGTTCACCCCCTCTGTCACGGAACCTGAGAGCTTCACGCCGCGCGTGATCCGCGCGGGCTTACCCCTTCGGTGAGGCGCGGCTGGAAGCCATGCCTGCTTTCCAGAGTATCGTTCGGCCCGCGCGGTCCTTTTGCCTGAGAGATTCCGGGGCGGTTGCTCCTTCGGCGGTTGCCAGCGGCAACCCTCTCCCGCGCGTGCCTTGCCGGTTGCCCGGATCACGATGGGCGCAGGCTGTGGCGGCGCGCGCGGTGCGAGTCAAGCAGCCTTTGCGAGCCGGCATTGCCGGGTTGCGCGGCGCGTGCGTTCCGCCTATATGCGGCTTGCTTTCTCTACATCGCCAGATGAAGAGGCTGCGGAGGCTCCCCTTCGCGGCGGCAACAACGCATATCCGGAGAACCCATGGCGGACAACGCCGCACTGACCCGATTGATCGAGCCCGAGGCCAAGGCGCTGGGCTTCGAACTCGTGCGCGTGCGGCTGTTCGGCAAGGGCGACGAGCGGACGCTGCAGGTGATGGCGGAGCGCCCCGACACGCGGCAGCTCACCATCGACGATTGCGCCGAGCTGTCGCGCCGCCTGTCCGACATGCTGGACGAGACGGACCCGATCGAGGATGCCTATCGGCTGGAGGTTTCCTCCCCCGGCATCGATCGCCCGCTGACGCGGCTCAAGGATTTCGCCGACTGGGCGGGCCATGAAGCGCGGATCGTGCTGAACGCGCCGATCGACGGGCAGAAGCAGTTCAAGGGCGAGCTTTCCGGCATCGAGGGCGAGACGATCGTCATCGTCCAGCAGAAAAGCGGCACGGTCGCCCGCGTCCCGTTCGCCGGCGTGGTGGATGCGAAGCTGGTGCTGACCGACAAGCTCATCAAGGCAACCGTCCCGCTCTCCGCAGAGGGCGCGGAAGAAGAAATCGAAGCAGAGGAAACCGAATAATGGCCACCGGCGTCACCGCCAACCGGGCGGAGCTGATCGCGATCGCGAACTCGGTCGCATCGGAGAAGATGATCGACCGCGCCATCGTCATCGAGGCGATGGAGGATGCGATCCAGCGCG
>JASGGR010000224.1:0-4522 GCA_047602705.1 Sphingomonas bacterium | reverse complement strand
GCGATGCTGCCCGCGGTGGGCACCGGGCTGGTGTGGGTGCCCGTCTCGATCTACATGCTGGCGACCGGCCATATCTGGCAGGGGATCGTGATGGCGCTGATGGGCGCGTTCGTGATCGGCACGATCGACAATGTGCTGCGCCCGATCCTGGTGGGGCGGGAAACGCAGATGCCGGACGCGCTGGTGCTGCTGGTGACGCTGGGCGGGCTTTCCGCATTCGGCTTCAACGGCCTCATCATCGGCCCGGTCATCGCCTCGCTGTTCCTCGCCGCCTGGGAAATGGTGCGGCAGGAGCAGGAGGAGGGCATCCCGGTTTCCGCGCAGATCGAATAGGCGCGCCGGAACCGCCCCGCGCGCCCGTCGGTTCCAAGCGGGAATGGAGAAGCCATGAACGGCGAGGATCGGTGAGCGGCGCGCGCGATGTTTCGTGGATACGGCCGGGCGATGCGGGCCTGTATGTCGCGCCGGCCGATTGCTGGATCGATCCGGGCGCGCCGGTGGAGCGCGCGCTCGTGACGCACGGCCATGGCGATCACGCGCGCGGCGGCCATGCCCGCGTGTTCGCCACGCCGGAGACGCTGGCGATCATGAGCCTTCGCTACGGCGAGGCGAAGGAGCAGGTGCCCGTATCCTATGGCGGAACGGTGGACCTGCCGGGCGGCGTCTCGGCCACGTTCGTGCCGGCGGGCCATGTGCTGGGATCGGCGCAGATATTGCTGCGACATGCCGGCGAGCGCGTGGTCGTCACCGGCGACTACAAGCGCCGCGCGGACCCGACCTGCGCGCCCTTCACGCCCGTGCCATGCGACGTGCTCGTCACCGAGGCGACGTTCGGCCTGCCGGTGTTCGTCCATCCGCCGATCGAAGGCGAGATCGCGCGGCTGCTCCACGCGCGGGCCTTGCACCCGGATCGCTGCATCCTCGTGGGAGCCTATGCGCTGGGCAAGGCGCAGCGCGTCATCGCGGAGCTGCGGCGGGCGGGCTATGACGAGACGATCTGGCTCCATGGCGCGCTGGAGCGGATGTGCCGGCTCTATGAGGAGCACGGGGTGCCGCTCGGCCCGCTGGGGCTGGTGATGGAGACGACGAAGGAGGCGCTCAGGGGCGGGATCGTGCTGTGCCCGCCGGGCGCGCTCAACGATCGCTGGGCGCGGCGGCTGCCCGATCCGGTGACGGCGATGGCGTCGGGCTGGATGCGCGTGCGGCAGCGCGCGCGCCAGCGCAATGTCGAGCTGCCGCTGGTGATCTCCGACCATGCCGACTGGAACGAGCTGACGCAGACGATCGCGGAGGTGGACCCGGCGGAGACATGGATCACCCACGGCCGCGAGGACGGACTGCTGCGCTGGTGCGAGCTTCACCAGCGGCCCGCGCGCGCCTTGTCCGTGGTCGGCCTCTACGACGAGGACGATTGAGATGGAGGCGTTCGCCGAACTGCTCGACGCGCTCACCTACACGCGCTCGCGCAACGGCAAGCTGGCGTTGATCGCGGCCTACCTGCGCCATACGCCGGACCCCGATCGCGGCTGGGCGCTGGCGGCGCTGACCAACGCGCTCGACTTCCCGGCGGTGAAGCCCGCGATCGTGCGGCAACTGATCGCGGAGCGGGTGGACCCGGTGCTGTTCGCCCTGTCGCGCGATTATGTCGGCGACACCGCCGAGACGGTCAGCCTGTTGTGGCCGGAGCCGGAGGCTCATGCGCCGCCGCCCACGGTCGGCGAGGCGGTGGAGCTGCTCTCGGCGATGACGCGCGGCACTGTGCGGCACGATCTGCCCGCCTTGCTCGACCGGCTCGACGCCAACGGCCGCTATGCCCTGCTGAAGATGGCGACGGGCGCGATGCGCAACGGCGTGTCGGCGCGGCTGGCGAAGATCGCCTTCGCGCAGGCGTTCGACGTGCCGGTCGCCGATGTCGAGGAATATTGGCACGGCCAAAGCCCGCCTTATGCCCCGCTGTTCGACTGGGCGACCGGCAGCGGGCCGCCGCCCGTCGCCGCCGGCGCGCCCCTGTTCCGCCCGTTCATGCTCGCCCATCCGCTCGGCGAGACGATCCCGGACCTCGATCATTATGCGGTCGAATGGAAGTGGGACGGCATCCGCGTGCAGATCGTCCATGACGAGGAGACGCGGATCTATTCCCGCTCCGGCGACGATATCTCGCGGAGCTTTCCCGAATTGCTCGACGTGCTGCAAGCGCCGGTGGTGCTCGACGGCGAGCTTCTGGTGCGCGGGGCGTTCCAGGGCGGCGAGCAGGGCGGGGCGGCGAGCTTCAACGCCTTGCAGCAAAGGCTCAACCGCAAGACCGTCTCGCGCCGGATGCTGGAGGAGCATACCGCCTTCGTCCGCCTGTTCGACCTGCTGCTGGTCGGCGGGGAGGATGTGCGCCCGCTGCCGTGGGACGCGCGGCGCGAGCGGCTGGAGACGCTCGCGGCGAGCCTCGATCCGGCGCGGTTCGACCTGAGCGCGATCGTCCCCGCCGCCTCGCTCGAGGCTTTGGCGGCGATCCGCGACGGCGCGCGCGACCAGGCGATCGAGGGTCTGATGCTCAAGCGCCGCGACAGCCCCTATGTCGCCGGGCGGCCGGTGGGCCTGTGGTATAAATGGAAGCGCAATCCGCTGCTGGTCGATTGCGTGCTGATGTATGCGCAGCGCGGCAACGGGCGGCGATCGTCCTATTATTCGGATTACACCTTCGGCTGCTGGAACGGCGATCCCGACGCGGGGGCGGAGTTGCTGCCGGTGGGCAAATCCTATTCCGGCTTCACCGACGCCGAGCTGAAATGGCTCGACCATTATGTCCGCACGCACACCGTCAACCGCTTCGGCCCGGTGCGCGAGACGGATCGCGCGCTGGTGCTGGAGATCGCGTTCGATTCGGTCCACGAAAGCAGGCGGCACAAGTCCGGCCTCGCGATGCGCTTCCCCCGGATCAGCCGCATCCGCGCCGACAAGCCCGCGCGCGAGGCGGACCGGATCGAGACGCTGCGGAGCCTGATCGCGCCGGAATGAAAGCTCAGCGGCGCTGGCGGGCCAGCCACCCGCCGAGCCGCTTGGCGGCTTCGGCCAGCACCTCGTCCGGCTTGGCGAAGCACAGGCGGATCAGGCCCGGCGGCGCGGCCTCGCTCATGTAGAAGGGGGAGAGCGGGATGCTTGCGACGCCCGCCTCGTGCACCATGCGGCGGGCGAGCGCCGCGTCGCCGCCGGCTACGCCCGATGCGGCGAGGTCCACGATGAGGAAATAGGTGCCCTCGCCCGGCAGGACGGTGAAGCCCTCCGCCGTCAGCAGCGTGGCGAGGCGGTCGCGCGAATGTTCCAGCCCGGCGCGCGAGCGGGTGAAGAAATCGTCGTCCAGCCCGAGGCCGTGCGCCACCGCGATCTGGAGGCAGGGCGGGGTGGTGAAGGTGAGGAACTGGTGCGCGTGGGCGATCGGCTGCAGCAGCCGGGGCGCCGCGACGATGAAGCCGACCTTCCAGCCGGTCAGGCCGAAGATCTTGCCCGCCGATCCGATCTTCACCGCGCGCTCCGCCATGCCGGGCAGCGCGATGAAGGGCACATGGGGGGCGCCGCCGAACACCACATGCTCCCACACCTCGTCGCAGATCGCGATCAGGTCGTGCGCGGCGCACAGCTCCGCCAGCGCCGCCAGCTCCGCGTGGGAGAACAGGCGCCCGGTGGGATTGTTCGGATTGTTGAGCACGATCGCGCGGGTGCGCCCGCCGATCGCGGCGGCCACCTCCGCGATCGGCATGCGCCAGTCCGGCGGCCGCAGCGTCACCGCGCGCGCCACGCCGCCCGCGCGCTCTATCAGCGGGCGATAGGCGTCATACATCGGCTCGAACAGGATGACCTCGTCGCCGGGTGAGACGATCGCCAGCAAAGAAGCGGCCAGCGCCTCGGTCGCTCCCGATGTCACGAGCACGTCGCCGGCCTCGAAATCGAGCGACTGGAACCGCCGATACCAGCCCGCCGCCGCCTCGCGCAGCACCGGCAGGCCGGCCGACGGGGGATATTGGTTCGGCCCGGCCAGCACCGCATCCGCCGCCGCGCGCAGCAACTCCTCCGGCCCGATCGCATCGGGAAAGCCCTGGCCGAGATTGATCGCCCCGGTTTCGCGGGCGAGCGCCGACATTTCCTCGAAGATCGTGGTCGCCATCGTGGCGTAGACCGGGTTCACGCGAGCGTCAGCCCTTGAGCACGAACGGGATCTCGACCTCGCCCTTCACCAGAACCGGCTGCCCGTCGCGCGTGGTCGGCGCCCAGCGCCATTTGCGCACGGCGCGGAGCGCGGCATCGTCGAGCCGCTCGAAACCGCTGCTGCGGACGACGGAGATGGAGGAAACCCTGCCGGTCAGGTCAAGGACGAGGCCCAGCACCACCGTCCCCTGCTCATGCTTCCGGCGGCTTTCCAGCGGATAGGAAGGTGCGACCGCCGAGATCATCCGCGCGCTCAGATCGCTCGCCTTCACGATGCCGGGCGCGGCCGGCGGCGCGGGAGGGGCCGACACCGCCACGGGCGGCGCGG
>JASGGR010000223.1:0-4546 GCA_047602705.1 Sphingomonas bacterium | reverse complement strand
CGCCGCCGCCCGCGACCGAGACGAGGCTGCCGTCCTGCGTCAGCGCGGCCGCCGTGCGGGCCAGCGCGACGGTGGCGGCGTCGAACGGCGGCGTCTCGAACGCGCCGAGCGGGCCGTTCCACACCAGCGTGCGGCAGGTCTTGAGCACGTCCGCCAGCGCCTCCACGGCGGCCGGGCCGACATCGAGGATCATCTCGTCCGCCGCTACTTCGTGCACGTTGACGATGCGCGTCGGCGGATTGGGCCGGAACTCCTTCGCCACCACCACGTCATAGGGCAGGTGGACGGTGCAGCCCGCGCGGTCGGCGGCTTCCATGATCTCTTCGGCGGTGCCCGTGAGATCATGCTCGCACAGGCTCTTGCCGACGTTCACCCCGCGCGCGGCGAGGAAGGTGTTGGCCATGCCGCCGCCGATGATGAGGTGATCGACCTTCGCCACCAGATGCTTCAGCACGTCGAGCTTGGTGGAGACCTTCGCCCCGCCCACCACGGCCGCGACCGGATGCTCCGGGTTGCCGAGCGCCTTTTCCAGCGCGTCCAGCTCCGCCTCCATCGCCCGGCCCGCGAAGGCGGGCAATGCGCGCGCCAGCCCTTCGGTGGAGGCGTGCGCGCGGTGCGCGGCGGAGAAGGCGTCGTTGACGTAGAAGTCGCCCAAAGCGGCGAGGCGATCGATCACCTCCGCCGCGTTCTTCTCCTCGCCCGCGAAGAAGCGCGTGTTCTCCAGCACCGCGATATCGCCGGGCTGGAGCGTGGCGACGGCGGCCTGCGCCCCGTCCCAGTCGATGAAGCGCACCGGGCGGCCGAGCACCGACGCATAGGCCTGCACGATCCGCGCCAGCGACATTTCCGGGTTGGGCTGCCCCTTCGGCCGCCCGAAATGCGCGAGGACGAGGACGATCGCGCCCTTGTCCGCCAGCTCCGCCACGGTGGCGAGGGTCGCGCGCATGCGGGTGTCGTCGGTGACGCGGCCGTCGGCCAGCGGCACGTTCAGATCCTCGCGGACCAGCACGCGACGCCCATGCACCTCGCCGATATCATCCAGCGTGCGGAAGGACTTGGACATGGTTCCTCGCTTCTTTGTTCAAGGTCCGGCTTTGTTCAAGGTGCGGTGCCAGCCCGCTCCCCACCCGGCCTCCCATCAAGGGTGACTTCATGGGAGGCCGGGCGGGGGAGCGGGCCGGCGCCGCACGCAAATGCGGCCTCGCCGCATTTGCGCAGACAGTCTCACCCCAGCTTCGCCATCCGGGTCGCGGTGTCGACCATGCGGTTGGAGAAGCCCCATTCATTGTCGTACCAGCTCACGACGCGCACCAGCTTGCCGTCGATCACCGCCGTCTCCAGGCTGTCCACCGTGGAAGAAGCCGGCGTGTGCTGCAGGTCGATCGAGACGAGCGGCTCGTCCGAGAAATCGAGGATGCCCTTGAGCCGCGCGGTCTCGGACGCCGCCTTGAGGATCTGGTTGATCTCCTCCGCGCTCGTGTCGCGCTTCGGCGTGAAGGTGAGGTCGACGAGGCTGACGTCCGGCGTCGGCACGCGGATGGCGGAGCCGTCCAGCTTGCCCTTCAGCTCCGGCAGCACCTCGCCCACCGCGCGGGCCGCGCCCGTGGTGGTGGGGATCATCGACATGGCGGCGGCGCGCGCGCGGCGCAGGTCCGGGTGGATCTGGTCGAGGATCTTCTGGTCGTTGGTATAGGCGTGGACGGTCGTCATCAGCCCGCGCTCGATGCCCACCGTGTCGTTCAGCACCTTGGCGACCGGCGCGAGGCAGTTGGTGGTGCACGATGCGTTCGAGACGATCGTGTGCCCGGCCTCCAGCTTGTCCTCGTTGACGCCGAACACCACGGTGAGGTCCACGCCCTTGCCCGGCGCGGAGATCAGCACCTTCTTCGCGCCCGCGTCGATATGCTTCTGGCACGATGCGCGGTCGGTGAAGAAGCCGGTGCATTCCAGCACCAGCTCGACGCCCAGCTCCTTGTGCGGCAGGTTCGCCGGATCGCGCTCGGCCGTCACGCGGATGCGCTTGCCGTCCACCACGAGGTCGCTGCCCTCGGCGGCGACGGTGCCGGGCCAGCGGCCGTGCACGCTGTCGCGCGCGAACAGCCACGCGTTCGACTTGGCGTCGGCGAGGTCGTTGATCGCCACCAGCTCGAGGTCGCCGCCGCCGCGCTCCAGAATCGCCCGCGCCACCAGACGCCCGATGCGCCCGAAACCGTTGATCGCAACCTTGGTCATAGAACCCCGCATCCTCTGCCGATTACCAATACGCAGGGGCCTTTGCGGTAAGGGGGCGGCGCGCGTCAACCGCGCAACGGTTTGCCGAGGGCGGACTTGTCCCGAAACCGCCATCTTCCTATCGTGGCGCGATGACTGATTCCTCGCCGTTGCAACGGATCGAGGCGGCTGTCGCGCGCATAGAAGCCGCCGCAGCCGCCCAGCGAAAGGAAAGCGATTCGCTCGCCACACGCCACGCGAAGCTGCGGGAGGCGATGGCTGGCGCCGTCTCCGCGCTCGACAGGATCATCGCGCGGGAGGACGGCTGATGGCCACGGTCACACTGACGATCGGCGAGAATCGCTGGCCGGTCTCCTGCCGCGACGGGGAGGAGGCGCGACTCGAGCAGCTCGGCGCGATGGTGGCGGAACGCTGGACGCAGGCGCAGCGCGCGTCCGGCCTGAACGGCGGCACGATGCAGGCGCTGCTGCTCACCTCGCTGATGATGGCGGACGAGCTGGCCGACGCGAAGGCCGCCGCCCGCGCGCCCGGCGAGACGGCGGCGCTCTCCGCCATGGCCGACCGGCTGGAAAAGCTGGCGGCCACCCTTGAGAAAGAGCTGGCGAAGCCCTAGATTCGCCGGCGGCGGGTTCTGCCCGATACGAGCCTAGATTATCCCTGAGGCTATTCATCATCCATGGGGGCTGTCCCTGCGCAGATTCTGGTCTGACGTATATGGTCCCCACCTGACGTTCTGGGCGTCAGAGGATATACCGGCAAACGATCATGGCGGTCCCGCCACCCTTCCCGCCCATGGCTGATTCCGCCACCAAGGCGGCGATTCGCGCCGCCGCCCGCACCGCGCGCGCGCGCTTCGTGGCGGCGCATGGGGCAGGCATCCCCTGCCCCGCGCAATTCCCCGGCCTGCTCTCGCCCGGCCTGACGGTGGCCAGCTACGTGCCGCTCGGCAGCGAGGCCGATCCCGCGCGACTCGCAGACGCCGCGGCGCGGGCCGGATGCGCCATCGCGCTGCCCCATGTCGTGGATCGCGCCACGCCGATCCGCTTCCTCGCATGGGACGGGGCGGTCCCGCTCGCCGCCGGCCCGTTCGGCCTGCTCCAGCCGCGCGGAGATGCGCCCGCGCTCGCCCCCGATATCATCCTGACCCCGCTGGTGGCCTTCACGCGCGGGCTGGACCGGCTGGGCCAGGGCGCGGGCCATTACGACCGCGCCTTCGCGCAATTCCCCGCCGCGCGGCGGATCGGGGTTGCGCTCTCGGCGCAGGAAGTGGAGACGCTGCCGGTCGACCCGTGGGACATGCCGCTCCACGCCATCGCGACCGAAAGGGAATGGATCACGCCATGAATCCAAGCTGGCGCAAACCCGCGGGGATGCTGCTGATCCTCGCCCTGATCGCGATCTGGTGCGTCGTGGTGGTCAGCTTCTCCGGCATCGTCGGGCAATGGCATTGGGCGCTGCAACTGCCCTTCTACGTCGTCACCGGCATCGTCTGGATCGCGCCGCTCAAGCCGCTGCTGCGCTGGATGGAGACCGGCCGCTGGCGCTGACGCCCCGTCACCGGGCGTCCGGCGTCCTCAATTCCCCGATCGCCTCGAAGATGCAGCTCCACCGCTCGCTTTTCATGGCGTCGCTCATCCTCATGAGGCCGGTGTCGTAGCGGGAGGCGATCTCGTCCATGATCGCCTGCGCATCGTCCGAATCGAACGTATAGATCGCCAGATAATCGAAATCGAACGGCCCCGGGGACCGCTGCACCGTCGTGATGCGGAACCTTTGGGCGGATACGACGCCGGGAATCCTGAGCAGGTCCGGGACGTGCGCATTGTCGTACCAATGGTTGTATTCTTCCTCGCGACCGGGAACGGGCGTGGTCAGGACGATATATTTGCACTCCGCCATATGGCCTCCCATGCCGCGACGCCCGGCCCGATCCGACCCGGCCGGACCGCCGCGCGGAAGACCTTGCACGAAGGCCCGGCACTTTCCATTCCCGCAGGTCGGTTACACGGATCGCCCCTGCCCGTCATTGCGCCCGGCCTGTATGTTCACTATAAGTTCCACATGTCCCGACCCAATGACGGCAGAGGCGCAACGCACAATCAGGCATCGTCGCGCTTCAACCTGCCGCAGACGGAAGCGGACGGCGACTGGCTGGACGATCGCGAGGCCATCGACGGCGCGCTCCCGCCGCTGCGCACCAGCGTCACGATCGAGCGGCCGAGGACGATCATCGCCCGCAACGCCTCGCCGGACATTCCCTTCGACCGCTCGATCAACGCCTATCGCGGCTGCGAGCACGGCTGCATCTATTGCT
>JASGGR010000222.1:0-4660 GCA_047602705.1 Sphingomonas bacterium | reverse complement strand
CCGTGGCGGTGATCGCGGCGGCGACCGTGGCGACCGCGGCCCCCGCCGAGACCGCGGCCCGCGCCGCGAGCGCGGCGAAGGCGGCAAGGAAGATGGCCCCGCGCCGGACTTCGCCCCCGCCTTCCTGACGGGCGATCGCGACTGATCCTCCGGCTCAGGCTGGAAACGAGGAAGCCCCGGCAGCTATGCCGGGGCTTTCTTTTTGGCCGGAACGACGGGAGAGCGGCTGGGCGGCATCGTCGCGCACTGACATCATGGGCCATATCCGCAGCCGGGATCGGACGATATCCATCGCATAACCGAACCTTGCCCGGATAACGCCCATGCCTTCCTTCCGCATCCTCGCCTTGTCTCTCTCCGCTTCCCTTTCGCTCGGCTCTCCCACGTTCGCGGCCGAAACCTGGATCGTCCGCACCGATCTCTGGGGCAATCCCGCCTTCTCCACCCTCTCCATCGAACGGAAGAATGGAAGGATCACCGGCGATCTGGACGGCGACAGGATCGAAGGAAATGCCAAAGGCGACCGGCTGAGGTTGACCGCTACCGACCGGCAGGGTCGCGTGTCGCATTATGCGGTGCGGCTTCGCGGAACGGAGCTGACCGGCTCCGTCGACATGCCCGACACGAACGATCCCGCCGCGCGCGCAATCCACGCGACAAGCGGATGGCGAGTCCCGGAACGCAGCGGCGGCCCGCGCACCTTCGAGTTCCAGCCGACCAGCTATTCCAATAGCTGGAACGCCGATCAACGCCCCGTACTGGTGGTCTGGCCGGGTGACACGATCCATACCACCACCATAGATTCGGGCGGTGTGGACGAGCAGGGCAAGACCCGTGCGCTCTTCGGCAATCCGCAGACCGGTCCCTTCTTCGTCGCCGGCGCGCGGCCCGGCGACACGCTGGTGGTCCATATCCGCCGGCTGAAGCTCAATCGGGATTGGGCCGACAGCCTCGATACGATCGTCGGCCGCGCGCTGGGCACATCGCTGGCGCCGGAAGCAGTCGGGCTGGGAAAGCCGGTCAAATGGCTGCTCGATCGTGAAACCGGACGCGCCCGCCCGGAGAAAGCGGAGGGCGCGCTCGCCGGCTATTCGGTGCCGATGAAGCCGATGCTGGGCGGGCTGGCGGTGGCGCCCGGCTTCGGGATGCCCGCGATCTCGACTGGCGACACCGGACGCTTCGGCGGCAACATGGACTTCAACGAGGTGGTGGAGGGCAACACCGTCTACCTGCCCGTCCAGCAACCCGGCGCGCTGCTGTATTTCGGCGACGCGCACGCGCTTCAGGGTGATGGGGAAACGACGCAATATGCGCTCGAAACCTCCATGGACGTGACGGTGGCCGTAGATATCGTCAAAGGGCCTGGCGTGCCGATGCCGCGCGTCGAATCTCCGACCCAGATCATGGTGCTGGGGCAAGCCGGCTCGCTGGATGAAGCATTGAAATTGGCCAGCACCGGCATGGTTCAGTGGCTTCAGCAGGATTACGGCATGACGTTGTCGCAGGCGGCGCAGGTGCTGGGAACGGCGATGCGCTATAGCGTTCCCAATCTCGCGGGACGCAGCGTGGGCGTCGCGGCCCGGATCGACAAGGCGCTATTGCCGGCGCGAAAGGACCGGCGGAAGGCCGAGGTCGATTGAACGATCATCAGGGCACCCGGCAATCCGATCCGGACGCCCCGACACTCCTCCCCTCAATTCCGATAGCTGGGATCGATCCGGTCCAGCTTCCGCAGCAGCGCCGGCCACGCCAGCCTCTCGGCCAGCTTGCCCATGCCGGTCGGCTCGGATTGCTTGGCCACCTTGCCCTCCACGCCCTGCGGCGGATTGTTGAGGTTCTCCTTGCCCGCCGACAGCATCAGCACCTGCGCCTCGCACGCGCGCTCGAGGAAATAGAGCCGCAGGAAGCACGCCCCCACGCTCTCCCCCACCGCCAGCGTACCGTGGTTGCGCAGGATCATCGCGTGCTTCTGCCCCATGTCGGCGACCAGACGCTCGCGCTCGTCCAGATCGGTCGCGATGCCCTCGTAATCGTGATAGGCGATGTCGTGCCCCGCGATCATCGAGGTCTGGGTATGCGGCAACAGGCCGAATTCCATCGCCGACACCGCCTGGCCATGCGGCGTATGCAGGTGCATCACGGCCGCCGCATCCTCGCGCGCCATGTGCAGCGCGGAGTGGATCGTGAAGCCCGCCGGATTCACCGGATGCGTCGTCGGGCCGACCGGATTGCCCTCCACATCGATCTTCACCAGCGAGGAGGCGGTGATCTCCTCGAACATCATGTCATAGGGGTTGATGAGGAAATGATGCTCCGGCCCCGGCACGCGCGCGGAAAGATGCGTGAAGATCAGGTCGTCCCAACCGTAGAGCGCGACCAGCCGGTAGGCTGCGGCGAGGTCGACCCGCGCCTCCCACTCGCCGGGCACATATTGCGGCTGGGTGTCGATGGTCGCGGCGGTGGCCATGAGTCGCTCTCCTGTTTCGATTTGCAACCCGTATATCCCCCTTTCGCCGCCAGTTCCAACTTCGCGCGCCCTCCCCCTTGTGTGGCATAAATGCCACATTACATCTGGCCTATCTCAAGGGGAGCAACATGAACCTCGAAAAACTCACCGATCGCGCCAAGGGCTTCCTCCAGTCCGCGCAGACCGTCGCGATCCGCATGAACCATCAGCAGATCACGCCCGAGCATCTGCTCAAGGCGCTGCTGGAAGACGATCAGGGCATGGCCGCCGGGCTGATCCAGTCGGCGGGTGGCGACGCGCGCCGCGCGGTCAGCGAAACCGACCTCGCGCTGTCGAAGATTCCGGCCGTCTCCGGCTCGGGCGCGCAACAGTCGCCGGGACTGAACAACGATGCCGTGCGCGTGCTCGATTCCGCCGAGCAGATTGCGCAGAAATCGGGCGATTCCTATGTCACGGTCGAGCGGCTGCTGGTCGCGCTCGCGCTGGCGCTCAACACGCCGGCGGGCAAGGCGCTGAAGGCCGCCGGGGTCACGCCGGAAGGGTTGAACACCGCGATCAACCAGCTTCGCGGCGGCCGCACCGCCGACACCGCCTCCGCCGAGGATCGTTACGACGCGCTCAAGAAATTCGCGCGCGACCTGACGCAGGCGGCGAAGGACGGCAAGCTCGATCCCGTGATCGGCCGCGACGAGGAGATCCGCCGCACGATCCAGATCCTCGCGCGCCGCACCAAGAACAACCCCGCGCTGATCGGCGAGCCGGGCGTCGGCAAGACCGCGATCGCGGAAGGCCTCGCGCTGCGCATCGCCAATGGCGACGTGCCCGACACGCTCAAGGACCGCACGCTGATGGCGCTCGACATGGGCGCGCTGATCGCGGGCGCGAAATATCGCGGCGAGTTCGAGGAGCGGCTGAAGGGCGTGCTGGACGAGGTGAAGGGCGCCGAGGGCGACATCATCCTGTTCATCGACGAGATGCACACGCTGATCGGCGCGGGCAAGTCGGACGGCGCGATGGACGCCTCCAACCTGCTCAAGCCCGCCCTCGCGCGCGGCGAGCTGCATTGCGTGGGCGCGACGACGCTCGACGAATATCGCAAATATGTCGAGAAGGACCCGGCGTTGCAGCGGCGCTTCCAGCCGGTGTTCGTCGGCGAGCCTACGGTCGAGGACACGATCTCGATCCTGCGCGGGCTGAAGGATCGCTACGAGCTGCATCACGGCGTGCGCATCACCGACGGCGCGATCGTGGCGGCGGCAACGCTCTCGAACCGCTACATCACCGACCGCTTCCTGCCCGACAAGGCGATCGACCTCGTCGACGAAGCCTCGGCGCGGCTGCGCATGCAGGTCGATTCCAAGCCCGAGGAGCTGGATACGATCGATCGCGAGATCGTCCGGCTCAAGATCGAGCAGGAGGCGCTGAAGAAGGAGAACGACGCCGGCTCGAAGGAGCGGCTGAAGCGGCTCGAATCCGAGCTGGCCGATCTGGAATCGCGCTCCGACGCGATCACGACCCGCTGGAAGGCCGAGAAGGACAAGCTGGGCCAGGCCGCCGCGCTGAAGACCAAGCTCGACAATGCCCGCAACGAGCTCGCCCAGGCGCAGCGCAAGGGCGAGTACCAGCGGGCGGGCGAACTCGCCTATGGCGAGATCCCGCAGTTGGAAAAGAAGCTGGCCGAGATCGAGGAGAAGGGCGAGAGCGCCGGCATGGTCGAGGAAGCGGTGACGCCGGACCATGTCGCGCAGGTCGTCAGCCGCTGGACCGGCGTGCCGGTCGACCGCATGCTCGAAGGCGAGAAGGAGAAGCTGCTCCGCATGGAGGAGGTTCTCGGCTCCCGCGTCGTCGGGCAGCGCGAGGCGGTGGAGGCGGTCTCGACCGCGGTCCGTCGCGCCCGCGCCGGCCTGCAGGACCCCAATCGTCCGATCGGCTCCTTCATGTTCCTCGGCCCCACCGGCGTCGGCAAGACCGAGCTGACCAAGGCGCTTGCGGCGTTTCTGTTCGACGACGACACCGCGCTCGTGCGCATCGACATGTCGGAATACATGGAGAAGCACGCGGTCGCCCGGCTGATCGGCGCGCCTCCCGGCTATGTCGGCTATGAGGAGGGCGGCGCGCTGACCGAGGCGGTGCGGCGCCGGCCCTATCAGGTCGTGCTGTTCGACGAGGTGGAGAAGGCGCATGGCGACGTGT
>JASGGR010000221.1:0-4693 GCA_047602705.1 Sphingomonas bacterium | reverse complement strand
CGCCGGTGCCGGCGAACTTGATCGGCTTGCCGGTGACGGCGCGCATCGACAGCGCGGCGCCGCCGCGCGCATCGCCGTCCATGCGGGTCAGCACCACGCCGGTCAGCGGCACCTGCTCGGAGAAGCTCTGCGCGACGTTGACCGCGTCCTGGCCCGTGAGCGAATCGACGACGAGCAGGATTTCCTGCGGTTGCGCGATCTCCGCCACCGCCTTCATCTCGTCCATCAGCGCCTGATCGACGTGGAGGCGGCCCGCCGTATCGAGCATCAGCACGTCGAAGCCCTGGAGCTTCGCCGCCTGCAACGCACGCCGCGCGATATCGACCGGCTGCTGCCCGGCGACGATCGGCAGCGTCTGCACCTCGATCTGGGTGCCGAGCGTGGCGAGCTGTTCCTGCGCGGCCGGGCGATTGACGTCGAGCGACGCCATCAGCACCTTCTTGCGCTCCTTGCCCGCCAGCCGCCTGGCGATCTTGGCGGTGGTGGTCGTCTTGCCCGAGCCTTGCAGGCCGACCATCATCACGACGGCCGGCGGCGCGACGTTCAGGTCAAGCTCGGCATCCTGCGGCTCCTTGCCGCCGAGCATGTCGATCAGCGCGTCATGGACGATCTTGACGACCTGCTGCCCCGGCGTGACCGAGCGCAGCACGTTCTGCCCGACCGCCTTCTCGGTCGCTTCCTCGACGAATTGCCGCGCGACCGGCAGCGCCACGTCCGCCTCGAGCAATGCGATGCGGACCTCGCGCATCGCCTGGCGCACGTCCGCCTCGGTCAGCGCGCCACGGCCGCGCAGCCGGTCGAACACTCCGCCAAGACGATCACTGAGGCTGTCGAACATCCAAAATCCTTCCCATCCGACCCCAAACGCAAAAGCGCCGGCGGGCGAAACCTCGCCGGCCAGCGTGCACCACATGGGCGCTTTCCTTCAGCGTTCAACGTCGGAACGTGCGCGGGCCTCTAGCCCAAAGGCCAACGTGACGCAACCCGCCGCGCCTTAACCGCTTCTATACCCTACCGCTACCACAAGAGCAGGCTTCACAGACGCATGAGCCGGGGAAACGGACCCTCCTATGGAAATACGCGCCATCACGGCGGTGCTGATTGTTCTGGCGGCAGCCTTCGCTTTCATGGCGTGGCGGCGACGGCGGGGCATCGACAGCCGCATCGCGCGGATCGGCCGCGCCATCCCGCGCGATCCGGGCAGCGGCCTTTCCAATCGTCAGGGCTTCCTTGAAGCGGGGGCCGTCCTGCTTTCCCGCATGGGCGGCCGGGTGGTTGCGGTGATGATGGTGGATATCGGCACGGATGCGCCCGCCGGCACGATGGGCGAGCTTGCGCCCGGAATCGCCGCATTGCTGCCGGCGGAGGCGGCGGTGGGCGTGGTCGGGCCGACACAGTTCGCCTGCGCGCTGGCGATCGATCCCTACGCCCCCCAGGCGCCCGAGCATATGGCGGAGCGGATCGAGGCGCTGCTGAGCCAGCATGGCGGCAAGGCGACGATCGGCATGGCGCGCTCGGATCGCGACGGCGGCTCGATCGAGGCGCTGGCGGAGGCCGCTGAGATCGCCGCCTCCGTGGCTCGCGCGGACGGCGCGCGCATCCTGTGGTTCGAACAGGACATGGCCACCCGTCGCCGCGCGAGGGAAATGATTGCGCGCAGCCTGCCCGAGGCGATAGATAGCGGCGCGATCCAGCCCTATTTCGATCCTCTGGTGGATCTCCATACCGGCGAGCTGCTCGGCTTCGAGGTGCTGGCGCGATGGGAGCATCCCGCGCACGGCACGATCGCGCCCGCGCATTTCATCGACGTGGCGCGCGAGACGAAGGCGATCGCCGACCTCACCCTCTCCGTGATGCGTCAGGCGCTGGCCGCGGCCCGCGACTGGGACCGGCGGCTGGTGCTGTCGGTGAATTTCGCGGTGACGCAATTGCGCGATCCCTGGGTGGCGCAGAAGGTGATCCGGCTGCTAACCGAGCTTGGCTATCCGGCTGCCCGGCTCGAGATCGAGCTGACCGAAGGCGCCTTGATGGACCCGCACGGCATCGCCCCCTCGATCATCGAGAGCCTGAAGGCGCAGGGCGTGCGCGTGGCGCTCGACGATTTCGGCACCGGCGTCTCCAGCCTCACCCATTTGCGCGCCCTGCCGTTCGACCGGATCAAGATCGATCACAAGATCGTGACCGGCATCTGCGCCGAACCCGCCCGCGCGGAGATCGTGGATGCGATCGTCCGGCTGGGCGAAAGCCTGAGCCTCCCGGTGACGGCGGAAGGCGTGGAGAATGGCGCGATCGCGGAGCGGCTGCGCGCGATGCGCTGCCCGACGGGGCAAGGCCATCTGTTCGGCCAGCCGATGAACCTGATGCAGACGCGCCGTATGCTTGCGGAACGGCGGCTGATGCCGGCGACGGCGGCGCAACAGCGGCTGGCCGGTTAGCGCCTGGCGCAAGGACGGGCTTGGCGGAAACGTCTTCCGGCCCTAGATCGCGCGGCATGTCTGCGCCGTCCGGGCCGGAGGTCGTAACCCTCGGCTGCCGTCTCAATCTCGCCGAAAGCGAAACGATCCGTGGCCTGATCGGGCGACAGGACATGATCGTCGTCAACACCTGCGGCGTCACCAACGAGGCAGTGAAGCAGAGCCGCGCCGCGATCCGCCGCGCGCACCGCGCCCGGCCGGAGGCGGAGATCGTCGCCACCGGATGCGCCGCCGAGATCGATCGCGCCGCCTTCGCCGCCCTCCCCGGCGTCTCCCGCGTGGTCGGCAATGCCGCCAAGACCTTGCCCTCGACATGGGGCGGCTTCCCCAACCGCCTGCCGCCGCGCCGCCACGCGCGTGCGTTCGTCGGCGTGCAGAACGGCTGCGACCATGCCTGCACCTTCTGCGCCATTCCCGCCGGTCGCGGTCCGAGCCGCAGCGATCCGGCCGCGCAGGTGGTGGCGCGCATCGCCGCTCTCGTGGAGCAGGGCGCGCGGGAAGTGGTGCTGAGCGGCGTGGACCTCACCAGCTATGCCGACGGCGAAACCACGCTCGGCGGTCTGGTGGAGATGATCCTGCGCGACGTGCCGGCATTGCCGCGCCTGCGCCTCTCCTCGCTCGACACGATCGAGATCGACGACCGGCTGTTCGCGCTGGTGACGGAGGAGCCGCGCGTGATGCCGCATCTCCATCTGTCCCTGCAGGCGGGCGACGACCTCGTCCTCAAGCGCATGAAGCGCCGCCACGGCCGCGCCGACGCGGTGCGGATGGTCGCGCGGCTGAAGGCGAAGCGCGATATCGCGATCGGCGCGGACCTGATCGCCGGCTTCCCGACCGAGAGCGACGCGATGTTCGCCAACACGCTGGCGCTGATCGACGATTGCGACATCGTCCACGCGCATGTCTTCCCTTATTCCCCGCGCGCCGGCACCCCCGCCGCACGGATGCCGCAGGTGGCGACGGAGGTGGCGCGAGCGCGCGCCGCCCGGCTGCGCGAGGCTGCGGCGGCACGGCGGCTGGCGTGGCTTTCGGCACTGATCGGCTCGGTGCAGACGATCGTGCTGGAAAAGCCGGGCGACCGTGGCCATGCGCCGGGCTTCGCGGAGGTCCGCCTCCCCACCCCTCTCCCGACGGACGCGATCGGCACCCTGATTCCCGTCCGCATCACGGATGCGGGCGACGACCATCTCATCGGAACGATTTTATGAGCACTCCTCCCTCCTGGCACGAAAAGCTGCTCGGCGGCTTCCGCCGCACCTCGGACCGGCTGATCGGCAACCTCACCGGCCTCGGCACCGCCCCGCTCGACGACGAGACGCTGGACGACATCGAGGAGGCGCTGATCGCTTCCGACCTTGGCCCCGAGACGGCGGGCAAGATCCGCAAGCGGCTGGCGGACGGCAGCTTCGAACGCAACATGGAGGATCTCGGCATCCGCCTCGTCGTCGCGGAGGAGGTGGAAAAGGTGCTCGCCGATGTCGCGAAGCCGCTGGAGATCGAGGCCTTCCCTCGCCCGCAGGTGATGCTGGTGATCGGCGTCAACGGCTCCGGCAAGACGACCACGATCGCCAAGCTCGCCCACCTGCTGATGGAACAGGATTACAGCGTGATGCTGGCGGCCGGCGACACGTTCCGCGCCGCCGCGATCGGCCAGCTCGCGACATGGGCGGAGCGGATCGGCGTGCCGATCGTCACCGGCCCGGAGGGCGGCGATGCGGCAGGCGTGGTGTGGGATGCGGTGAAGCAGGCCACCGCCACCGGCATCGACGTGCTGATCGTGGACACCGCCGGACGCCTCCAGAACAAGCGTGAGCTGATGGACGAGCTGGCGAAGATCCGCCGCGTGCTCGGCCGCCTCAACCCCGCCGCGCCGCATGACGTGGTGCTGGTGCTGGACGCCACGACCGGGCAGAATGCGCTGTCGCAGATCGAGGTGTTCAAGGAGGTCGCGGGCGTGACCGGCCTCGTGATGACCAAGCTGGACGGCACGGCGCGCGGCGGCGTGCTGGTCGCGGCGGCGGAGCGCTACGGCCTGCCGATCCACGCGATCGGCGTCGGCGAGGGCATGACGGACCTGCGCCCGTTCGACGCCAATGAGGTGAGCCGGATCATCGCCGGCGTGGATCAGGTGCGGAAGTGAGGCATTGAAGCCCCCAGAAGGGGCTGGGGTGGACGACCCGCCCTCTTTCGTCATGCCGGGCTTGACCCGGCATCCAGAG
>JASGGR010000023.1:0-25274 GCA_047602705.1 Sphingomonas bacterium | reverse complement strand
GCCGTGTGGCATACCGCGGGCCGCTTGCAGTTACGGCTGCACGCGGCAGCGCTCCTTACAAATCCGGCGCGGCTCCGTTTCCCCGGAACCGAAGGTGCGCAAGCTCATGCCAGCGTGCGCACCTTCGGTTCGCGATCCCAATAGCGTTTCTTCGCCGCCTCCACGAAATCGTCGAGGTTGGTCACGCCTTCGTCCGGTTCGACGCCCGCCTTGTCGAGCAATGGCTTCGACGCATCATTGTGGCCGATCGCCTTCAGATGCGCGAAGGCGTCCATCACCCATTGCACCGCCGCGCCCTCCTTGAGCAGCCCGGCGCATGCTTCTTCGGAGAGGATCACCGCGCAGGCGTCGACCGTCACCGAGGGCTGGCCGAACAATTGCGCATCCGCCGCGATCTTCTTGCCGCCGGAGAGCGAGACGTTGCCGACCCTGGGCGCGATCAGCATGGCGTGGCCGCCGGCCTTTTCGACCGCTTTCTTCACCGCCCCGATCTCACCCGCGTCCGAGCCATCGGCGATCAGGATGCCGACCACGCGCCCTTCCAGCGTATGTTTCTCGAGCGGGCCGCGAATGATGCGGAGCGCCGGCGACGGCTCCATGTCCACGACAGGCGCGGCAGTCGGCGCGGCCTTGGGCAGGTCCATCGCCAGCCCGTCGGCGACGCGCGCGGCGAGTTTCTCATCAACGTTGCGCAGATTGGCCAGCATCGCCGTGCGGATATGCGGCAACGATACTTTCGAAAGCTCGAAGGTGAACGCCGAGGCGATGTGCGCCTGCTCGGCCTTGTCCATCGATCGCCAGAACAATCGCGCCTGGCTGTAATGATCGGCGAAGCTCTCGGGCCGGATGCGCAGCTTGGCACCTTCTTCTTCGGCTTCGAAACTTCTGAAGCCGCTATCCGGGTCTTCGCGGAAGCCCCCCGGCTCGCCCGCCAGCGCAAGGCTGTTCGGCTCGTAATTGGCGCGGCCCTTGGGCACCGCCATCTGCATCATGCCGTCGCGCTGCTGGTTCATGAACGGGCAGCCGCCGTCCTGGTTCTTCGGCGCGTTGATCGGGATCTGGGGGAAGTTGGGGCCGCCAAGCCGGCTCATCTGCGTATCGAGATAGCTGAACAGCCGCCCCTGCAACAGCGGGTCGTTCGAATGGTCGATCCCCGGCACGACATGGCTGGGGCAAAAGGCCACCTGCTCGGTCTCGGCGAAGAAATTATCGGGATAGCGATCGAGCACCATGCGCCCGATGATCTTTACCGGCAGCACTTCCTCGGGGATGATCTTGGTCGCGTCGAGCACGTCATAGGGCTGCGCGTCGGCGAATTTCTCGTCGAACAATTGCACGCCCAATTCCCACTCCAGCGGCTGGCCGCGCTGGATGCGCTCGAACGCGTCGCGGCGGTGGAAGTCGGGATCGGCGCCGGTGATCTTCACCGTCTCGTCCCAGATGGTCGATTGCAGCCCCGCCCTGGGCTTCCAGTGGAACTTGACGAAGGTCGACTTGCCCTTGGCGTTGACGAAGCGGAAGGTGTGGATGCCGAACCCCTCCATCGTCGCAAGGCTGCGCGGCAACGTGCGGTCGGACATCGCCCACATGATCATATGGGTCGATTCGGGCATCAGCGAGATGAAGTCCCAGAAGGTGTCGTGGGCGGTCGCCGCCTGTGGGAAGCCGCGATCGGCCTCCATCTTTGCGGCATGGATCAGATCGGGAAATTTGATCGCATCCTGAATGAAGAACACCGGGATATTGTTGCCGACCAGATCCCAATTGCCCTGTTTCGTGTAGAATTTGACCGCGAAGCCGCGCACGTCGCGCGGCGTGTCGACCGATCCCGCACCGCCCGCCACGGTTGAAAAGCGTGCGAACACCGGGGTTCTTTCGCCGACGCGCTGGAAGATATCGGCTCTGGTGACGCTCGACAGCGATTCGGTAAGCTCGAAATAGCCGTGCAGCCCGGTGCCGCGCGCGTGAACGATGCGCTCCGGTATCCGCTCCTGATCGAAATGATTGATCTTCTCGCGATAGATCTCGTCTTCCAGCAGCACCGGCCCGCGCGCCCCGGCCTTGAGCTGGTTCTGGTTGTCAGCGATCGGCACGCCCTGATTGGTGTGCAGCACCGGATGATCCGCATCGGCCCTCTGATGGGTTTCGCCTCCCGCGCCCGTGTTGCGGCTGGTCGTATCGGTCATGAAAGCTCTCCCACGGCTGATGGCAGAACGGCGGGGCCGGGCGGCGGGTTTCAATGCCGTCAAAAGAAATTCATGCTCGCGGCAGCTTCGGCAGCAGGTTCGAAGGCCGATCCGGTCCCGGCGATACCGGAGCGCCTCGGTCGACGGGAACCGGCCGGAAAACACCTCGGCCGTTCATGCGAATCCGCAGCACGCGCGCTTGACTCGCACCGCGCAAGCGCCCCTATTGTCGGGACCATAAGCATCGAGTGGAGGGCGCCATGAACATCGTCGCCTCGCAAAGAGCCTTCACGCGGCTGACGATCGCGCCGCTGACGCCGACCATCGGCGCCGAGATTTCGGGTATCGACCTTGCCGAGGAACTGGACGACGCGACGATCGCGGAGGTCCGTGCCGCGCTGCTTGCGCACAAGGTGATCTTCTTTCGCGATCAGGATATCACGCCCGCGCAGCATATCGCCTTTGCGCGCCATTTCGGCACGCTGGAAATCCATCCGGCGACGCCCGAAGGGCAACCCGATCCGGAAGTGCTCCATATCGCGCATGGCCCGGATTCGAAGGGACGCGAGAATGCGTGGCATTCGGACGTCACGTGGCGCGCCGAACCGTCGCTGGGGTCGATCCTGCGCGCGGTGGAGGTTCCGGCAACCGGCGGCGACACGCTGTTCGCCGATATGGCGGCCGCCTTCCAGGCGCTGTCGCCCGCGATGCAGGAGTTCTGCCGCACGCTGAACGCGGTCCATGACATCGCCCGTGTCTTCGCCGGGCGGCTGGGGCAGAGCCGCGAGGAACTGCACGCCAAATATCCGCCGCAAACGCACCCTGTCGTCCGCACCCATCCCGAGACGGGCGAGCAGGCGCTTTATGTCAACACCGGCTTCACCAGCCATATCGAGGGCCTGTCGGCGAAGGAGAGCGACTGGCTGTTGTCGCACCTCTATGCCCAGGCGGCTGTTCCCGAAATCCAGTGCCGCTTCCGCTGGGAAGCCAATTCGATCGCCTTCTGGGACAATCGCGCGGCGCAGCATTATGCGGCGTCCGACTATTTCCCCGCCGTCCGCCGCATGGAGCGCGTGACAATCGCGGGCGACAGACCCTTCTATCGCGACGAGCGTTAGGCGGGCGCCCGCCGGATCGGCTGCGCTGTCGCGGCCGTGCCGGAAAAGCGGATCGCCAATGCGGGGATGGCGAGTCTCCTTGTGAAGGCCGGATCGTTTCTCCCGGTCATATATCGTTTCGAACAGGAGCGGGTCATGTCGTGAGACTTGCAGCCCAATCCGCGACCGGCGGAGCGAAGGCGAGCGGGCCGATCGCGAGTTGCACCGCCAGGATGACCGCCGCGCCCACCCACCATGCGGGATGGACCCGCCGGCTGGCCATCCCATCGAAGCCCATGCCGATCGCGACCAGCACCATCATCGCGAGGCACAGCATCGCAGGTCCCCATGATCCGAGCAGCGGCATCGGCAGCAATCGTCCGAAGGCGGGAGCGGTCAGCTCGATCGTGCCGCACAGCATCAGGCGGCGATGCCATTCCGGGCGCGCGCGCAGGGCGATGCCGGCGGCCGTAAGCCCAGCGAAGGCCAGCACGCCGAGCATGTTCATCACCAGGAAGACGTTCACCGGGAAAAAGGGCGGCACCGCCCCGCGCCGGACGCACATCACGGTCGCGATCATGCCCAGCGCGACCATGAGCGGGACCAGCGCCGCGCCGATCCGGCCGAGCCGGCGATGCAGATCAAAAGAGCCGCGATCGACCAGCGCGCTCTGGACGACGAACAGGATGATCCACGCGGCGAAGGCCAATGCATGGAGATGCACCTGTATGGGAAGGTCGCCCAGCCGCGCGCGTCCCAGCGCGAAACTGCTGCCGAATCCCGCGAAGACGATCGCCGCGATCGCGATCGCCATCAGCAGGAAGAAGCGGCGCTCGCGCGCAGCGGATATGGATGGCGCGGTGGACGCCATATATGGTTCTCCATTGGCCTGCGCGAGAGAAAGGCGGCTCAGGCGATGTCCGCCGCCTTTTCGGCTTGCGGGATGACGAAGGGCGGCGGCTCCGGCAGCAGCCCCAGTTGCACCAGCATCGCCACATCGTCGCGGCAGGCGCGATGGGCGACGATCAGCCCATCCCGCAGCGTGAACCAGTGGATATGCTGGACGGCGAACGTGCGGCCGGTCGGCTCCACGCCGACCATCAGCCCGCCATCGACCGGCAGGCGGCCGATGCCGAGATGCGTGCCGCGATAGATCCAGCGCACGATGACATGGTCGCCCTGCGCGACACATTCCTGCACCTCGATGGAGATGTCGGGAAAGCGCGTCGCGATATCGTGATAGATCGCCGCGATCGCCGCGCGCGGCACCCGATGGCCGTGATTGTCGAACTCCGGCGCGTGGCAGGCGACAGCGGTCGCGAAGTCGTGGCGGTTGAACGCGTCGTTCATGCGCCCGACGACCGCGAGATTGCGCTGCTCGATCGTCCGATCCGTGGAATCCGTCGCCATCGTCACTGGAGCCTCCCGGTGGACCGATGCGTCAATATTCCCGCGTCGCGACCACGCTGTCTTGAACCTTTCCGACATTCGGCAGCAATGCCGCCGGGCTGCGTCCCATCAGCGCCTGCGCCTCGCGGGTGAAATGCGGCTGGTCGGCAAAACCGGCGATCGCCGCCGCGCCCGACAGCGGCTCCCCGTTCTTCGCCAGCTCGACCGCGTGGCGCAGCCGCATGATCCGCCGGAACCGGCTGGGGGACAGGCCGAAACTGTCCTTGAACCGCCGTTCGAGCTGCCGCTCGGAAAAAGCCGTGTCGTCGGCCGCGCGCCTTATGCCGCGCCCGCCGCGGATCAGCCGCGCCGCTCTTGCCATGCGCATGTCGCGCTCCGGCGGAGGCGAGGGGGCGACCAGCTCTGCGGCACGTCCATGGAAGAACAGCTCGGAAAGCGGGCCGTCTAGCCGGGGAAGCAGATCGGCCAGCGGCACGCGCTGGTCCGTCAGCTCATCGAGCGGGATGCCCAGCAGATCGCGGAGCGCGAGCGGCTCGATATTGACGAGCTGGAAATCCGCCCCGGCCTCGATCGGATGGCCGCGACTGGTCGGCCCGGCCAGCATCAGCCGCTCGTTCAGCCATATGATATCGCAGCACATATCGGGAAGCGCGACCCGTCCTGCCTCCGCGCGGACGTGGACATACATCAGCCCGACAAGGCCGGAAGCGCGGGACGTCAATCGATCCACGGGACCGGCGCCGGATCGAAGGTAAGCCGGGCAGAAAACCGCATCGGGACCGCTCCCATTCCGGACGATGGCGGCATCGTATCAAAGCCCTCGCCGGCAGGCCATGCAAGGATTGATAATGCGGCCGGAGGATTGCGCGATCAGGCTATCGGTTCATCGCCCGCTTCTCCGGGCGCATCGTCGCTGTCCCGAGGCTGATGCCGCCAATAGGCGACGACAAGCTGGTCGGCCTTGGCAAGGCCGCGATCGCGGGCGAGATGATCCCGGATCGCCTGTATGGCCGTGAACTCCGCGCCGACCCAGGCGAAGGGCTTGCCGTCTCCAGATGGCCAGCGCACCGCCCTGATAGCCTCGAGAAGCAGCCCGGTGGTGCCCGGCGCGGCGCCGTTCCGGTGCAGCCATCGGAGGGTCATTCCCGGCGGGACGGGAAGCGGCTGTTCCTCCAGCGCGTCGGCGATCTCGATGATGACATGGCCCTGCGCATGGGCGGGCATCGCATCCATCATGCGGCCGATCGCGGGCAGGGCGGTTTCGTCTCCGGCGATGAGATACCAGTCGGCCGGGGAAAGGCCGCGCCCGCCCGGCCCCAGGATACCGGCAAGATCGCCGGCGCGCGCCTGCGCGGCCCATGATCCGCCGGGGCCGCCGTCCTCGTGCAGCACGAAATCGATGGCGATGCGGCCCGAGGCCGGGTCGATCGCGCGGATGGTGTATTTGCGGACGACGGGCTTGCAGTTGCGATCCCGCACGCTCGCCTTGCCGTCCCGCCGAAGCTTCAGCCAGCCGTCTCGCGCCGCGCCGGGCGGCGGGAGGAGAAGGCGGACATGCAGATTGGCGTCGGTGGCGAACGAGCCGATATCCGTTCCGGAAAAGGTGACGCGCTGCATGTGCGGCGTCACCCGCCGCGCCTCGACGACGCGCAGCGCGGTGCATTCCGAAATGCGCGCGAGGGCGACCCGCTCGATCAGCGGGAGGATTCGTTTCAGCATGACGGGGGGCTTTCGTCGGAGTGCATGGAACATGCTCACTGGATCGTCCGCGCCGGAGCGCCCAGCGCCAGCGCGAGCATGATGCGGGTGGAGCATAAGGCGCAGTCCAGCCCGGTCGCGGCCCGCTCGGGGCATGCGAGGCAGGTTCGTGGCGTCGAGCCGTCCACCAGCCCGAGCAGCAGATGCTCGTCGCCGGAGAGCGCCTGTGCCGAGCCGACCGCGATCGGCCGCCCGAGCGCGGCTTCGTAGAAACGGATCAGGCTGTCGACGACCGGGGCGAGCACCGCGCAGTCATGGACGGCGAGAGTCCGGGCGAGGCAGGGCTGGATCGGATCGCCGGCATCGCGCGCGCGCCGCCAGCAGCGCGTCGCTTCGATCAGGACGGCGGCGGGCATGTCCGGGCGGGCGGCTGGATACGAGAGGGGGCGGTTCATCATCAATCCTTCCGGTGCCACCCCCATGGTTCATTCCCGACGGCTAGCAGATTTGCGAATGGTTCTCAATATAATTGAGAGCGAGTCGCAACAAATGCATCGCTTTTTGTCTGCTTGCGCCTGGAATGGACGCCGCGCCGCAGCGCGGCCGCTAGGCGGAAGGAGGCAGGTGCCGCCGGTCCGCCGCGAGAAGCGCCACGGTGTGCAGCGCGATCATGCGTTCCTCGTCGGTCGGGATGACGAACACCGCCACGTCGCTGTCCGGCGCGCTGATCCGCCGGCGGTTCGCGCCGTTCGCCGTTTCGTCGAGCCGCACGCCCAGCCATTCCAGACGCGCGCAGATGCGCTTGCGCACGCCGGCATGGTTTTCCCCGATCCCGGCGGTGAAGACGATCGCGTCCACCCCGCCGAGCGAGGACGCCATCGCCCCGCAATCGCGCGCAGCGCGCCATGTGAACAGGTCGATGGCCTCCGCCGCCTCCGGGCGCGGATCGGCCGAGAGCAGGCGCATGTCGCTCGATATGCCCGAAACGCCGAGCAGGCCGGACTGGCGGTAGAGCAGGTCTTCCACCGCGCTCACGTCCATGCCGAGCTGCGCCTGGAGATAGAGCACCACGCCGGGGTCCAGCGATCCGCAGCGCGTGCCCATCATCAGGCCGTCCAGTGCGGTGAAGCCCATCGTCGTGTCCACGCTGCGCCCGGCGCGCATCGCGCAGAGGCTCGCGCCGTTTCCGAGATGCGCGGCGATGACGCGGCCGGCGGCGATGGCAGGCTCGGTCCGCAGCAATTCCCGCGCGATATATTCATAGGACAGGCCGTGGAAGCCGTATCGCCGGATGCCCCGGTCGTGCAGCGCGCGCGGCAGGGCGAAGCGCGAGGCGACCTCCGGCTTATCGTGGTGGAACGCCGTGTCGAAACAGGCGACCTGCGGCAGATCGGGGCTGATCGCGGCGATGGCGCGGATCGCGGCGAGATTGTGCGGCTGGTGGAGCGGGGCGAGCGGGCAGAGCGTCTCAAGCTCCGCGAGCAACGCCGCGTCGACGCGCTGCGGGGTGGAAAAACGCGTGCCGCCGTGGACGACGCGATGGCCGATCGCGATCACCTCGCGCCCGTCGAGATGGTCCACCGCCCAGGCGAACAGGTCGCGGAGCAGATCGGCATGGGTGAGGGCGGCGCCGTCCGGCCAGTCGCGCTCGACCAGCGTCTCCCCGGCGGCCGAGCGCGCGACGAGATGCGGCGCGATCCCGATCTTCTCGATCTTTCCCCCCGCCGAGAGGACCGGGCCGGATGCGTCCTCCAGCGTGAAAAGCGCGAACTTGATGCTGGACGAGCCGGCGTTGAGGCTGACGACCGCCCTCACGCGCGCGCCGCCGGGAGGCCGGGCGTCGCCTTCGGCGCCGCGCGCGCCAGCATCACCGCGATGGCGCAGGAGGCGAGGCGGGTCCTGAGGCTGTCCGCCCGGCTGGTCAGGATGATCGGCACGCGCGCGCCCAGCACGATCCCGGCGGCGTCCGCCCCGCCGAGGAAGGTGAGCTGCTTCGCCAGCATGTTCCCCGCCTCCAGATTGGGGACGACCAGGATTTCCGCCTTACCGGCAACGGGGGAGTGGATGCCTTTCTCGCGCGCCGCCGCTTCGCTGATCGCATTGTCCAGCGCCAGCGGGCCATCCAGCACGCCACCGCCGATCTGGCCGCGATCCGCCATCTTGCACAGGGCGGCCGCCTCCAGCGTGGAGGGAAGCGCCGGGTTGACGGTCTCGACCGCGGACAGGATCGCGACCTTCGGCTCCGCCATGCCGATCACATGCGCGAGATCGATGGCGTTGCGGATGATGTCCGCTTTCTCCTCCAGCGTAGGCGCGATGTTGATCGCGGCATCGGTGATGATGAGCGGGGAGGGGTGGCCGGGCACGTCCATCACATAGGCATGGCTGATCCGCCGCTCGGTCCGCAGCCCCGTGTCGCTCCGGACGACCGCCCCCATCAGCTCGTCGGTGTGCAGCGACCCCTTCATCAGCAGCCTTGCCTCGCCCGACTGCACCAGCGCGACCGCCTTGGCGGCCGCGTCATGGCTGTGCGCGGCGGGGACCAGGCGGAAGCCAGCGATATCCCTCCCGGCTTCTTCGGCGGCGGCCCTGATCCTCGCCTCCGGCCCGACGAGGATCGGCGCGATCAGCCCGGCTTCGGCCGCGTCGATCGCGGCCACCAGCGCGGCGACGCTGCACGGGTGCGCCACGGCGGTGGGGAGGGGCGTTCCGCCCTGCGTCCCCTCGATCAGCCGCCGGTAGCGGTCGTGCCGCGCCACGCGGATGTCGGGAAGCGCGATCCTTGGCCGGCGGATCTTGTCGCACGGGGCCTGCACCTCGGCCCGCCCAGCGATCACCTCCGCGCCATGCTGGTTCCGGCAGCGGCAATCCAGAACGACCGTGCGTTGCCCTGCGCGCTTCTCGACCACCCGCACCGAAGTGGTGATCGTGTCGCCCAGCTCCACCGGCTGAAGGAAACGCAGCGACTGGCTGAGGTAAAGCGTGCCCGCGCCCGGAAGACGCGTCCCCAATACGGCGGAGATCAGCCCGCCGCCCCACATGCCATGGGCGATCACCCGGTGGAATGCATCGCCGGCGGCATAGTCCGCATCGAGATGGGACGGGTTCACATCCCCGGAAACCAGCGCGAACAGGTCGATATCGTCCTGCGACAGCGTCCGGGTGAGGCTCGCTTCCTCCCCGATCGCGATTTCGTCGAACGTGCGGTTCTCGATCAGATCGTCGTCGTCCACGGGCCATGCTCCGATGCGAATATCCTGCCGGGCGAGCGAGGGGCTGGCCGGCATTGCTGGAAGGGGAGCCGGGCCATGTCAATGACGAGCGCGATGACGTCGCCGCCCGGATGCAACCCTCCGCGCGCGGCAGCGGAGCGAAGCCGTCCGGCCAGGTCGACGCACCGAAATGACATGAGCGCCCGCGATCGCCGCTCCCGCCCGATTATTTCGCCGCCGGAACGCGGCTGGCGTGGGTATAGATCACCCGCCATTTGCCGTCCCGTTTCGCCCAGATGTCGGAAAAGCGGATTCGCACCGAATAGGGCTTGCCGCCGGACATGCCGGTCATCTGCACCGCGCCGCCCAGCACCGCGCCGTCGCTCCACACCAAAGTCACCCGGTCATCGATGCGGAACGGGTTCATGGTGAAGCCCGGCGCGGTATAGTCGGCGATGAATTGCGCCTTGTCCTCGCGCTTGTCCTGGCTGTTTATCAGCAGATAGTCGTCGGCCATCACCTCCTGCAGCGCGGCGCGGTCGCCCTTCACCTGCCCGCGATCGAACAGTTCCGCCGCCTTCGCCAGATCGGCCGGTATGTCGGGATAGGCCGGCATCGCCTGTCCGCTTGCCATCGTCGGGATCGCCGCCGGGGCCGCCATCGCGATCGCCATCATAATCTTCGCCGCCTTCATCGCTCTCCTCCTCTTGTCCTTCATCGCCCGGTTATACCGCCGGGGAGCGGAGCCGCCATCGGTCGCGTCAGCCGGCGGCCGCCGCCCGGGCGTATCGCATCGGAGGCGTGCCGACATGGCGCGTGAAGGCGGTGCTGAACGTGCTCGCCGATCCATAGCCGACCTGCGCGGCGACATGTTCGATCGCGACGTCGCGGCTGCGCAGCAGGCGTTTGGCGAGCGCCATGCGCCACGCGAGCAGATATTCCATCGGCGGCAGCCCCACGATGCGGCTGAACCGCGCGAAGAAGGCGGAGCGCGACATCGCGGCCTCGGCGGCAAGATCGGCAACGGTCCAGCCGTGCGCCGGACGCGCGTGCATGGCGCGCAACGCGCCTACCAGGCGATCGTCCGACAGGCCGCGCGCGACGCTCGGCACCGAAGCGATGTCGGTGCCGCACCGAAGCGCCTCGATCAGCAGCACCTCGAGCAGGCGTTCCAGCACCAGCTCGCGTCCCGGCCGCGATTGCAGGGTCTCGTCACCGACCAGATGCAGCAATTGCGCGAGCCGAGGTTCGCCGCGAGCGATCACCATCGCCGGGAGGAGCGGGACGAGCAACGCCGCGTCGGGCGACGCAAAGCTGCACAATCCGACCTGCATCCTGAGATTCACCGGCTCGTTCGCCGCGCCGACCCGGAACCGGCCGGGCGCGAGCTGCATCGGCGTCATGTCGATCCCGTGCGGGGGCGCATCGATGCTCTCGATCACCTGATCGCGGGTCGAGGGCGACAAGACGAAATCACCCGCATGCAGCGTGACCGGCGGATGTCCCGCGGCGACCAGACGACATTGGCCTTCCAGCACGGCGAAATAAACCGGCTTGCCCTCGACGACGCGGCTGATGCGCCAACGCCCGGCATAGTCGATCAGCTTGGAGAAGCTGGCCGAAGGTTGCAGCAGAGTCACGATCTCGGCGAGCGGATCGGTGGCCATATCAGGACTATCGCCAATTGATTCGGGATTATGGAGCATAGAAGGTCTTTCGGGCGATAGCCATCTCCGACCCACCAGCAATCATCCCGGAGCCTTTCCATGCCCACCGTCCTCATCACCGGCTGCTCCTCGGGGTTCGGCCTTGAAACCGCCAGGCTGTTCCTCGAAAAGGGCTGGAAGGTCGTCGCCACGATGCGCAATCCACGGCACGATCTTCTCCCGGCTTCCGGCAATCTCACGATCCTGCCGCTCGACGTCACCGATCCCGCCAGCATCGCCAGCGCCTTCGAGGCGGCCGGCGATATCGACGTGCTGGTGAACAATGCCGGGTTCGGTGCCGCTGTCCCGATCGAGCTGATCGAGCCGGAAACCGCGCGGCAATTGTTCGAAACCAACATGCTCGGCACGCTGGCGACGATACAGGCGGTTCTGCCGAAGTTCCGCGCCCGCCGCAGCGGGACGATCGTCAACGTCAGCTCCTCCTCTACGTTGAGGCCGTTGCCGCTTGTCAGCGTCTATCGCGCGAGCAAGGCGGCGGTGAATGCGCTCACGGAATCGCTCGCGGTCGAAATGGAGCCGTTCGGCGTGCGCGTGCACATCGTCCTTCCGGGCCGCTCGCCCGAAACCAGCTTCGGCGAGAATGCGATGCCGCATCTGCGCGGGCTGGATAACGCCGACTACAAGCCGCTGATCGAGGGCATGATCGCGGGATTCCGCGAGGAAACCGGCCCCGCCACCCATGCGGCCGATGTGGCGAAGGCGGTCTGGCAAGCCGCCACCGATCCGGGCGCGCCGTTGCGGATCGCCGCGGGCGAAGACGCCGTCCAGTGGCTGGCCGAGGCCGGTTGACGGCGGCCCTCCTGCGGGGGCGGCTCGCCGGAATGCATATGTCGATCCGATAATGAGAGGAATCTGGAGATGGCGGAACTGAGCGGCACGAAAATCATCGTGATCGGCGGCGCTTCCGGTGTCGGCTTTGCCGTGGCGGCAGCGGCGCTGGCGGCCGGCGCCGAGATGGTGATCGGCTCCAGCCAGGGGCCGCGCGTCCAGGCGGCGGCCGGGAAACTCGGGCGCGGCGCTACGGGGCGGATCGTGGACGTGAAGGATGAAGGTTCGGTAGCGGCCTTCTTCGACGCGGCGGGTCCGTTCGACCATCTGGTCTTCACCGCAGGCGACTGGGGCCACATGTTCGGTCCCACCCGGGAACTCGACATCGAGGCGAGCAAGGCGCGGATGGAGGTGAGGTTCTGGGGCGCGGCGCGCGTTGCCAAATATGCGATGCGGCAGATCGTCAGGGACGGCTCGATCACGCTGACCGGCGGCATGCTGGCGCATCGGCCGATGCCGGGCGCTCCGCTGGTCACGGCCTCGGCCAACACGACGGAGGGCCTTGCAATGGGCCTTGCGCGCGATCTCGCCCCCGTCCGTGTCAACGCCGTCTGTCTGGGCCTGATCCTGAGCGAGCAGGTGCAGACCATGGGTGAAGCCGCGATCGCGCGCTTCACGGCCAATCTGCCGCTGCCGCGCGGGGGAACGGTGGAGGAGGCCGCCGAGGCCTATCTCTATCTGATGCGCGCCACCTATGTGACCGGCCAGATCGTGCGGGTGGATGGCGGCGGCAGCCTGGTCTGAGCTTTTACGCGGCCATGCGTTTTTAGAGGGCCTCCACCCATCTCAGGAGCCGGGGAGCAGGGCATCGGCATAGCGGCGCATGAGCGCCGCGAGCTGGTCCAGATCGCCTTCGGACCAACCGTGCAGCGCGCGCTTGCCCAACCGCTCGCGCGCCGCATTGATGCGGTCGGTCATCGCGCGGCCCTTTTCGGTGACAACCGCTTCTCGCGAGCGGCCGTCGGTCGGGCTTGGACGACGCTCGACCAGCCCGCGCGCGACGAGCTGCCCGAGCTGGCGACTCACCGTGCTATGATCGCGGCCGACGCGGCCCGCGAGATCGACCACGCCGACAGGGCCAAAGCGCTCCACGAGCACGATGAGCGGGAACAGCGCGCGTTCGAGCCGGATGTCGGCCTCGCGGATCAGGACGTCATCAAGCTCCGGTCGATTGATGACCGCAACGATATCCAGCACCGCGCCGTGGATCTCCCGCAATCTCCGGCTGAAATGTGCGTTATGCACTGATATTGACACTCCCTGGCTATCGCTTTATCCGTGCATAACACACATAACATGACGAATGGAAACCTCGATGCACGCAGCGATCGTGGATGGTCCGGGGCTGCCGCCCCGCTTCGGAGAATTCGATGAGCCGGTCGCCGGGCCGAATGAGGTATTGATAAGCGTCACGGCATCCGCGCTCAGCCCGCTGGCGCGCGGCAGGGCATCGGGGACTCACTACAGCTCTGAAGCGCATTTCCCCTTCGTCCCCGGAGTCGACGGCGTGGGGCGGCTGGAAGATGGGCGCCGGGTCTACTTCCTGCTGCCGCGCGCGCCGTTCGGCGCGATGGCCGAGAGGACGGTCGTCGGCAACGGCCGATGGTTCGAGCTTCCCGACGAGATCAGCGACACGCGCGCGGCGCTGATCGCCAATCCGGGCATGTCGTCATGGGCCGCGCTCACCGAGCGCGCCCATATCCGGCAGGGCGAGAGCGTGCTGGTCAATGGCGCGACCGGCGCTTCCGGGCAACTCGCCGTGCGTATCGCGCGGCACCTCGGCGCGGCAAAAGTGATCGCGACCGGCCGCAACGCCGCGATGCTCGAACGATTGGGCGCGGATGCGACGATCGTGCTCGGCGACGACTCCGAACGGCTCGAAGCCGCGCTCGTTCCGCATTTCGAGAGGGGGATCGATATCGTCCTCGACTATCTCTGGGGGCCGAGCGCGCGGAGCATCCTTGTCGCCGGCGCGAAAGCCGGCCCCGACGGCAGGCCGATCCGCTTCGTGCAGATCGGCTCGATGGGCGGCGCCGAGATCAGCCTGCCGGCCGCGGTGCTGCGATCGTCGTCGATCGAGATGCGGGGAAGCGGGCTTGGAAGCGTCGGTCTCGAACGGCTCGTTGCCGCGATCCGCGACGTGATCGGGGCCGCTGCGGCAATCGGCCTCGACCTGACCTTCGAGCCGGTGCCGCTGCGCGACGTGGCCGCTGGCTGGCCGCTCTCACACGGGTCGGAGCGAGTTGTCTTTACTGTCGGTTGAGCGTCATGCGCGTGTCCCGATGCTCGAACAACAGCGGGAAGGGTATTCGCTTGTGAGGCCAAGGCTCGGCGCGCCGGATTCTCCCGGGCATTGGGGTATGTGTTCCCGTTCGTAATGCCGGGGAGCGTCCCCGCCCGCGCGCGATCGACGAAAAGCGGGATCAGTTCGCGACGTGCAGCATCCAGAGCATCCCGGAGCCTGCGACCGCGCTGCCGAGGAGAGCGCCGACCAGCACATCGGACAGATAGTGGTGGCCGGCGGCCAGCCTCGCCCAGCCGATCGACAGGATTCCGACGATCGCCAGCGGCGCGAGTTGCGGCGCGGCCGTTGACAGCGGCAGGAACGCCGCCGTCGCGGTCATGGCATGTCCGCTTGGAAAGCTGTGGCGATCGAGCGGCTTGATCAGGGATATGATCGCGGGGTCGCGCTCGAACGGCCGCGCGCGGGCGCAATATTGCTTGATGCCCGGATAAAGCAGATGCGCGACGAGCATCGAGCCTGTGGAGACGCCGATCACGGCGACCATCGGCCGCCCGAAATACACCAGCACGAGCACGGCCACGATGGGGTAGAGCATCCCGTTCGACAGCCGGTTGAGCACCAGCGCCGCGATCCGGACCGATCGGATTTCGGTATGCGCGACATGGCGGCGGACGATCTCGAGCTCGCGCGCATCGAGCCAGTCGAACAGTTCGGCGCGGGTGCGAACGCGGATCGTCCGGGCCGGTCTGTGTTCCCGTCGCATCGATGTTCTCCCTGTTCGAGTATCCACCTTCCTTCAGTCGCGACCCTTTATCCCATGCACATTAGCATGAAACGGAAGGTTCGGGCAGTCATGTCGCGGGGGCGGGGATTCATTGCGCAAATAGAGCAAATCGGCGACACTCCGCTTATTCTGCGGCGGTCCTTGTGAAGGACGATCGATGCACGGCTATCCTTATGCATTCTACATCGCGCTGGACGGCAACGGGATCAATGGTCTCGAAGGGATGGCGGGAATGTGCCTTTTCCTGTTCGATCCCGCTTCCGATCGCTTCGCCTGGAAGATCACTTATTATGACGGCATCGCGGCGGGCCATGCCTGCGCGATCAATCCCGCCGGGACGATCGGCTTCCTGGGCAATGCCGGCCAGCATCTGCTGTTCTTCGATGCCGCCACGCTCGAGGAGCGGGCGCGGATATCGACGCTCCGGTTCGAGACCCCGGCAACCTCGCTCCACGGCAGCACGCATCTGGCATGGATCGACGACGAACGCTTCGTGACCGCGATCGGCAGGCATTTCTATCGTTTCGCGCTCGGCGACTTGGAAAACCCGGAGCGGCTGGAGCCGCACGGCGTCAAGCTGCCGCATGCGATGAAGCTCACGGCCTCGAAACGCTATCTCTGCTACGGATCGATGGACGACCCGAGCCGGGGGCGGCGTGGGGAAGCGAAGCATGTCGGCGTTCGCGACATGGCGACTGGCGAAATCCGCGTCGTGCCGCTGCCGGCGACGTGCTGGCATGTCCTGCCGCATCGTTGCGAGGATCTGTTCTACGCCATCTCATTCCGCGTCGCGCCGCAGGATCATAGCAACTGGCATGAATGGGGCATGGCGTATCTCAAGGAATATGTCTTTGAGATCGATGCGGAAAAGGCCATGGTTCGTCGCCACTGGGCGACTGGCCGCGAGACGCCGGCGCATATCAACTCCGATATAGCGCTGTCCGATCGGGAATTGATCTTCTGCAACGGCGGCAGCCAGTCGATCATGTTCGTGGAACTCGACACGCTGGCCCATTACCGGATGATCGACGAACATCCCGGCGCGGCCGAACTCGTCAAGCGCCCGCGCGAAGTCGCGACGCAGGTTCTCGACACGTTCGCGCGCGGCAATTTCTTCGGCAATTCACAGCATTTCCTCGGGGCGCTGCGCGTCAGCCGCGGGTCGCTGCTCGATTCGGTCTATGCCTGCCAATTGTCGCGGGACCAGACCTTGCTGTTCACCGCCAATCGCGGCCTCAATCACATCTCTATCTACGATTATCCGTCCAACGCATTGCGGCTGCGCGTGCCGATGCCGCCGTTGCAGGATTTCGTGCCGTCGCTGCCGCCGTCCGCCGATCCGCGACTTGGCTTCCACCACGCGACGCTGCTGGGCTGAGAACGCCGCGTCAGTCGATCAGCTTTGTCACCGCGTCGGCGGTCTTGCGGAAGTTCTTCGGGATCAGCGTGCCGATCAAAAGCTCGACGGCCGCCGATACCGGGCGACGCCATACGGCCGGCACGCTCGACATGACCGAGGGATCGATATCGAGCGCGCCGTCGAAGATCGCGCGCGTGCCGCGGCCGCCCATCGCCGGCTCGAAGCGGGTTTCGCCCGAACAGCAGATCGCCTCGGACATGAAGAACGGCTCGATCCGCCAGCGGCACAAGGTCAGGTCAGCGGACCAGTCCGCATGATCGAGCCAGCCGAGCATGTCCGGCGTGATATGCGCATCGACGGCGGCGGGCAGCTTCGGATTGACGCGCCATTCGTTGACCAGCGCGATGCCTCCGTCCGGGCGCTCGATCCGGCTGACCGTGCGGATGTCCTGCACGTCTTCCAGATCGGGGGCGATCTCCGGCAACCTGTCGCGGATCGCCGCCGCCACGCGATCGGGCGGCTGGCGCAAGCCCACGAGGCAGTGGAATGTCTTCATCCGGCGTCCCCTCGTTCGGCCAGCATGATCGCGATCCGCGCCTCCTGGACGGTGCGCGCCAGCCGCATGCCGATCCGGACCCCACGGCTCACATGCGGCCCGGCGGCAAGCCATGCGATCGCATCGGCGAGCGCCTCGGCGGCGGGGCGGGGAGCATATCCCAGATCAGCCGCGCGCCGGTGGTCGTACCAATAATATCGGCCGATCATCCTGGCCTGCGCCCGGGTGGCGAGCGGCGCCTTCCCGGTCAGCCGCGCCCGCGCCTCCTCCGCCAGCGCGACCCAGTAACAAGCGGTGGCGGTGGCCGGCGGTCCGGGCGGCGTGACGCCCGCCAGCCGGGCGATTTCCGCATGGACCTGCCGCCATTCGAGATTTTCGGAGCCGAGGACATAGCGCTCCCCGGATGCGCCGCGCTCCGCCAGCAGGATATGCCCGCGTGCCACATCGCGCACCGACACGATGTTGCACCCGCCCGCCCAGGTCATGTGCAGGGGATCGGCGAGATAGCTGGTGATCACGCCATTGCTCGGGCCGAGCGACGCGCCGAACGGGCCGACGCTCATCGTCGGGCAGGCGGTCACGAGGTCCACGCCTGACGCGCGCGCGCATGCGGCGGCCTCACGCTCCTGCGCGATCTTGGCGAGCACATAGTCCGGCTCATGGGCGCCATCTTCGGCGCGGCATGTCTCGTCGCGCACCTCTGGAATGGTGGACGCGCCCAACGTCACCGATGACGAGGTCATGACGACACGCGCGCCGCAGTCGCGCGCCGCTGCGATGACGTTGCGCGTCCCTTCCGTCGCTGTCCGCGCCAGATCGCCGGCCGCATGCCCCCAATAGGTGAAATGGACGGCGGTGTGGAAGATCACGTCGCATCCCACCGCCGCCGACTCCAGCGAAGGCGGATCGCGCACGTCGCCGAACACGAGCCGCACCGGCAATCTCGCGATATGCGTCACATCGCTGCTCGCGCGCACCATGCCGACGACTTCGTGTCCGGCGCGCAGCAGTTCGCGCAGCAGATTCGCGCCGATCAGGCCGTTGGCGCCTGTCACCAGCGCCTTCATCCGGCAGCGCCCGCATCGATCTTCGCCGCGTGAAGCAGATCGGCGGCCAGTTCCCGCATGATGCCGCGCGGCGATGACGCCACGGCCTTGGGCATGCTTTCGAAATGGTGGAAGCCGTTGTCGTCGATCCGCACCGGCGACGGGCGATCGTCCGCGCGCGTGGCGATCGATTTGATCCAGCCGAGCAGGTCCGGGCTGCCATGCTCGCCCAATTCGGTCAGCAGCGTGGCGATGCGCTCGATCGCCAGCGGTTCCTCCTCCTCCGCCCAGGGGCGTCCGATCGCCACGTCGCGCCCCTCCGCAACGGCTTCGAGATTGGCGAATGTGTGGCGGAAGAAGCGCCGATACGCATCGGTGACGAGCATCGCCCGCAATGCCGGAACCAGATTCAGGTCGATCGCGGCAAGCAGCGGCGGCAGGCGGAAGCGCTGGCGGCCCCAGATCGTCACCAGCGTATCGTCGCCCAGCGCCTCGAAGGTGACGATGCCGTCATCGGCCAGGGCGGACTCGTTCGCGCTCCTGACGGTCTTCCATGCCATCTGCTGACGGCGTGGCGCGTAGACGATCGTCTCGATCTTGGTGACGTCGATGACGTCGCCGCCAAACAGCACCGTGTAATTGGGTTGCGGGAGATACAGGTTGCGCTCGATCTGGCGCGTGATGCGCCCGTATTCGTCATGTGCGACTGCGATCGCGCTGCCGCCGATATAGTCGTTCATATATTCGATCGTGCGATGGATGCCGACGGCCGCGATGAAATGCGCATAGGGGATCGGGAAGCGGCGCACTCCGTCGAACAGCACCGCGTCGTCATGCATCCGCCAGCGCAGCCCGGTCTCATCGGGCGCGACGCCGCGAAGAAGCGCGCTCAGCGGGCGCAGTTCCGCCGCGACTCCGGCGAATGCGTCCGCCACCGATGCCGGATCGATGTCGATCGGCGCATCGCGGCGGCGCAGCGCATCCTTGTCGAAATGCGTCGCCCATGCCGCATATGCCGAGCCGGCGCAGGCGAGCCACAGGTTCGCGGCGATCAGCGAGGCGGCATCCTGCGAGTCGAACACCGGCGCAATCATCGCATTGGCTTGATCGTTCGCCGGGTTGGAAAAGGGGAATAAAGAACGGTCGACCTGTTGCAGCAGCGGCCTAACCGAGCGATCGAGCGCAACCGACTTGCGCCGCGCGCCCGTGACCGCGATCAGCATCGGATCGACGTTCCGCCAGCCCGGATAGGGATCGAGCGTGCCGTGCAGGCGAACGTCCGCGTGCCAGCCCGGCCGGCGCAGTGCGGGAGCCACGGTCTGCGAGACGCAGGGATCGAGACCCATCAGGATCGCGCCATAATGGTCCGCGAGAACCGGATCGGTCGCCGCGATGATCGTGTGCGTGCCGATCGCTTCCGGCGCGCGCGCGCCGCCATTGCCATGCACGCTGACCGTTGCGTCGATCAGCGCCAGATCGACGGCCGCGCGATCCAGCAGGGCCTGCGCCACCGCGCCGGGATCGCGCCGCATCCGATAGTGATAGTTCTTGTCGGTGAGCGGCAGCACGCCGAGCAATGTCGCGAGGCACAGCGCATAGCCATCGTCCTCGTCGGTGCGGTTGGCCGCGAACACAATCCGCAGATCGGCATCGAGCCATGCCGCCGACAGCGTCGATCCGGCGAGTGGACCCGTCGCGGGGAAACCGCCGTCGATCGCATCGCCCGATAGGTCGAGCACGTCATATGCCCGGCCCTTCGGCGTTTCGTAGCGATAGCCCAGCAGCTCCGCGATCATGAACGGATCGCGGTTTTCCAGCCAGAGCGCGCTGCTGTCGCGTGTCGATCCGATATCGACGCGCCCCGCGCCGCGATCGAACAATATGTCGATCAGATGCTCGACCAATCGCGGATCGGTGGCGGCCGGCGATCCGGCGGCGAAGGCGTCCAGCGCGGGCACGATGATCGCGGTGAACCCGTCCCGTCCGCACGCCAGTTCGTCGAAATGCCGGTTCAGGCCGATCCGGTCCAGCGCGCGTTCGAGCAGGGCGGTCGGCGCGGCGCCTTCGTCACGCGCGATGGCGATGGCGCGGCCGGCCATGCTCAGGTGCTGCCGGCGATTGTCAGATGCACCCGAAGGATCATGTCCTCGAAGCCTTGGACCGCGACGCTGGCGTCATAGGCGTGGCCGGCCCGGAACTGCTTGCGATCGAGCTTCACGCTGAGGGTGATGGTCTGCTCGCCGCCCGCCGGAATGACCATATCGGCCGGCGCGAAGCTCGGGCCCACCTCCAGTTCCTGCTCGCCATCGAAGAAGTTCCCGGCGGTGAAGCTGATCGTCGCGGGGCTGTCGTGCGGATTCTCGAGGACGAAGGTGCGTTTGGCGATCCGGCCGATTGTGCCGGCAAGCTCGATATCGAGCACCGGCGCGCGCTCCGCTTTGCTCGCCTGCGTGCCTGTGAAGGACAATCCGGCCGCCCGCCCGATCGCCGCCGCATAATCGGTCGCGATCTGGAATGCGTCGGCGGGATAGCGGACCGCCTCGTCCATCGCCAGCCGGGCATAGGCCAGAGCGGCGTCCCGTCCGTTCGCGCTGCCGTTGCTATAGTCCGCGAGAATCCGCCCGTAACGCTGGACGGCGGAAAGCCGTTGCGACGCCCAGCGCCGCGCGAGTTCCGATGCCGTCCGGCCCAGCGATGCCGTCGCTTCCGACTGACCCTTCGCCATCTCAGCAACAGCCGCAACGGCAGTCGACGACATAATCGTCGCAACTGTGCGGCAGGATCGCGACGGCAATGCGGATCGGCCGGATGTCGCAGCCCTTCACGCGCAGATCGGCATAAGAGACCATGCATTGCTTCACGTCCGGCGATCGCGCGCCCTTGCGTTCCGCGCCCGTGCCGATCTCGATCACGAGCGTGACCGAACTTTCGCCGCACGGCTCGATTCTGAAGCTCGTAGGTGTGGCGATCCGGCCGCCGACCTCAAGGCCGTCGACATTCGTCCAGCTCGAAAGCTCCAGCTCGATATCGCATTCGCGGCGCCAGTGGTTCTCGATCGTGATCGGCACGATGCGCCGTTCGCCGGCGCGCGCCTCCACCAGCAGGTCGCTGTCCGCGACGCAGCATCTGCAACGGCAGTCGTCCGACGCGCAATCGGCGCAGCAACCGCCCGCTTCCTCCCTGGGCGCAAGCAATGTCGCGACGCCCGATCGCCAGCTATCATAGGATTCCGTCCAGGGGCGCAGGATATCCCGGGCGAGCGAGCCCAGGTCCATGCCGGGGGGCTTGCTCCTCACGATCGCGGCTCGCATTGTTCAGGCTCCTCGTTTGCGCGGTGCTGCCGGCTGTTTCGCGGCGGTGACGGCGACCAGTTCGAGATCCTCGACATAAACCGGGATGAAGCAGCGATAGCGGGCGGTCGGCGAGAGATTCCCCGGCAGGGTGACGCCGATCGCGACGGTCCGTGTCTCGCCCGGCTCCAGCCTCGCGGCCCCCTCCGGCATCGTGATCGCGACGCGGCCCGCCTCGCGCAGGACGTGCCTTGCCCCGGAGGTTCCCGCGCCGGTGAACAGATGGGCGAGCCGCGTCAGGCTGCCGCTTTCCATCGGCGCGCTATCGTCCCGGAAGAGCGGAAGCTCCTCCCCGAGCGGATAGTCGCCCGTCAGATCGATATCGAGCGCGACATTGCCGCGAATCTCGATCTGGATGCCGGCGCGCTGCGTGGTTCCCGCCGCGAGATCGATAACCAGAGGCGACGGTCGAATCTGCAATGCGACGGTTTCGACGACATCGATCTCGATCGGCCGGACGACGCCGGCCAGATCGACCTTGCCCGTGTATCGGCCGGCAGGCGTGGCGGAATCCAGCCGCAGGCGCATCCGCCCACCGCCGACGCTCGCCGAACGTGCGGCAATCGGCTGGCCGCCTGCCGAGGCCACGCCGATCAGCGATACCGGCCCCGTGGTCGCTTCAACGGCTGCGCGTAGCGAGGAGGGGGGACCCGACAGGCGAAGCATCCGATCGTCCGACGCGTCGACGGGCGGGCGCGAGGCCATGGTCAGCCCCCGTTCCGCAGGCGGATGCCGTCACGAAGCTTGCCCTTCGCCGGGGCATTTCGCACGATATGCGTCTGCCGCTCCGGCTCGCCGACGATGATGGTCGCCTCGCCCTGAAGCGTGAGGCCGAACACCTCGATCCCGAAGACGGTCAGGCCGATGCGCTGGCGATTGGGGAGGCATATCCGGGTGGGCGGCAGCGGCGCCAGGGACAGCCGCAGGCACTGATCGAGGACGACCGGCCGGATATCGATATCCGCGCTGACATCCGCCTTGCCGTCGATGCGGACCGGCTCCGGGATGGTGAAGGCGAATTTGCCATCGCTCTTGAAAGTATCGGGAAGTTTGAGGGTGTTTTCCGTCCTGATCGGTTGGGGCACCGTGAATTTAATGTTGTCGAGGCCGTCAACCGCCAAGGTTACGGGGCCACTATTGATCGAGATCGGATCGTAGAGAACTTCGACATCGGCCATCAACGCTCTCCCGCAAGGCTGGATGCGCTGGCCTTTTTATGCCTTAAAAGGCCTTGCTGCACAATATCGCCTGCAATGTCGCTTCAGGTGCTGGCCTCAAATCGGCCTCATGCCACGACGTAAGTCATGAAATCCATGGCGGGATTAAAGAACTGCGGGTGCTTCGGCCTTGTGATCGTGAACCCGGGTGGCCCGGGAATGTTCAAGGCCGATTGAGATCGACTCGCCTGCGCGCTGATTCCCTCCGTTATCTGGTCCGGCAATCCGTTCGCGACATTATTCGATCGACTTCGGCGGACGGGAAGGAACGCCGGTTGCGTCCACTTGGCACCTCGGCGTGAAGCGTGAGTGACGAAACGGCTCCGCTATCCGCGCTTTCCGCGAGGCTGGCGGAGCCGCCGATCTCATCTCGGGATCACTGCGGTGTGACGGTTGGCCATTTGATGCCGAGCTGATCCAGATAGGTGGGATATTTGGCCGGGTCGTAATAGAATTTCTCCATCTGCGGCCGCATGTCCCGCATCGTCTTCTCGTTGAGCCAGATGGCGGGCTTTTCGAGGATCGGCTTGTAGCTGTCGGTCTTGAGCTGGACGTTGCGGAAATAGTCCTTGGCGTCGGCGATGAGCTTCGGCGTGGTCATCATGTCCAGCACCGTCATCGCCACCGCCTTCGCGCCCGCGACCGTGCCCTTGTGCGCGATCGGGGTGGCCATCGCCATCGCCGACAGCACGTTGTGGCCGATCATGTTCGGGATGTTCGCGGGATAGCGGATGGTGATGGTCGGCACCGTCCACATGATATCCCCGATATCGTCCGATCCGCCGCCGATCGAGCGCGGGCGGTTCTCCGGCGTCGACAGCGCGGCCACCGTCGCTGCGAGCGGCTGCACCTTGCGCTGGTTGGTCTCCTGCACCGCCTTCGCGAAGGCCTGATCGTTCGCATCCCATTTCGGCATGCCCACCGCCTTGATGTTCAGATAGGCGGCCTCGGCCAGCGGCTTGTTCCCGAAATTGGGCGCGGCATAGCCCAGGATATGGTGCTCCACCGTGGTGCCGGTCGCCTTGGCGGCGGCGTCGGCGATCTCGTTGCCGGTGTCGAACAGGCTCTTCACGCTGTCGAACGTGCGGTCGCGGAAATAATACCAGACGGAGGCGCGGTCCGGCACCACATTGGGCTGCCCGCCGCCGTTGGTGATGACGTAATGCGAACGCTGGGTGACGGGCAGGTGCTCGCGCCGGTAGTTCCATGCCGTGTCCATCAACTCCACCGCGTCGAGCGCGCTGCGGCCGTCCCACGGATCGCCCGCGGAATGGGCGGTCTTGCCGTGGAAGGTATATTCGACCGAGACGATGCCATTCTGCCCCAGATCGCCGTAGGCGGTGCCGAACTCGCTCGAGACATGGACGAAGATGCATGCGTCCACGTCCTTGAACAGCCCGGCCTGCACATAATAGGCCTTGGACCCGAGCAGTTCCTCCGCGACGCCGGGCCAGATCATCAGGCGGCCGGGGATATGGTTCTTCTCCATCACCGCCTTGGTGGCGATGGCGGCGGCGATCACCAGCGGCATGCCGGAATTATGCCCCTCGCCATGGCCCGGCGCGCCGGCCACCATCGGCTTCACATTGGGGATGCCGGGGTATTGCGAGACGCCCAGCAGGTTGTCGATATCCGATCCCAGCGCGATCAGCGGCCCGCCTTCGCCCCATGTCGCGGTGAAGGCCGTGGGGATGCCGGCCACGCCGCGCGTCACCTTGAACCCGTTCTTCTCCAGGATATCGGCAAGATAGGCCGACGTGCGCACCTCCTGGAAACCCGGCTCGGCATAGGAGAAGACCTGATCCACCATCACCTGGACCTGCTTCGCCTGCGCCTCCACCCCGGCTTCCACCGCCCGCTTCTGCTCCGCCGTCGCCGCTCGTGCCGACGGAGCGACCGGCATCCACACGGCGGTGCCGATCAGCGCGGTCATGATCCTGCATTTGAAAGCTTTCTTCATCATATTCTCCCTGTTGAACTCAGAATTTCACGCGGACAGAAATGCGGAACACGCGTCCGAACACATCATAAAGCTGACGGCTCGTTTGCGCATAAGCCGGCGCCCGCGGTCCAGGTATTGGCTTTTTCAGGCTCCAGATTGGGTTGCCGATCGTGCTTTCTACATATTGCGGCGTTCCGGGCGTGGGCGAATTGGCCGGCAGGATCACCGTGTTGGTGCGCGCCGTGCCGATGCGAACAGTTCCTGCAGGTTGGGCGCGCGGATATCATGGTTGTAGGTGCCGCGCAGCTTTATATCCGGGATCGGCCGATAGGTTCCGCCAACCTTCCATGTCTGGACCGCGCCGGACGTGGAATAATCCGTATAACGGCCGGCGGCATTGATGTTGACGCCGCGCACGAAGGGCAGGTCGACCTCGATGAAGTCTTCCTTCACGTTATACTGCCCGAAGGCGGGCAGGTAATTGCCATATAGCCAGTTGTTGTTGGTGGTGCCGTTGGCGTTCTTCACCGGCGGAAACTGGGCCGGCACATAGCCGCTGATTGAACCGCGCCGGGTTTGCCGGAGGCTCCAACTCCTGAGAAGGTGGAGCCTGTAT
>JASGGR010000220.1:0-4698 GCA_047602705.1 Sphingomonas bacterium | reverse complement strand
CGCAGCCGCCCATGGCCACGCCGCGCCCCTCCACGCCGGTTCCGACGCCGCCGATGGTCGCGGGCCAGTTCCTCTGGCCGGTCAGCGGGCAGGTGGTGCAGCGCTTCGGCGCCAGCAAGGACGGCGACGAGCGCAGCGACGGCATCGAGATCGCCGTCCCGCGCGGCACACCGATCCGCGCGACCGCCGACGGAACGGTGGCCTATGCCGGCAATGCGATCCGCTCGCTCGGCAATCTCGTCATCATCAAGCACGGCGATAGCTGGGTCAGCATCTACGGCCATGCCGACCGGCTGATGGTCAAGCGCGACCAGCGGGTGCGCAAGGGCGAGACGATCGCCCTTTCCGGCGATTCAGGCGAGACGGATCGGCCGGCGCTCCATTTCGAATTGCGCAAGGGCCGCAACCCGGTCGATCCGCTGACGCAATTGCCGCGCGGTTGAGGTGCGTGTAACGCGCATCGCATTATGACAGAGCTGAAGTCCGATCTGCTCCGCCTCCTTTCCGAGCGCGGCTATGTCCACCAGATGACCGACGCGGCCGCGCTGGACGCGCTCGCGGCGAAGCAGGTCGTGCCGGGCTATATCGGCTTCGATCCCACCGCGCCCTCGCTGCACGTCGGCAGCCTCGTGCAGATCATGCTGCTCCGCCGGCTCCAGCAGACCGGGCACAAGCCGATCGTGCTGATGGGCGGCGGCACCGGCAAGATCGGCGACCCGAGCTTCAAGGACGAGGCGCGCAAGTTGCTCGGACTGGACGGGATCAATGCCAATATCGCCTCGATCAAGCGCATCTTCGAGCGGTTCCTGACCTTCGGCGACGGGCCGTCCGACGCGATTATGCTCGACAATGCCGAGTGGCTCGACCGGCTGGAATATATCCCCTTCCTGCGCGAGGTGGGGCAGCATTTCTCGGTCAACCGGATGCTGTCGTTCGATTCGGTGAAGCTCAGGCTCGATCGCGAGCAATCGCTTTCCTTCCTCGAATTCAACTACATGATCCTGCAGGCCTATGATTTCCGCGAGCTTTCGCAGCGTGCCGGATGTCGCCTCCAGATGGGCGGCAGCGATCAATGGGGCAATATCGTCAACGGCGTGGAACTGACGCGCCGGATGGACGGCGTGGAGGTGTTCGGCGTCACCACCCCGCTCATCACCACCGCTGACGGCGGCAAGATGGGCAAGACCGTTTCCGGCGCGGTGTGGCTGCACGAGGATCAGTTGCCGCATTTCGACTACTGGCAATTCTGGCGCAACACCGACGATCGCGACGTGGGCCGCTTCCTGCGCCTGTTCACGGACCTGCCGCTCGACGAGATCGCGCGGCTGGAGGCGCTGGACGGGGCGGAGATCAACGAGGCGAAGAAAATCCTCGCCAACGAGGCGACCGCCATGTGCCGTGGACGCGACGCGGCGGAGCAGGCCGCCGAAACCGCGCGCCGCACCTTCGAGGAAGGCGCGAGCGGCGATGCGCTCCCGACCTTCGCGGCGTCGGGCGAGGTGGCGCTGGTCGATGCGCTGGTCGGCCTGGGCTTCTGCGCGTCCAAGGGCGAGGCGCGGCGCCTCATCAAGCAGGGCGGCGCGCGCGTCGGCGGCGAGAAGGTGTCGGACGAGGCCGCCATGGTGTCGCCGGGCGCGGAGCCGCTGCGCATATCGGCAGGGAAGAAGCATCACGGGCTGCTGGTGGCGGGGTAAGGCTAACGCGGGCTTGACCATCCCCGTTGGGCGCGCCTTCACGCCGCGCGCCTAGTCCGGACGCTCACGCGTTCCGGGAGTGACCACATTGACGGCCCCGCAAGCCACATTGCGCACCGACGCCCGCGCCGAGCCGCGCGACGAGGTGTTTCACCGCGCCTGCGCGCGGGCCGAGGGCTGTGCGCCGTTCAACCTGCTGGTCGTCAATGTCTCGCCCTCCGGCCTGATGGCGCGATGCGAGGAGGATATCGCGCCGGGCTCCCCGCTCTCGATCCTGCTGCCGGTCGCGGGGCGGCTGCGCGCCTCGGTGGTCTGGGCGCTGGGCGGGAGGATCGGCTGCCGGTTCGGGGAGACGATCCCGCCCGCGCTTTATTACGAGATGCTCGCCGCGCTTCGGCGCTGATCCCCCGCCAGCGCGGCGTCCAGCGCATCATGGTCGAGTTGCCCCTCCCAGCGCGACACCACCACGGTCGCCACCGCATTGCCGACGAAATTGGTGAGGCTGCGACATTCGCTCATGAAGCGATCGACGCCAAGGATCAGCGCCATCCCCGCGACCGGCACGGAAGGCACGATGGAAAGCGTCGCGGCCAGCGTGATGAACCCCGCCCCCGTCACCCCGGCCGCGCCCTTGGAGGAGAGCATCGCGACGCCCAGCAGCAGCAATTCCTGCCCCAGCGACAAATGCACGTCGCACGCCTGCGCGATGAACAGCGCCGCCAGCGTCATATAGATGTTGGTGCCGTCGAGATTGAAGCTGTAGCCCGTCGGGACCACCAGCCCGACCACGGATTTGGGGCAGCCTGCCTGCTCCATCTTCTCGATCAGCGAGGGCAAGGCGCTTTCCGAAGAAGACGTGCCGAGCACCAGCAACAGTTCCGCCTTCAGATAGGCGATCAGCCGCAGGATCGAGAAGCCGCAGGCGCGCGCCACCGCGCCCAGCACCACCAGCACGAAAAGCAGCGACGTGAGATAGAAGGTCGCCACCAGCGCGGCGAGGTTGGCGAGCGTGCCGACGCCATATTTGCCGATCGTGAAGGCCATCGCCCCGAAGGCGCCGACAGGAGCCGCCTTCATCAGGATCGCGACGACCCGGAACACCGCCGCCGACACATCCTCCAGCAAGGTCAGCACGCGATGCCCGCGCTCGCCGGTCGTCGCGAGGCCGAGGCCGAACAGGATCGCGACGAACAGGGTCTGCAGGATGTTCCCGTCGACCAGGGCCGACAGCAGGCTCTCCGGGATGATCGCCATCAGGAAGCCCGTGACGCTCGTTTCATGCGCTTTCGCGGCATAATCCGCCACCTTGCTGGCATCGAGCGTCGCGGGATCGATATGCAGCCCGGCGCCCGGCCGCACGACATTGGCCACGATCAGCCCCACGATCAGCGCGAAGGTGGAGAAGGTGAGGAAATAGGCGAAGGCCTTGGCCGCAACGCGCCCCACCGCGCCCAGATCGCGCATCCCCGCGATGCCCGTCACGATCGTCAGGAAGATCACCGGCGCGATGATCATCTTCACCAATTTGATGAAGCCATCCCCGATCGGCTTCATCGCCTCGCCGGTCGCGGGCCAGAAATGGCCGAGGATCACGCCGGCCGCGATGGCGACCAGCACCTGAAGATAAAGATGCCGATACCAAGGCCGCCGCGCGGGCGGAGGCGTATCCTGCGGTATTGCGATCATCTGCCTCCCCTTTTTCGCGCTCGGGCGGGGAGGCTCCTTATCCGTTGATGGGGACGGGGGGAATCCCCAGCCGGGGGATTTCGATCGCCGGGCAGCGATCCATCACCACCTTGACGCCGGCGGCTTCCGCGCGGGCGGCGGCGGCTTCGTCGATCACGCCCAATTGCATCCACACCGCCTTCGCGCCGCTGGCGATCGCCTCGTCCACGGCCGCACCCGCCATGTCCGAGCGGCGGAAGATATCGACCATGTCGATCGGCTCGCCGATCTGGGAAAGATCGCGGAACACGAACTCGCCGTGGATATGCTCGCCGGTGATCTGCGGATTGACCGGAATCACGCGATACCCGTGGCGCTGGAGCGTCTCCATCACGCGATAGGAGGGCCGGTCCGGCCGGTCCGACGCGCCGATCATCGCAATCGTGCGCGTCTCCTCCAGCAGCGCGCGGATCGCGGCGTCGTCGGTCAGCGGCATCCTCTTCCCCCGTTCATTTTTCGAAACTGGTCGGCTCGCGCCGAACGCATCGGCGCGACCCGTGCCGCTCCTAACGCCGACCCCCGGCTTCGGTTTCCAGCCAATGAGCGACCTGTTCCGCGATGGGACGAAACGTGCGATCCGAAGGATCGGCCGCCGGCGGCTCGCCCGCGTCGGAGGCGCGGCGGATCGCGATGTCCAGCGGCACGCGGCCGAGGAAGGGAACGCCCCGCTCCTTCGCCGCGGCTTCCGCTCCGCCGTGCCCGAACGGGTCCGAAACCTCGCCGCAATGCGGGCAGGCATAGCCCGCCATATTCTCGATCACGCCGATCACCGGCACGCCGGCCTGATCGAACAGGTCGATCGCGCGCGTCGCATCGATCAGCGCCAGATCCTGCGGCGTGCAGACGATCACCGCGCCTGCCGGCCGATGCTTCTGGATCATGGTGAGCTGCACGTCGCCGGTGCCGGGCGGCAGGTCGATCACCAGGGTATCCGCCACGCCCCATTCGGCATCCATCAACTGCCCGAGCGCGCCCGCCGCCATCGGCCCGCGCCACGCGATCGCCTTTCCGGGCGCCACGAGCTGCCCCATCGACAGCATCGGCACGCCATAGCGCGTCTGGACGGGCAGCAGCACCTTGTCCTTCGCCTCCGGCCGCATGCCTTCAGCCGACAGCAGGCGCGGCTGCGAGGGGCCGTAGATATCGGCATCCACCAGCCCCACGCGCCGCCCGAGCCGCGACAGGGCGATGGCGAGATTGGCGGAGACGGTGGACTTGCCCACGCCACCCTTGCCGCTCGCCACCGCGATCGCGCGGCGGCGCGGGCGCTCGGCGGTGA
>JASGGR010000219.1:0-4743 GCA_047602705.1 Sphingomonas bacterium | reverse complement strand
CTCCACGACTGGATCATGCCGGTATTCGCGGATGAGGCGAAGGCGGACGAGCGCCTGCGCCACGCCGCATGCCAGCTTGCCGATGTCGGCTGGCGCGCCAACCCGGAGTTCCGCGCCGAACGCGGGATGGAAGTGGCGCTTCACGGCAATTGGGTCGGCGTCGACGCGCGGGGCCGGGCGATGATGGCGCAGGCGCTGTGGACGGGTCTGGGCGGCAATACCGGCAGCCCCGCGCCTCTGGCCCTGCTCGCCACCGATAGCGATCTGCGTCGCGCGGCGACCTGGGGGCTGGCGATGCGGCTGGGGCAAAGGCTCTCCGGCGGGCTTGCCGGGCCGCTGCAGCGATCGCGCCTGTCGATCGACGATCGCGCGGTGACGCTCAGCCTCGATTCGGCCGATCCGCATCTCTATGGCGAGACGGTGGACAAGCGGCACAATGCGCTGGCCTCGGCACTCGGCCGCAGGGCTGTCCTCGCCGGTTGACACGTCCGTGCGGCGGATGGCCTATTCCCTTCCGAAAACAGGGAGAGGGCATGAGGGACGATACGGATTTTACCGGCCGCAAGGTGCTGGTGGTCGGCGGATCGAGCGGGATCGGCAACGGCATCGCCCACGGTTTCCGCGAACGCGGCGCGCAGGTGTGCGTCTGGGGCACGCGTGCCAGCGCGGCGGATTATGACCCTGCCGACGGATCGGATCTGAACGGGCTGGATTATGCCTGCGTCGATGTCGGCGATCCCGATGCGATCGAGGCGGCCGCGCTGCCGTTCGACCGGCTCGACGTGCTGATCCTGTGTCAGGGCACTGTCGTCTACAAGCGCGGCGAGTTCGAGCGGGCGGGGTGGGATCGCGTGATGGCGGTCAACCTCGACAGCCTGATGCATTGCGCGCGCAAGTTCCGCGCGCAGCTTTCCGACGTTCAGGGCTCGATCGTGATCGTCAGCTCCGTTTCCGGGATGAAGGCGAATATCGGCAACCCGGCCTATGCCGCATCCAAGGCCGGCGCGATCAGCCTGACCAAGACCCTGGGGCAGGCGTTCGCGGCGGACGGCATCCGCGTCAATGGCCTCGCGCCGGGCCTTGTCGATACCAAGCTGACCAGGGTGACGACCGGGAACGCCGATCGCCTGAAGGGCGCGCTTGCCGCCATCCCGCAGCATCGCATGGGCACGCCCGCCGACATGGCCGGCGTCGCGATCTTCCTCGCTTCGCCGCTCGCGGCATATGTCACCGGCCATACGATCGTGGTCGATGGCGGCCTCACGCTTTAGGAGACGCGCATGAAGGCGCTTCGTTACCATGGCGCGCGCGATGTGCGCTTCGAATCGATGGACGATCCGGTGCCGCAATCGGATCGCGATGCGATCGTGAAAGTGGAAGCCTGCTCGATCTGCGGCAGCGACCTGCATATCTATCACGGCCACGGCTTCTCGGAGGATACGGGCTTCTGCGTCGGCCATGAGGCGGTGGGCGAAGTGGTGGAGATCGGGCGCGGCGTCGCCCGGCTGAAGGTGGGGGACAAGGTGATGCTCCCCGCCGCCGTCGGCTGCGGTGCGTGCCGCGCGTGCCTCTCCGGCGCGGTGATCCTGTGCGAGTTCGGCAAGGCCGGTTGCTATGGCCTCTCCGCACGCCTGCAGGGATCGCAGGCGGAAGCCGTGCGCGTGCCGGCGGCGGACATGAATGCGGTGCCGATTCCCGAAGGCATCTCGCAGGAACAGGCGCTCATGATGACGGACGCGATGGCGACCGCATGGTTCGGCGCGCGCAACGCCGATATCGCGCCGGGCAGCAGCGTGGCGGTGATCGGTCTCGGCCCGATTGGCCTGATGACGGTGGAGAGCGCATTCGTGATGGGTGCGCATGTCGTCTATGCGATCGACCCGGTGCCGGAGCGCCGCGCGCTGGCGGAAGCCGCCGGCGCGATCGCGCTCCATCCCGACGCCGCGCTGGAGACGATCCGCGAGGCCACGAAAGGCCGCAAGCTCGATTGCGCGGTGGAGGTGGTGGGCAGCGACGCCACGGTCGACCTCGCGCTGCGGCTGGTGCGGCCGCGCGGCACCGTCTCCGTGATCGGCGTGCAGCAATCGCGCCGCTTCGCCTTCCCGCTGGAGCGGGCCTTCGCGGCCGGGCTGACCTTCCGGGCGGGGACTTGCTCCGTTCCCGAGGAACTGCCCGTCCTGTTCCCGCTGGTGCAATCGGGCCGGCTTCGCCCGGAGCGCTACATCAGCCATCGCCTGCCGCTCAGCGCGGGCGCGGAGGCCTATGCGATGTTCGAGCGGCGCGAGGCGGGCGCGATGAAGATGGTGCTGCGTCCCGATTGAGCACGGGATCGTTGCGGCGGTTCCACTTGCCAGAGATGATGTTCCTCCCTTATCCTTCCGCATAATATTCGGGAGGATTTTTGTCAGGGAGGCAAAGGCATATGGTGCCGATCTACAAGCGTTGCGCTGCCGAGACGTTCGGCACTTTCTGGCTCGTATTGGGAGGATGCGGCAGCGCCGTGCTCTCCGCTGCCTTCCCCGATGTCGGCATCGGCCTGCTCGGCGTGGCGCTCGCCTTCGGGCTCACCGTGCTGACCATGGCCTATTCGATCGGCCATATCTCCGGCTGCCACCTCAATCCGGCGGTTACGATCGGGCTGTGGGCGGGCAAGCGCTTCCCGGCGAAGGACATCCTTCCCTATGTCGTGGCGCAGGTGATCGGCGCGGTGATCGCCGCCGCGCTGCTCTGGTGCGTCGCCAGCGGGAAGCCGGGGTTCGAACTTGCGCCCAACGGCCTCGCCGTGAACGGCTATGATGCGCAGTCGCCGGGCGGCTACAGCCTCCATGCCGGTTTCGTGATGGAAGTGGTTATGACGTTCGGCTTCCTCACCATCATCATGGGCGCGACGGACACGCGCGCGCCGAGCGGCTTCGCGCCGATCGCGATCGGGCTGGGCCTGACGCTGATCCACCTCATCAGCATCCCCGTGACCAACACTTCCGTGAACCCGGCGCGCAGCACCGGCCCCGCGCTGATCGTCGGCGGCTTGGCCTTGCAGCAGCTCTGGCTGTTCTGGATCGCGCCGATCCTTGGCGGCGTGCTGGCGGGATTCGCCTATCGCGCGCTGGCGGGCGATCCGCCGCTTGCTCCGCCGATCGTCGGCGAGCCGATCCACTGATGACGGACGGCCGGTAGCGGTGCGGAAGGAAGCCCGCACCGGCCTTCTCGGAGGATCGTTCAATCCGGCGCATCGCGGCCATCGCGGCATCAGCCTTGCCGCGATCCGCGCGCTGGGGCTGGACGAGATGTGGTGGCTCGTCTCTCCGGGCAATCCGCTGAAGCCCGTGGAGGGCATGGCCCCGCTCGCCGCGCGGCTCGCCTCCGCCCGGGCGATGGCGCGCCATGCGCCGATCCGCGCGACCCATATCGAGCGGCGGCTCGGCACGCGCTACACCGCCGACACGCTCGCCGCATTGGTGCGGCGCTACCCGAAGCGGCGCTTCATCTGGGTGATGGGGGCGGATAATCTCGCCCAGTTCCACCGCTGGCGCGACTGGCGGAAGATCGCGCGGACGGTTCCGATTGCGGTGATCGCCCGGCCGGGATATGATGCGCCTGCCCATGCGGCTCCCGCAATGGGCTGGCTGCGGCGCTTCCAGAGGCCCGCGTGCCAGGCTTGGAACTGGACCGAGTGGAGTGTGCCGGCGCTGGTGCTGCTACGTTTCCGTCCCGATCCGACATCCGCGACGCGGATTCGCGCCGCTGACCCTGACTGGCATCGCCGCTATCCCGGCGCCGAGCCGAAACCCTTGACCCAGGAGTAATCTTGCCCGCATCCGCCAACGCCTATCGATCGCCCGATGCCGACAGCGTCGCGGCGCTCCATAAGCTCGTGCTCGACAGCCTCGATGACGATCAGGCTGTCGATATGATCTCGATCCCGCTCGCCGGGAAATCCTCGATCGCCGATCATATGGTGATCGCGTCGGGCCGCTCGACGCGCCAGGTCGCCTCCATGGCGATGAAGCTGGCGGAGAAGGTCAAGGCCCGGACCGGCCAGACGCCCCGGATCGAGGGGCTTCCCACGGCGGACTGGGTGCTGATCGACGCGGGCGACGTGATCGTCCACCTGTTCCGCCCGGAGGTGCGCAGCTTCTACAATCTCGAACGCATGTGGTCGTTCGGGGACGCGCCCGCGCCGACTGCCGGGAACGCCTGAGCTGCTGTTGCATATCGTGGCGCGCGGCCGGATCGGCCGTTCGCCGGAAGCGGAGCTGGTCGACCGCTATCTGAAGCGGATCGTCTGGCCGACGAAGATCACCGAATTGCCAGATACCGGCGGCCGCATCCACGATGCGCCGCCGCAGACCCGCCGCGTGCTGCTGGACGAGCGCGGCGAGGTGATGGGCTCCATGGCCTTCGCCCGGAAGATCGGCCGCTGGCGCGACGATGGCGTGCGAGAGGCGCGCTTCATGATCGGCGCGGCGGACGGCTTCGACGATGCCGCGCGGGAGGGGGCGGATCTGCTCCTCTCCTTCGGCCGCGCGACGTGGCCGCATCTGCTGGCGCGCGCGATGCTGGCGGAGCAATTGTTCCGCGCAACCTCGATTCTTGCCAACCATCCCTATCATCGCGAAGGATGAACGGATGAAGGGCGCAGGCGCGATGCTGACAGGGCTGGCGGCGATGCTGCTCGCCGCTCCCGCGCCGGGCGAGGATAGCCTGGCCGGCGCGCGGCAGAAGCTCGCCCAGGCCAGGGCG
>JASGGR010000218.1:0-4757 GCA_047602705.1 Sphingomonas bacterium | reverse complement strand
GCTCGATTCGGTCGTCTCCGGCATCGTGGTGGAGAATGAGGAGATCGGGCCGACGCGCTATATCGCCAGGCTCGGCGTGCTGTTCGATCGCGCGAAGGCCAGCGCGATGCTGGGCGTCAGCAACTATATCACGCGATCCCCGCCGATGGTGGTGATCCCGGTGATGTGGTCCGGCGGGGTCGCCACCGCTTTCGAGCAGCGCACCGCCTGGCAGGAAGCCTGGGCGCGCTATCGCACCGGCAACAGCACGATCGATTATGTGCGGCCGGTCGGCACCGGGCCCGATCCGCTGTTGCTCAACTACGGGCAGACGCAAAGGCCGGGGCGCGGCTGGTGGCGATCGGTGCTGGATCAATATGGCGGCAGCGATGTGGTGATGCCGACCGTGCGGCTCTCGCGGCAATGGCCGGGCGGGCCGGTGATCGGCGTGTTCCAGGCGCGCGGCGGGCCGGACAACCGGCTGCTCGGCCAGTTCGCGCTGCGCGTCGGCAATGCGGCGGGCTTGCCGCAATTGCTGGATGCGGGCGTGAAGCGGCTGGACGATATCTATCAGGCATCGGTGCGCAACGGCATGCTGCGCGGCGATCCGGGGCTCGCCTATGTCCCGCCTGTCGCGCCGACCGACGATACGGTGGTGGAGGACGCCACCCTGCCGGCCGATGGCGCGGTGGTCGGAGGCACGACCATCAACGTCCAGTTCGATTCGCCGGGCGCGGGCGCGGTTAACGCCGCGGAGGCGGCGATGCGCGCGGTGCCTGGCGTCTCGGCCGCGGGAACTTCCAGCCTCGCGCTCGGCGGCGTTTCGGTAATGAGCGTCACTTATGCCGGCGCCCCGGATGCCTTCCGCGCCGCGCTGCAATCGCGCGGATGGCAGGTGTTCGGCTCGGGCACGACGATCCGCATCCGCCGCGCCGCCCAGCTTCTCCCTCCCGATCTTACCCCGGACAACGCGACCACAGGATGAGCAGCCAGATCGCGCTCCCGCTGGAATGGCCCGCGGACCCCCGCGACGATGAGTTTCTGGTGACGCCGTCCAACGCGCGCGCCGCCCATGCGATCGAGCATTGGGGGGCGTGGCCGGTGATGACCGCGTTGCTGACCGGCCCCCGCAAATCGGGCCGCAGCCTGCTTGCGCGAATCTTCGCCTCCAAGAGCGGAGGGACGATCATCGACGATGCGCAGGGCAAGCCGGAGGCCGACCTGTTCCACGCGTGGAACCGCGCGCAAGCGGAGCGCAAGCCGTTGCTGATCGTCGCAGATGCGGCCCCGCCGGAATGGAAGATCAGGCTGCCGGACCTGCGCTCCCGCCTCGCCGCCTCGCCGATGGCGGAGATCGGGCCGCCGGACGATCAGTTGATGCGCGTGCTTCTGGAGCGGCAGTTCCACCGGCGCGGGCTGGATGCGCGGGCCGATCTGATCGACTGGCTGGTGACGCGGATCGAGCGGAGTCATATTGCTGTCATGCGAACGGTGGATGCGCTGGATCAGGAAGTGATGGAGCGGCGCAAGAGGTTGTCGATACCCTTCGCGCGCACCACGCTTGCCGATGCCGCCCTGATCCCGCCACCGTCCACGGATGCAGAATGACACGCCCCGCCCATATAGCCGCCGCCATCCGTGACGACGACGACCCGTTCGAGCAGCATTCGACGGATCGCTATTTCAACCGCGAGCTTTCGTGGCTGGCGTTCAACCGCCGCGTGCTGGAGGAGGCGTGCAACCCCGAGCATCCGCTGCTCGAGCGGCTGCGCTTCCTGTCGATTTCCGGGTCCAATCTCGACGAATTCTTCATGGTTCGCGTGGCGGGGCTGAAGGGGCAGCAGTTGCAGGAGGTGGAGGCGCGCTCCGCCGACGGCCTCACGCCCTCGCAGCAGCTTGCAGCCATCACCGAGGCGGCTGACGCGTTGCTGCGCGAGCAGGAGACTGTGTGGCGCGACATCCGCCACGCGCTGGCCGATACGGGGCTTCAGGTGCTCGGTTCCAGCAAGGTGGACGTGGTGCTGTCGCCGGAGGAGATCGGCTGGCTCGAAACCTGGTTCCGCGAGCAGCTTCTTCCCGTGCTCACCCCGCAAGCGCTCGATCCGGCGCATCCTTTCCCGTTCATGCCCAACAAGGGGCTGGCGGTGATGTTCGATCTGATGCGCCTGTCCGATGACGAGCCGATCCGCGAACTGGTGATGCTGCCCGCCGCGATGCGGCGCTTCGTCCGTCTGCCCGGCGAGACGGCGCGCTATGTGGCGATCGAATCGGTGGTCAAGCGCTTCTCTTCCTTGCTCTTTCCCGGCTATCGCGTGCTCGGTGCGGCGGAGTTCCGCGTGCTGCGCGACAGCGATATCGAGATCGAGGAGGAGGCGGAGGACCTCGTCCGCTATTTCGCCAATGCGATCAAGCGGCGCCGGCGCGGGCGGGTGATCCGGCTGGAGCTGGAGACGGGGATGCCGCGTCCGCTCGAAACCGTGCTGCGCGACGAACTGGGCGACGAGGGCGCGCTGATCAACGAAAGCGGATCGTTCCTGGGCATCGGCGATCTCGATCAGCTTTACGAGGAGGATCGGCCGGACCTGAAGTTCCCGCCCTTCACCCCGCGCTTCCCCGAGCGGATTCGCGAGTTCGACGGCGATTGCTTCGCGGCGATCCGGGCGAAGGACATCGTCGTCCATCACCCTTATGAGACGTTCGATGTGGTGCTGGCCTTCCTGAAACAGGCGGCGGCCGACCCGGACGTGGTGGCGATCAAGCAGACGCTCTATCGCGCCGGCAAGCAATCCGCCGTCATCAACGCCCTGATCGCGGCGGCCGAGGCGGGCAAGTCCGTGACTGCGGTGGTGGAGCTGAAGGCGCGCTTCGACGAGGAGCAGAACCTGCTCTGGGCCAGCGCGCTGGAGCGGGCGGGCGTGCAGGTCGTCTATGGCTTCATCGACTGGAAGACGCACGCCAAGATCTCGATGGTCGTGCGGCGCGAGGGCGGGCAGTTCCGCACCTACTGCCATTTCGGCACGGGCAATTACCATCCCATCACCGCCCGAATCTATACCGATCTCAGCTTCTTCACCGCCGATCCGCGCATCGGGCGCGATGCGGCGCGGGTGTTCAACTACATCACCGGCTATGTCGAGCCGGAGGGGATGGAGATGGTGGTCATCTCCCCGCGCAGCCTGCGGGACAAGCTGGTGGCGCTGATCGACGCGGAGATCGGCCATGCCCGGGCCGGGCTTCCCGCGACGATCTGGGCCAAGATGAACAGCCTGGTCGATCCCGCCATCATAGAGAAGCTCTATGAGGCGAGCAGCGCGGGAGTGCAGATCGATCTGGTGATCCGGGGCATCTGCTGCCTCAGGCCCAAGGTGCCGGGCATGTCGGACAATATCCGCGTGAAGTCGGTGGTCGGGCGCTTCCTCGAGCACAGCCGCATCGCCTGCTTCGGCAATGGCGCGCCCTTGCCCAACGACAAGGCGCATGTGTTCATCTCGTCGGCCGACTGGATGCCGCGCAATTTCGATCGGCGCGTGGAATATATGCTGCCGATGACGAACGAGACGGTCCATGCGCAGGTGCTCAATCAGGTGATGGTCGCCAACCTGATCGATGATGAGCAAAGCTGGGAGCTGGAGCCGGACGGAAGCTATGTGCGGCTTACGCCCGGCGACAAGCCGTTCAACCTGCATCGATATTTCATGACCAACCCCTCGCTCTCCGGTCGCGGCGCCGCGCTGGAGGAAGGGGGCGAGGTGCCGACTTTATCGCTGCGCCGGCGCGGCTGACGGCCGGGGGAGGGGGAGAATGGCGGCGCCGCGCACTGCGATCATCGATATCGGGTCGAATTCCATCCGTCTGGTCGTTTATCAGGGGCCGGCGCGGTTGCCCGCGATCCTGTTCAACGAAAAGGTGCTGGCCGGGCTGGGTCGCAGCCTTGCGCAGACCGGCGCGATCGATGCGGAGGCGATGGCCGCCGCGGAGATAGCGCTCGCCCGCTTCGCCGCGCTGGCGCGGGAAATGCGCTGCGACACGGTGCGCACCGTCGCGACGGCCGCCGCGCGCGATGCCGCCAATGGCGCGGAACTGATTGCGATCGCGGAGCGATACGGGCTGGCGGTGGATTTGCTTTCCGGCAAGCAGGAGGCGCAGGCCGCTGGCCACGGCGTGCTTTCCGCCATCCCGCAGGCCGACGGCATCGTGGGCGATCTCGGCGGCGGCAGCCTGGAACTGGTGCGTCTGAAGGCGGGCGAGATATTGCAACATGCTTCCTTCCCGCTGGGCGTTCTGCGCATCGCCGCGCTGCGCAAGAAGGGCGGGCTGGATCGTCGCGTCGGGCGCTTGCTGCGGGATGCGGGTTGGGCGGCGGCGGGGAAGGGCCTCCCGCTCTATCTCGTCGGCGGATCGTGGCGCGCATTGGCGCGGCTGGACATGACCCGCACGCAATATCCGCTGCCGGTGATTCACAATTATGCGATGACGGCCGAGACGATCGCCCGGCTCGGCCGCTCCATTTCCCATGTGTCGAAGAGCGGGCTGAAGGCGGTGCCGGGCCTTTCCGCGGGGCGTATACCGACCTTGGGCGACGCGGCGGCTTTGCTCACATCCCTGCTCAAGCACCTGAAAAGCAAGGAGACGATCGTTTCCGCTTATGGCCTGCGGGAGGGCCTGCTCTATGGCGCGCTGGATGAGCGGACGCGGGCGCAGGACCCGCTTGTGGTTGCGACGCGCGACGAGGGGCGGCGCGCGGGACGTTTCCCGGAACATGGCGATCTGCTCCACGA
>JASGGR010000217.1:0-4794 GCA_047602705.1 Sphingomonas bacterium | reverse complement strand
AACCCGTGTTTCAGCCGTGAAAGGGCCGCGTCCTAACCGCTAGACGAAGGGGCCGCTGTGCGGAGGGCGCCAGTTAGGCGAGCGGAACGGTGTGGTCAAGCGGGCAATCGCTCAATCCGCCCATGCCGCGTCGTCGAGGTGCAATTCGGCCGCCGGGCGCTGTCCCCAGGTGTCCACCTTCGCGCGCCCCGCCAGCCACAGGCGGCGGTGCGTATCCGCGCCGAGCAGCGCCTGCCCCAGCATCGTGTCGGCCGCACGAAAGGCCATCGCCTTGAAGCTGCGGCCGTCGTCGCCCGCCACGATCGCGCGGACATGGCCGTTGCCGACAACGTCCACCCGCACCGTGCGCACGCGCCCCACCGCGACACGCGGCGAGGGCCAGCCGGTGCCGTAAGGCCCACCCGCTTCCAATGCGGCGACCAGTTCCGGCGTCACGCCGCCCGGCGCATGGACCGAATCGACCAGCAACGCGCGATCGGCCGCCGCCGCCGCCACTTTTTCCGCCAGCCGCTCCTCGAGGAAATCGGCGAGCGCCCCCACCTTGCCCGCATCGATCGTCAGGCCCGCAGCCATGGCGTGGCCGCCGCCCGCGACCAGCAGCCCGGCCTCCTTCGCCGCCAGCACGGCCTGCCCCAGATCGACGCCGGCGATCGAACGGCCCGATCCCTTGCCGATGCCCGCCTCGTCCAGCGCGATGACGATCGCGGGCCGGCCGAGCTTCTCCTTCAGCCGCCCGGCGACGATGCCGATCACGCCGGGGTGCCAGCCTTCGCCGGCCACCACCGTCACCATGCGGCCTGTATCCAGACGGGATTCGGCAGTCTCCTGAACCGCCATCTCGATCGCGCGGCGTTCCTCGTTGAGGCGATCGAGCTCAGCGGCGATCTCACGCGCCTCGATCGGGTCCTGCGTGGTGAGCAGACGCACGCCGAGGTCGGCGCGGCCCACGCGTCCGCCGGCATTGATGCGCGGGCCAAGCGCGAAGCCCAGATCGGTCGCGGTCGGCGCGCGGGTGAGGCGAGCGGCCTCCATCAGCGCGGAAAGGCCGATGTTGCGGCGGCCGGTCATCACCTTCAGCCCCTGCGCCACGAAGGCGCGGTTGAGGCCGCGAAGCTGCGCCACGTCCGCCACCGTGCCGAGCGCCACGATATCGAGAAGGTCGATCAGGCGCGGCTCCGCCCGCGTCGCGAACCAGCCGCGCGCGCGCAATGTCCGCAACAGGGCAGCGCCGAGCAGGAAGGCCACGCCGACCGCCGCGAGATGGCCGTGCGCCTTGCCCTCGTCCTCATCCAGCCGGTTGGGATTCACCAGCGCAAGCGCGGGCGGCAGCGCGGTGGCGCATTGATGGTGATCGACCACGATCACGTCCACCGGCACGGCGCGCGCGGCCTCCAGCGCATCGAACGCCTGCGCGCCGCAATCGACCGTCACGATCAGCGTCGCCCCCTCGCCCGCCAGCCGCGTCAGCGCCGCGCCGGAGGGGCCATAACCCTCCATCAGGCGATCGGGGATATAGGGGCGCGGCTCCAGCCCCAGCGCGCGCAGCAGCAGGATCATCAGCGCCGCCGATGTGGCGCCGTCCACGTCGTAATCGCCGAAGATCGCGACCTTCTCCCCCGCCTCCACGGCATCGGCCAGGCGCGCGGCGGCGCGGTCCATGTCGCGGAAGATCGACGGGTCCGGCATGAAGCCGCGGATCGTGGGCGTGCGATGCAGGTCCAGCGCCTCGCGCGGGCAGCCGCGCGCGAGCAGGAGCTGCGTCACCAGATCGTCGGGCGCGAAATCCTCGCGCTGGTCCGCCGCCAGCGCGCGCCAGCGCCACGGCTGGCCGAGGATCGAGCGTTCTATGCCGAGAACGGGGGAGGTCATGGCGCCTTAATGGCAGGTTTCACCCACGCATAAAGCCTCAATAGGGCTGGGCGCGCTCACCCGATATGGTCCAGGCGCTTTCGCGGAACCATTTGGTGACGATATATTTCACCCCCTCCGTTACGGCCGACCCCTCATGGAGCGTCGCGGTGTTCGGACTGCCGTCCGGGTTCATATTGTTCCACGCCAGCAGCATCCCGCGCTTCGGCGCGACGCGCAGCCCCGCTTGCGGGAACCAGGTCGCGCCGCCTTCCTCTACATCGTTGAGGTAGATCATCGCCGTCCATGTCCGCTGGCCGCCGGTGGCCTTCATCGCGGGCCAATAGCTCTCGCCCTCGTGGAAATAATCGTGATGTGGGCGGAAATGCTGGCCGACGGCATAGCGCTGCCCCTGCATCGTCTCCGCATTTTCGGGCGCGATGCCCAGCAGGCCGGCGATGCTCTCGTCGATCGCGCGCACCTCCGCCCCCCAGCGATCGAGATCGCAGCTTTCGCTGGTGCGGAAGGCGGCATCGCCCCGATCGGATAGCAGGGTGGAGGGCCGGCGGTTCGCGTCGATCATCTCGATCAGCCGCGCGCATTTCGCTTCGTCCAGATAATCGCGGCAGCGATAGGCGACGGCGAGATCGCTCGGCAGCCGCTCCATGCGAGGATCTGCGTCGAGCCGCGCCTGCACCTGCTGGCCGATGAACTGCCGCAATGGCGAGGGGCTTCCGGGAGGTCCGTAAATGGTCGTCATGGCGGCGCACTTTGCCCGGCGCGCGCCGGAAAACAAGACGGGCGCCGGGAACTTCCGGCGCCCGCCCGTCACTTCGCCTACCAGAAGATATCGTAGATCACGTCCACCACCTGGCCGGAATAGATATCGACCAGCAGCGCATCATCGTAATAGCGCACCCAGCGATACGGGCCGTAGACCTCCGGCAGGCGATAGGCCCAGGGATCGTCGATCCAATAATCCTGTGCGAACAGCATCTGCGACATCATCATGCCGACCGAGAAGCGGCGATAGCCATAATCCCATCCGCGCGGCGCATAATAACGCGGCAGGTGGAAGGCTTGCCGGTTCTGGTAGCGATAGCCGCTCCAGTCGTAGCGGCGATCCCGTCGCCAGTCGCGATTCCACTGGCCGCCGCGATTGGTGTCGGCGAAGCGATTGCCGTTGTAGCCGGGGCGGTTGTTGTTCCAGTTGCGATCGTTGCGACCGTTGTTCCGCCAGTCTTGCGGACGGTTGTCCGGGCGGCCCTGCTGCCAATTCCGGCGCTGGGCGTTGTCTATCATCGACTGCTGCCAGTTCGGGCGCCGCGCATTGCCGGAGACCGGCGGCATATCGGGCCGCTCCCGGCCCGGCCGGACATTCTGTCCCGGCTCGCCCTGCGGACGCTGACCCCATTGCGGGCGCTGGCCATCGCTATTGCCGGGGCGCTGCCAATTGCCTTGCGGGCGGCCCTGTTGCCCCTGCCATTGCGGGCGCTGACCGCCGTTCCACTGGGGGCGCTGCTGCGGCTGGGCCTGCGGAGCCTGCGGACGCGGTTGAAACTGCGGGCGCGGCTGGGCCTGCTGCTGGATTTGCGGACGCGCCTGCGGAGCCTGACCCTGCGGCGCGGACGGGTGCTGCCAGTTGCCGTGCGGACGATCCCAGCCGCCACGGTGCCCGTTATCCTGCGCGAAAGCCGATAGCGGCAGCAGCGAGGCGGCGGCCATCAGCGCAACGGAAATCACCTTCTTCATTCCCGGTCACTCCATCGCCGGCGCACCAGCCGGCCCTTACGATGGTGCCTTGCTATCCGAGTCGTGGCGAATATCGGCTGAACCGGGCTGTCAGGCGATTGAAAGAATCACTTCGCGTCATCCGGCTGCTCCGCGCGGAAGCCGAGCGAGGCCCGCCCGCGCACCGGCCCGGCGATATCCGCGACCAGATAGAGCGGCCGCCGTTTCGACTCGATATAGAGCCGCCCCAGATATTCGCCGATCATGCCCAGCACAAACATCTGCACCGCGCTCAGCACCGTGACGACCAGCATGGTGGAGGTCCAGCCCTGCACCGGGCTGCCTTCGAAATAGCCCCAGGCGATATAGAAAAGCAGCAGCAGCGAGGCCCCCGCCAGCGCCACCGAGGCATGGCTGGCGAAACGCAGGGGCGCAGTGGAGAAGCCGGTCACCGCATCGAAGGCGAGGCGCAGCATCTTCGACAGCGGATAATTGGTTTCGCCCGCATGGCGCTCCGCGCGGTCATACGGAAACGGCACCTGCCGGAAGCCGACCCACGCCACCATCCCCCGGATGAAGCGCGCCTGCTCCGGCAGCGCCAGGAACGCATCGAGGGCGCGGCGGGTCATCAGGCGGAAATCACCGGTGTCGAGCGGGATGGGCGTGTCCGTCACGCGATCGAGCACGCGGTAGAAAGCGGCGGCCGTCGCCTTCTTGAAGAAGGTTTCGCCATCGCGCTTGCGGCGGACGGCATAGACCACGTCCGCCTCCTCGCGCTTCATCGTCTCGCGCATCTCGGCCAGAAGCTCGGGCGGGTCCTGCAAGTCGGCGTCTAGGATCAGGATCTGCTCGCCGCAGCACAGGTCCAGCCCGGCGGTGAGCGCGAGCTGGTGGCCGTGATTGCGCGACAGGTTGATCGCCACCACGCGGGGGTCGGCGGCGGAGAGGCGCCGCATGATCGGCCAGCTATCGTCGCGCGATCCGTCGTTGATGAGCACGATCTCATGATCCTCCCCCACGACCGCGCGCGCGGCCGCCGAAACGCGCTGGTGCAGCAGGGGCAGCGTGGCCGCCTCGTTGTAGCAGGGGATGACGACGGAAAGCTGGACACGATTCATGGCGGCGCGCCTTATCGCCTGATCGGGGGGAAATCACCAAATTAGTGACCGGGCGGCAGGCGCCGGACGACCCCCGCCCCGTCCGTTCTACGCCGCC
>JASGGR010000216.1:0-4906 GCA_047602705.1 Sphingomonas bacterium | reverse complement strand
GTTCCGCGTCGCCGCCGTCATCACGCTGGTCGGCGGCACGATGTTCCTGATGTGGCTCGGCGAGCAGATCACCAGCCGGGGCATCGGCAACGGCGTGTCGCTCATCATCATGGCCGGCATCGTGGCGCACCTGCCGACCACCCTGGTCAATCTGCTGGAGGGCGGGCGTTCGGGCAGCCTCGATCCCGTCAAGATGATCGGCATCATCGTCGCCGTGGTGCTGCTGGTGCTGTTCATCTGCTTCATGGAGCGAGCGCAGCGGCGGATCCTGATCCAATATCCCAAGCGCCAGACGCAGCGCGGGATGCAGGCCGAGCGCAGCCACCTGCCGCTGAAGCTGAACACGGCCGGCGTGATCCCGCCGATCTTCGCTTCCTCGCTGCTGCTGATGCCGCTGACGATCACCCAGTTCGCCGGCAATCGCGTGAAGGGCGATAGCTGGTGGGGCGATGTCATCATCAGCCTGAACCAGTATCTCCAGCACGGCTCGCTGGTCTACATGCTGCTTTACGGCGCGGGCATCGTCTTCTTCTCGTTCTTCTACACCGCGGTGCAGTTCAACCCGGAGGAGACGGCGGAGAACCTGAAGCGTCACGGCGGGTTCATCCCCGGCATCCGGCCGGGCAAGAACACCGAGCAATATTTCGATTACGTGCTGACGCGCATCACCGTGATCGGCGCCGCTTATCTGACCGTGATCTGCCTGCTGCCGGAATATCTGGTGTCGGCCCTGTCGATCCCGTTCTACCTGGGCGGCACGAGCCTGTTGATCGTCGTCAATGTCACGATGGATACGGTGACGCAGATCCAGTCGCATCTGCTGGCGCATCAATATGGCGATCTCATCAAGAAGGCGCGGCTGAAGGGCGGCCGCCTGCGCTGAGCATCGAATAAGGGGGAGAGGGTTCGCGTGAACATCATCCTGTTGGGGCCGCCGGGGGCGGGCAAGGGCACGCAGGCTGCGCGGCTGGTGGCCGATCGCGGCATGGTGCAGCTTTCCACCGGCGACATGCTGCGCGCGGCGGTGAAGGCGGGATCGCCGGTCGGGCTTCAGGCCAGGGCGGTGATGGAATCCGGCGGGCTGGTGTCCGACGAGATCGTCTCCGCGCTGATCGGCGAGCGGCTGGATCAGGGCGTCGGCAACGGCGCGATCTTCGACGGTTATCCGCGCACCGCTGCACAGGCCGAATCGCTCGACACGCTGCTGGCCGAGCGCGGCGCGAAGCTCGATTATGTGATCGAGCTGGCGGTGGACGAGGATGCGCTGGTCGAACGCATCGTCGGCCGCTTCACCTGCGCCACTTGCGGCGAGGGCTATCACGACACGTTCAAGCGCCCGAAGGTCGAAGGCACCTGCGACGTATGCGGCGGGCACGAGTTCAAGCGCCGCGCCGACGACAATGAGGAAACGGTGCGCACGCGCATGGCCGAATATCGCGCGAAAACCGCGCCGATCATCCCGATCTACGAAGCGCGCGGGCTGGTCCGCCGGGTCGACGGCATGGCCGATATCGGCGAGGTGACGGCGGCGATCGAGGCGATTCTCGACGGCAGATAAGCGAATCGCCGTCCTTGCGGCGGAGAGCCTTCCGACCCCTTCTCCCATTGGGAGGAGGGGTTTTTCATATGCCCTTCTTCAAATGAACAATTTGTCATGGGGTCGCCACGCGCCCGACGCGTGCGGAGGGCTAATCCGTTCCTCGACGCCGGATGTTCCCCCGTCCGGCGCCGTGAAAGTCCCTATCGGCGTCCGACACTCCCGGGGGCGCCGACGCCGGCGGAAAGTTCGCTTTCCGCCGGCGTTCCCTTTGTGGGACCGCGATGTGCGGCGATGCAGGAGAGCACGCTTGCCGTCACCAGCGCGAAAGCGGCGATCTCCAGAGGATGCGGCAGGCGGCGTTCCCACAGAAAGCCGTAGAGAAGCGCGAACAGCGTCTCGAACAGGATCATCTGCCCCACCATGGTGAGTGGCAGCAGCCGGCTCATCCGGTTCCAAAGCGCATTGCCCGCAATCGAGGCGAGCAGGGCCACCCCCGCGACCACGCCGGCGAAGCGCAGCCATTCGCCCGCCGAATGGCGAATCGGCTCGGCGATCAGCGTCACCGGGATCAGCAGCAATGAAAGCGCGCCGGTGACGATGCCGGTCAGCAGGTTCCAGTCATGCACCGAAACATGGCGCAGCCGCGCGAGGCACCGGCTGTTGCCGACGGCATAGGCGGTCCACGAGAGCAATGCGCCGATCGCGCAGATCAGCCCCCTCGTCCCTTCCGTGCCCGGCACGGCCAATGCCTGCCATCCGATACATATCGCGCCTGCGACGCAAAGAGCGAGCGAGGGAACGAGCATGCGAAGCGGCGCGGCGTCGTGATCGCGGCTGCCGATGATCGTCACGGCCACGGGAAGGAAGCCGATCACCAGCGAGGTCATCGCGATCCCGCCGCTTTGCACCGCGGCAGAAAGCAGGACGTAATAAAGCACATTCCCCGCCAGCGAGAGCCAGGCGAGCGACAGCCATTCGCGCCTGCCGAGCATGCTCGCCAGCTCCCGCAGGCGCGGCGCGATCAATATGGCGGAGATCAGCCCGTAAGCGGCGTAGCGGCCGATCGCCAATTGCAACGGCGTGAAGGCGCGCGCCAGTTCCGGCGCGAGGAACACAAATCCCCACAAGGCCCCCGCGCCCATGCCGCAGGCGATGCCGATTCGTGTCGAGCTGGTGGATGTCATGCTTGTCGTTCCTCGCTTCGGCGGCGGGGAATATCAGCGGGCTTGCGGGTTTTGCGCTTTTGTATCGAGCGATAAATGCAATAAAAACTCGCTTATGCCGCGAAAGACCTTGTCCAAGCGCGAGTCGCTCGATGCCTTCGATCGCGCGATCCTGCGCATCGTCCAGCGCGACAACAAGATGCCGCAGCGGCTGATCGGTGAGGCGGTGAATCTCTCCGCGGCCGCCGTCCAGCGCCGCATCGCCGCAATGGAGGCGGAGGGGATCGTCGAGCGCAACGTGGCGATGGTCGATACGCATGCGGTGGGCATGGGAATCACCTCGATCGTGGAAGTGACGCTCACCGACGAACGATCGGAGACGGCGGATGCGGCCAAGGCGATGTTCAGCGCCGCGCCGGAGGTGCAGCAATGCTATTATGTCACCGGCGGGATCAGCTTCGTGCTGGTGATCGTCTGCCCGAACATGACGGCTTACGAGGCCGCGACCCGGCGGCTGTTCGCGCAGAATGAGGCGGTGGTCAGCTTCCGCAGCCTGATCGCGCTCGATCGTGTGAAGACCGGCGTGGAGATCGTGATCCCGTGAGGAAGCCGCTCCTTGACAGCGGGCCGCGCCGCGCCTAGGTGGCATCCCTTCCAACACACGGTTGCCGGCGGCGCATCCTTGCGCACGCCGTTTTCCTGCGTCTTGGAAGGCAATGCGACGAGATGGGGGCCGTGGCAGCCATGCCGGCCCCTGTGGAGCACAGGAGAACAAGTTTCATGGCACGTATCGCGGGTGTCAACATCCCGACCAACAAGCGCGTGGTGATCGCGCTCACCTATATCCACGGCATCGGCCCGGCCAAGGCCAAGGAAATCACCGGGAAGCTGTCGATCGCGCCGGAACGACGCGTCCAGGATCTGTCGGATCAGGAAGTGCTCCAGATCCGCGAGGCGATCGACGCCGATCACACCGTGGAAGGCGATCTGCGTCGCGAAACCGCGATGAACATCAAGCGCCTGATGGATCTGGCCTGCTATCGCGGCCTGCGTCATCGCAAGGGCCTGCCGGTCCGCGGCCAGCGCACGCACACCAACGCGCGCACCCGCAAGGGCAAGGCCAAGCCGATCGCGGGCAAGAAGAAGTAAGCCGAATCGGGAAACCGTCCGGGGGACGGTTCTCCGGCTTACTCCGCCGGCGGCAGGTATGAGGCGGACGGCCTCCCGGCAGCCGAGTTGAAAGAACAGGTCAGGAATACCACATGGCACAGGCACCGCAGCGCCTTCGTCGGCGCGAACGCAAGAACATCACGGCGGGCGTGGCGCACGTCAACGCCAGCTTCAACAACACGATGATCACCATCACCGATGCGCAGGGCAATGCGATCAGCTGGTCTTCGGCCGGCATGATGGGCTTCAAGGGCTCGCGCAAGTCGACCCCTTATGCCGCGCAGGTGGCGGCGGAAGACGCAGGCAAGAAGGCCGCCGAGCATGGCGTCCGCACGCTTGAGGTCGAGGTGAAGGGCCCGGGTTCGGGCCGTGAATCCGCGCTGCGGGCATTGCAGGCGGTCGGTTTCCAGATCACGTCGATCCGCGACGTGACCTCGATCCCGCACAACGGCGTGCGCCCGTCGAAGCGCCGCCGCGTCTGATCTGACGGCTCCCGGCTGACGAGTCGGGGGTTCATTTGCACCAAGGCCGGAACATGCCCCCGTTCCGGCCCAACCCCAGGGGACGAGAGCCTTGTCCGTCAACGCAAAGAACTGGCAGGAACTGAAGAAGCCCAACGCGCTCGAGAAAAAGGGCGGCGACGGGAAGCGGAAAGCGACCTTCGTCGCCGAGCCGCTGGAGCGCGGTTTCGGTCTGACGCTCGGCAACGCGCTGCGCCGCGTGCTGCTCTCCTCGCTTCAGGGCGCTGCCGTCACCTCGATCAAGATCGAGAACGTGCTGCATGAGTTCAGCTCGCTCGCAGGCGTGCGCGAGGACGTCACCGACATCGTGCTGAACGTGAAGCAGGTCGCGCTGAAGATGCAGGGCGAAGGCCCGAAGCGCCTCCAGCTTTCCGCGACCGGCCCGGCCGCCGTGAAGGCGGGCGACATCGCGGTGAGCGGCGATATCGAGGTGATGAACCCCGAGCTCATCATCTGCCACCTCGACGCGGGTCGGATCGACCTTGTAGCTGACCTGACGCACCGGCGAATAC
>JASGGR010000215.1:0-4909 GCA_047602705.1 Sphingomonas bacterium | reverse complement strand
CACGCTCCACCGGCCGTGATCGAGATCGGCGAGCGGCGCGGCGATCTCCGCCGCCACGCCGATCGCGTCCGCCGTCTCGCGCGCGGAGCGCCATGGGCTGCACAGGACCGGCGTGGCCAGGCGCACCGCCGCCGCATCGCGCCGCCCGCGTTCGTCGAGCGGCTCCCCGGCATGGGGGAAACCGCCCGTCCGGGCCGGGGCGGTGGAAGCCGCGCAGAGGAGCAGGAGCGAAGTCGCCAGCGGAAGCCTCCCGAATAGCGTTGACGTTGACGCTGCCCGCGCCCTAAGTGGCGGGCAGTTCCAGGAAGAAGAAGCCGGTGCAAATCCGGCGCGGTCGCGCCACTGTAATCGACGCTGCAACGCCACGTCGAGAGCCAGACCTTCCCCCTGGGTTTTTACGAACCTCTCTCGGGACGCGGAATCCCGGAAGGAGCATTGACCATGGCCACCACTGCCGCGCTGTTCGACGACGGCTTCGTCCCCGTCACCATTCCGGTCGAGGACATCGTCCCCTGGGCGGTGTTCGGCACGCTGATCGCGCTGATCTTCCTCTATTTCGTCAGCACGGAGCAGGGCGCGCTCGCGCTGTTCCAAGGGATGTATGTGCACGAATTCGTCCATGACGGGCGGCACCTGCTCGGCTTCCCCTGCCACTGAGGCGGCGATGACACGGGACTTGCTGTGGCGCGGGATGCTGGCCGGCATCCTCGCGGCCTTGCTGGCGACCTTCGCCGCGCGGATCGTGGCCGAGCCGCAGATCGATCGCGCGATCGGCTATGAGGAAAGCCATGCCGCGCATCATCCGGGCGGCGATGGCGAGGAGCTGGTCAGCCGCGAGACGCAGAAGGGCGCGGGCCTGCTGACGGCGCTGGCGCTCTATGGCGCGGCGGTCGGCGGGATATTCTCGCTCGTCTTCGCTTATGGCTACGGCCGGTTCGGGGCGATCGGGCCGCGCAGCTTCGCGCTGCTGCTGGCGGGGCTTGCGTTCCTGCTGGTGGTGATCGTGCCGGGGATCAAATATCCGCAGACGCCCCCGGCGGTCGGGCGTCACGAGACGGTCGGCATCCGCACCGCCGCCTATTTCGCGATGATCGCGCTTTCGCTCGGTTCCGCGATCGCCGCGGGGCGGCTGCGCGGCGCGCTGGGGCGGAACCTGCGCGGGATCGATGCGACGCTGATCGCGGCGGGAGCCTGGCTGGCGATGGTCGGCATCGGCCAGTTCCTACTGCCGGTGATCGACGAGGTTCCGGCCGATTTCCCCGCGACCCTCTTGTGGAATTTCCGCGTCGCCTCGATCGCCACCCAGTTCCTGCTGTGGGCGGTGATCGGCATCGTCTTCGGCCTGTTCGCGGAGCGCGTGCTGAAGCGCCGGCAGGGCTGATATCTTCAAAGGAGAAAGAGCCGTGAGCAAGGTTCCCACCACGGTCATCACCGGCTTCCTCGGCGCGGGCAAGACCACGCTGATCCGGCATCTGTTGCAGAATGCGAAGGGCCGCCGGCTCGCGCTCGTCATCAACGAGTTCGGCGACGTGGGCGTCGACGGCGAGCTGGTGCGCGGCTGCAACGATGCCGCTTGCCCGGAGGAGGATATCGTCGAGCTGGCCAACGGCTGCATCTGCTGCACCGTGGCGGACGATTTCCTGCCGACGATGCAGAAGCTGCTCGACCGGCCCAATCCGCCGGAGCATATCATCATCGAGACTTCCGGCCTCGCGCTTCCCAAGCCGCTGGTCAAGGCGTTCCAATGGCCGGATATCCGCGCGCGTGCGACGGTGGACGGCGTGGTCGCGCTGATTGACGCCGATGCGGTCGCCGCCGGGCGCTTCGCCACCGACGAGGCGGCGCTTGCGGCGGCGCGCGCGGCCGATCCCTCGCTCGACCACGACAGCCCGCTGGAGGAATTGTTCGAGGATCAGCTCGCCTGCGCCGATCTGGTGGTGCTCAACAAGGCCGATCTGGTCGATGCCGACACGCTGGCGGGTGTCGAGCGCGATATCGATGGAGAGACGCGCGCGGGCGTGCGGATCGTGCGCGCGAGCCATGGCGCGGTGGACGCGGGCGTGCTGCTCGGGCTGACGGCCGCGGCGGAGGACGATCTCGACGCACGCCCCTCGCACCACGATACGGAGGAGGAGCACGACCACGACGATTTCGACAGCTTCGTAGTGTCGGGCGGCGCGGTCGGCGATCCCGCCCCGCTGCTGGCGGCGATCGGGGAAGCGATCGCGGGGCATGACATATTGCGCGTGAAGGGTTTCGTCGCGGTGGAGGGCAAGCCCGCGCGGCTGCTGGTGCAGGCGGTCGGCCCGCGCATCCAGCACCATTTCGACCGCGCGTGGCTGGCGCACGAGCCGCGCCGCACGCAACTGGTGGTGATCGGCCAGAAGGGGCTGGACCGCGCCGCGATCGAACGGGCGCTGGGGGCGGCGCTCGGCTGATGCACCTGCTTTCCGCCACGCCGGGAACGGTATCGAACGGCGAGGAGGCGATCGATCTCGCCCAGTCGCCGGGCGATATCGTAATCCTGACGGTGGCGGACAGCGAACTCGCCTGCTTCGCGCGCGCGGCGGCGCTGCTGGGGGAGGGCGCGCCAAGCGTGCGGCTCGCCAATCTGCTCCAGCTCAGGCATCCCTATTCGGTCGATCTCTATGTCGAGAAGGTGATCGCGCGCGCGCGCTTCGTGTGCGTGGTGCTGCTCGGCGGCAAATCCTATTGGCCCTATGGCGTGGACGAGATTGCCGCGATCGCGCGGGCGCGCGGCATCGCCTTCGCCGCGATCGCCGAGGGGCAGGAGCCGGACCCGGCGCTGGAGCGCGCCTCCACCCTGCCGCCGGAGACGTGCCAGCGGCTGCGCGATTATCTGCGGCAGGGTGGCGTCGCCAATGCGCTCGCCTTCCTGCGCACCGCCGCGCGGCTGATCGGACGCGATTGCGGCGTGGCGGACGATCCGGTGCCGGTGGCGGACGCTGGCCTCTACGTGCCCGGCGTCGAGCGGCCGACGCTCGCCGACGCGCGTGCGCGCTGGGCGGCGGGGCGGCCGGTGGCGCTACTGGTCTTCTACCGCGCCTTGCTGCTGGCCGGTACGCTGGAGGCGGTGGACGCGATGCTCGCCGGGCTGGAGGCGGAAGGGCTGAACCCGATCGCCGTCCACGTCCGCGCGCTGCGCGAGCCGTTCGCGCGGGACTGGCTGGGCGGCGTGCTCGACGCGGGGCGGCCGGACGTGATCCTCAACGCCACCTCCTTCGCGGCCTCCGCGCCGGGCGAGATGCGAACACCCGCCGTGCTGGAGCGGGCGGATTGCCCGTTGCTCCAGATCATCCTCGCCGGCGTCGATCAGGAAAGCTGGGAGAGCAGCGCACGCGGCCTCGGCCCGCGCGATCTCGCGATGAACGTCGCGCTGCCGGAAGTGGACGGGCGCATCTTCGCCCGTGCGGTGGCGTTCAAGGCGGCTGAGCGGTTCGACGCGCTCACCGAATGCGGCATCGTCGCGCCGAAGGTGATGCCCGATCGCGTGGCCTTCGCCGCCGCGCTCGCCGCCAATTGGGCGCGGCTGCGGCGGACAGTTCCGGCGGAGCGCCGCGTCGCGCTGGTGCTGGCCAACTATCCCAATCGCGACGGACGGATCGGCAACGGCGTCGGCCTAGACACGCCCGCCAGCGCCGCCGCGATCCTCTCCGCCCTGCATGAGGCGGGCTATGCCACCGGCGGCGCGCCGGAGGACGGCGCGGCGCTGATGCGGCTGATGACGGCGGGCGTGACCAACGACCTCTCCTCGATCGACCGGCCGGGCGAGGTGTCGCTGCCGCTGGAGCACTATCGCGCGGCCTTCGCGCTTCTGCCCGAAACCGTTCGCAGCACCGTCTCGGAACGCTGGGGCGCGGCGGAGGACGATCCCTTCGTCCGCGACGGCGCGTACCGGCTGGCGGTACATCTTTTCGGCAATGTCGCGATCGCGGTGCAGCCGGCGCGCGGATACGACGTCGATCCCAGGACGAGCTATCACGATCCGGCGCTGCCGCCGCCGCATCATTACCTCGCCTTCCATATCTGGCTGGCGGAGGCGTTCGGCGCGCAGGCGGTGGTGCATGTCGGCAAGCACGGCAATCTCGAATGGCTGCCGGGCAAGGCAGTGTCGCTGTCGCGCGATTGCTTCCCGGAAGCGTGCGCCGGGCCGCTGCCGCAAATCTATCCCTTCATCGTCAACGATCCGGGCGAGGGCACACAGGCCAAGCGCCGCATCGCCGCGACGATCATCGACCATCTCACCCCGCCGCTCACCCGCGCCGAAAGCTACGGCCCGCTGAAGCAGCTAGAGGCGCTGGTGGACGAATATTATCTCGCGGCGGGCATGGACCCGCGCCGGCTGGAGCGGTTGCGGCGCGACATCCTCGATCTCGCGCAAGGCATCGGGCTGGATCGCGACGCGGGCGCGAGCGGCGAGGGCGACGACGCGCTCGCCGCGATCGACAATTATTTGTGCGAGCTGAAGGAGATGCAGATCCGCGACGGTCTGCACGTCTTCACCCGCTCGCCGGAGGGGCGGCTGCGGCGCGACCTGCTGGTGGCGCTGACGCGCACGCCGCGCGGCTATGACGAGGCGGGGCAAGGCTCGCTGCTGCGCGCGCTGGCGGACGATCTCGCGCTCGGCTTCGATCCGCTCGATTGCCGGATGGGCGAGGCGTGGCGCGGTCCCCGCCCGGCGGCGCTGGAGGTGGCGAGCGGCGATCCGTGGCGCAGCAACGGCGATACGGTGGAGCGGCTGGAACTGCTCGCCGCCGCGCTGGTCGATGGCGCGCCGGTGGCTGGCGAAAGATCGGCGGCGGTGATGGCGTCGCTTGAGGCGCGCATCGCCCCGCGCGTCGATGCCTGCGGCGAGGCGGAGCGCGATGCGCTGCTGGCGGCGCTCGAC
>JASGGR010000214.1:0-4951 GCA_047602705.1 Sphingomonas bacterium | reverse complement strand
CGCGTGGGCGAGCTGGTGATCGTGCAGAGCCGCCTTTCGCAGCTTGCCAACGGCGCGTCGGGCAGCCTCGTCCTGCGCTCCATCTCGGAGGAGATCGAGCGGCTGGCGGGCGAATTGCGCGACACGATGATGGTGCTGCGCATGGTGCCGGTCTCCACCCTGTTCGGCCGCTTCCGCCGCCTGATCCACGATCTCGCGCGCGAAACCGGCAAGACGATCGACCTCGCCACCGAAGGCGAAAGCACGGAAGTGGACAAGACGGTAATCGAGCGGCTCGCCGATCCGCTCGTCCATCTGATCCGCAACGCCTGCGACCATGGTCTGGAGACGCCGGAGCAGCGCGCGGCGGCGGGCAAGCCGGAAGCCGGGCGCATCCTGCTTTCCGCGCATCAGGCGGGCGGCGAGGTGGTCATCACCATCCGCGACGACGGGCGCGGGATCGATCGCGCCGCCGTCCGCGCGCGCGGCGAGGCGCAGGGGCTGATCCAGCCGGGGCAACAGCTTTCGGACCATGACCTGCTCCACCTGATCTTCCACCCCGGCTTCTCGACCGCGGCGCAGGTGACGAACCTGTCCGGGCGCGGCGTGGGCATGGATGTCGTGAAGCGGACGATCGAAAGCCTGCGCGGATCGATCGACATCGCCAGCGCCCCGGGCGAGGGGTCGACCATCGTGCTGCGCATCCCGCTGACGCTGGCGATCATCGACGGGCTGCTCGTGCGCGTCGGCGATGGGCGCTACGTCATCCCGCTTTCGGCGGTGGAGGAATGTCTCGAGCTGAGCCTCGAGGACGATCTGCGCTCGCGCGGGCGCAGCTTCATCACGCTTCGCGACCGGCTGGTGCCGTTCCTGCGGCTGCGGGAGCTGCTGGAGACGGGCACGCGCCCCGATCCGCACCAGAAGATCGTGGTGATCGCCACCGCTTCCGAACGCGTCGGGCTGGTGGTGGACCAGATCATCGGCAGCCACCAGACCGTCATCAAATCCATGTCGCCGCTCCACCGCGACGTCACGACCTTCGCTGGCGCGACGATCCTGGGCGACGGCGATGTCGCGCTGATCCTCGACGTGGCGCATCTCGTCGCGCTGGGCCAGCATCAGGAGGAGCGGCTGCGCGCCGCCGGATAAGAGCCATGACAGAACAAAGCCCTATCGCCTGGGACAGCTCGGGCGCGCTGGAAGTGCTGACCTTCGACCTGGGCGGCGAGACGCTGGCGCTGGAGGCGGTGATGGTGCGCGAGATCCTCGATCTCCTGCCCGAAACGCCTGTGCCCGGCGCGTCGCCGCTGGTCGGCAGCGTCGTCAACTTCCGCGGCCGGATCATCCCGCTCGCCGACCTGCGCATCGCCTTCGCCATGCCGGGCGCGGAGCGCACGGTCGACAGCCGCATCGTCGTGATCGAGATCGCATCGGGCGAGGAGCCGATCCAGATCGGCATCCGCACCGACAAGGTGCACGAAGTCGCCACGCTCCACCGCGATTCCAGCGAGCCGCCACCGATGGTGGGGATGCGCTGGCGCCGCGACTTCGTGCGCGAGCTGGTGCGGCGGCCGGAAGGGGTGGTGATGCTGCCCGATCTCGCCGCGATCATCGCTTCCGTTTCCGACGGCGATTCCCTCGTCCGTCCCACGTTCCACTGATCCATCAGGGATTGAGCCATGAACATTTCCATCAAGCTGAAACTGGGCGCCACCTTCGGCGCGCTCCTCATCATCATGGCCGCGATCATCGCGCTCGGCGTGTCGCGGCTCCACGGGCTGAACGATTCGATCGACAAGGTGATCAATGGCCCCGCGAAGCAGCTCGATCGCGCGCATATCATCGATGCCGGCATCGGCATGATGGTGCGCAGCGAAAAGAACCTCGTGCTGGGCCGTGATCCGGAACATCGGCGCACGATGGAGGAATCGCTCAACGCCGCGCGCACCAAGGTGGAGGCCGATGTGGCCGCCGGCAATGCCGAGGCCACGGCGGGCGACAAGGCGCTGTGGGCGAACCTGCGCGAACGCTGGGAGCAGTTCAAGCCCGTGAACCAGCGCGTCGTGGCGCTCAGCGCGTCCGATCCGGCCACGGCCACGAGCCTGACGATGGGCGAATCGCGCGACGTGGCGTTCGCGCTGACCAAGGTGGTCGATGAGCTTGTGGCCCTGCAGCAGAAGGAGATGCAGGCCGCCAACGACGCCACCACCGTCGATTACGAGAATGCGCGCTTCACCATGCTGATGCTGGGGGCGATCGCCTTCCTGCTGACGCTGGCGGCGGCGACCTACCTCTCGCTCATCATCTCGCGCGGGCTGAAGACGGCTGGCGACGCGATGCGCCGGGTGGCCGAGGGCGACCTGACCAGCACGGTCGAGAGCAAGAGCCGCGACGAGATCGGCGAGTTGCTCGGCCACGTCAACACGATGATCGAACGCCTGCGTTCCGTGGTGGGCGACGCCAATGCGGCGGCGTGCAACGTGTCGAGCGGCAGCGAGCAGCTTTCCGCCAGCTCCGAGCAGGTTTCGCAGGGCGCGACCGAGCAGGCCGCGGCGGCCGAGGAAGCCTCCGCCTCGATGGAGGAGATCGCCGCCAACATCAAACAGAATGCCGACAATGCCGCGCAGACCGAGAAGATCGCGCGCCAGTCCTCGCGCGACGCCGAAGCCAGCGGCGTGGCCGTGGAGAAGGCCGTGGTCGCGATGCGCACCATCGCGGACAAGATCGGCATCGTGCAGGAAATTGCCCGTCAGACCGACCTGCTCGCGCTCAACGCGGCGGTGGAGGCGGCGCGCGCCGGGGAACATGGCCGCGGCTTCGCGGTGGTCGCTTCCGAAGTGCGCAAGCTGGCCGAGCGCAGCCAGAGCGCGGCGGCCGAGATCGGCGCGGTTTCCACCGATACCGTGCAGGCCGCGACCGAAGCCGGCGAGATGCTGACGCGGCTGGTGCCCGACATCCGCCGCACGGCCGAGCTGATCTCCGAGATCAGCGCCGCCTGCCGCGAGCAGGATATCGGCGCGGCGCAGATCAACGAGGCGATCCAGCAGCTCGACCAGGTGACGCAGCAGAACGCCGGCGCATCGGAGCAGATCTCCAGCACGTCCGAGGAACTGGCGGCGCAGGCGGAGGAATTGCAGGCCAGCATCGCCTATTTCCGCGTCTCCGCCGACGCAGCCGCCCGCCGTCCGACGATCGCCGCCGCGCCGGCGCCGGCCGCACGCAAGCCGGCGAAGCAGGCCAAGGCCCGGGCCGCCAATCCGGTCCACCAGCAGCAGGCGCGCGTGAAGGGCTTCGCGCTCGATCTCGCCAGCGGCGGGCCGGACGCCGAGGACGCCGAGTTCGGGCAGGCGGCATGAGCGGCGCGGGCGAGGTGCAGGTCGTCACCTTCGGGCTGGGCGCGGAGATCTTCGCGGTCCGCGTCGAGCTGGTGCGGGAGATTCTCGACTATCGGGATACCTTCCGCATCCCCAACGGCCCCGGCTGGCTGCTCGGCCTGACCGACATGCGCGGCCAGGGCGTGACGACGATCGACTTCCGGGTGAAGCTGGGCCTCTCCCCGGCGGTGCCCTCGCCCGCCACGCGCATCCTGGTGGTGGACGTGCCGCTCGCCGATCGCGTGCTGACGCTGGGGCTGGTGGTCGATCGCGTGCTGGAGGTGAGCAGCTTCGCCGCCGACGCGATCGAACCGGCGCCGGATATCGGCGTGGCATGGCCGTCCGACTATATCGCCGGCGTGGTGCGCAGGGCGGACGGCTTCGTCGTGCTGGTCGATGCCTCGCGCATCTTCTCGGCGGCGGAAGCCTCGGCGCTCGCCGCCTCCGCCTGACGCCATCCGCTTTCAGGGAGTCCCCTCATGCAAGCGACGGCCCGTTCCATCCGCCCCGCGCCGCCGACGTCCGTCGCCATGCAGCCGCTGGGCGAGCGCAACTTCAAGCGGCTCGCGACCTTCATCCATGCCGAAACCGGCATCCGCATGCCGCCTTCCAAGAAGCAGATGCTGGAAGGCCGCCTGCGCCGCCGCCTCGGCCCGACGGGCGCGCGGACGCTGGACGAATATTGCGACCGCGCCTTCTCCGGCACCAATCTGGAGATGGAAGGGCCGCACATCGTCAATGCGGTGACGACCAACAAGACGGATTTCTTCCGCGAGCCGGCGCACTTCACCTGGCTGCGCGAAACCCTGTTGCCCCGGATCGCCGAACGGGGCGTGCGGCAGGTGCGCGCGTGGAGCGCGGCCTGCTCGACCGGGCCGGAGCCATATACGATAGCGATGGTGCTGGACGATTTCGCCGCCGGCCACGGCGGGCCGGATTACGGCATCCTCGCCACCGATCTGGACACGCAGGTGCTGGAGACGGCGCGGCTGGGCATCTACCCGGAGGAGGCGGTCGGCCCGGTGCCGGCGGAGCTGCGGCGGCGCTATGTGATGCCGGCCAACGATCCCGCGAGGCGCGTGGTGCGGATCGCGCCCGCCCTGCGCAGCGCGGTCGGTTTCGCCCGGCTCAACCTGATGGACGATCATTATCCGGTGGGCGATCCGATGGACCTGATCTTCTGCCGCAACGTGCTGATCTATTTCGACAAACCGACGCAGCATCGCGTCGTTTCCCGCCTTGTCGATCGCCTTGCGCCGGGCGGGCACCTGTTCCTCGGCCATTCGGAATCGATCGCGGGGCTGGACCTGCCGCTGGTCCAGCTCGGCAACACCATTTTCCGCAGGAGCTGAAACCATGCCCGCCGGCCGCAAGATCCGTGTGCTCGTGATCGACGATTCCGCCAGCGTCCGCCAGACGATGCAGCGCGTGCTGGAGGAAGACCCGGAGATTACGGTGGTCGCCACCGCCGCCGATCCGTTCAGCGCCGCGCGCTATATCCAGGACGAGGTGCCCGACGTCATCACGCTGGACGTGGAGATGCCGCGCATGGACGGCATCACCTTCCTGCGCAAGCTGATGCAGCAATGCCCGGTGCC
>JASGGR010000213.1:0-4955 GCA_047602705.1 Sphingomonas bacterium | reverse complement strand
GAAACGCTCCATCACGCCCATGTCGGCGGCGTCGGGGCAGGGGCCGCGCTCCACCGCGAGCTGCATGGAGGCTTCGTCCACCTGCGCCTTGATATGCTTGAAGATGCGCAGGTTCCACGATTTCGCCATCGCGCCCTCGAACGGCAGCCCGCGCGCCTGGAGGAAGGAGTGGAAGCCCATCACGCCCAGCCCGACCGAACGCTCGCGCCCGGCGGAATAGGCCGCGCGCTCCATCCCCGGCTCGTGCCGTTCGATATAATCGGACAGCACGTTGTCGAGGAAGCGCATCACGTCCTCGATGAAGTTCCGGTCGTCCTTCCACTCGTCCCATGTCTCGAGGTTGAGCGAGGAGAGGCAGCACACCGCCGTGCGGTCGTTGCCGAGATGGTCCACGCCCGTCGGCAGCGTGATCTCGCTGCACAGGTTGGAGGTGGAGACCTTCAGACCCAGCTCGCGGTGATGCCGGGGCATGTTCCTGTTCACATGGTCGGCGAAGACGATATACGGCTCGCCGGTGGCGAGGCGCGTCTCGACAAGCTTCTGGAACAGGCTGCGCGCATCGACCTTGCTACGCTCCGACCCGTCCTTGGGCGATTTCAGCGTCCATTCCGCGCCGTCGCGCACCGCCTCCATGAAGGCGTCCGGAATCAGCACGCCATGGTGCAGGTTCAGCGCCTTGCGGTTGAAATCGCCGGAGGGCTTGCGGATTTCGAGGAACTCCTCGATCTCCGGGTGCGAGATGTCGAGGTAGCAGGCGGCCGAGCCGCGCCGCAGCGAGCCTTGCGAAATCGCGAGCGTCAGGCTGTCCATCACGCGGACGAAGGGGATGATGCCGCTGGTCTTGCCGTTCAGGCCCACCGGCTCGCCGATGCCGCGCACATTGCCCCAATAGGTGCCGATCCCGCCGCCGCGCGAGGCGAGCCAGACATTCTCGTTCCACGTGTCGACGATGCCGTTCAGGCTGTCCGGCACGGAGTTGAGGTAGCAGGAGATCGGCAGCCCGCGCCCCGTGCCGCCGTTCGACAGCACCGGCGTGGCCGGCATGAACCACAATTTCGAGATATAATCGTAGAGCCGTTGCGCATGGCCCGCATCGTCCGCGTAAGCCGAGGCGACGCGCACGAACAGGTCCTGATAGCTCTCGCCCGGCAGCAGATAGCGGTCGGTCAGCGTGTCCTTGCCGAATTCGGTGAGGAGCGAATCACGGCCATGATCCACCTCCACGTCGTAAGCCGCGCGCTTCGCGGCCGGGGCGGGGGCCGCTTCCCCGTTCGTTTCCAGTGTCTCGGTCGCCATGTTCGCCTCGCTCGAGTCCCTGAAATCCATCGCCGCCATTCCCCCATGCCCGGTCCGCGCGATGCGCGTGACGGGGCGTTTCGCCATATGGGGTCCGCCTGCTCGCTATGGACCATTCCATGGCCGGCGCCTTCGGAAAAGCGCGCGAAAAGCCATGCCGCAATATAGGATTGCGGATATGGTTCTACCAGCGATAGGGTCGTCCCCGGAATTCAACCCCAACAGATTGTGGCAATCGCGCGCGGGCTGCAAGAGCGGAATTTAGGTGAGCGGCGAACCGTTCGTCGCATCCGATCCGCGACGCGCGGACTTCCGCGACTTTCCCATATGGCAAGACCGGCGAAAAATTTTTTCGACCCAGGCGCCTCGCCCGGTCAGCCGAGCGAGCCCGCCCAGCGGTCCACCACCTTGCCCAGCACGCCGAGCGGCACGCCGCCCGTCTGCACCACCGCGTCGTTGAAGCCGCGCGTGTCGAAGCGCGCGCCCAGCTTCGCCTTCGCCACGTCGCGCAGGCGGTTGATCTCGTTATGCCCGGTCTTGTAGCCCAAGGCCTGCCCCGGCCATGTGCAATAGCGGTTCAGTTCCGATCGCGCCTGGCTGGCGGTGAAGCCGGTGGCGGCCATGAACCATTCCATCGCCTGATCCATCGTCCAGCGCTTGTGGTGCAGCCCGGTGTCCGCGACCAGCCGCGCGGCGCGGAAGTTCATCGATTGCAGATAGCCGATCCGGCCCAGCGGATCGTCAGCATAGAAGCCTACCTCATCCGCGATCTGCTCGGCATACAGGCCCCAGCCCTCGGAATAGGCGTTGAAGCTCAGCAGGGTGCGAATTAGCGGCAGGTCATAGGTATATTCGCCCTGCCACACATGGCCCGGAATCCCTTCGTGGAAGGTAAGCGTGGGCAGCGAGAATCGCGGCCAGATGCCGGTATCGCGCAGGTTGATGTAATAGGCGCCGGGGATTTTCCCGTCGATCGACCCGGCGGAGGCATAGCCGTTGGGCGCGCCGTCCTGGATCGCGGGCGGCACGCGCTTGATCTGGAGGTTGCCGCGCACCAGCTTGCCGAACGCCCTGGGCATCAGCGGCCTGATCTTCGCCACGACGGAGTTGAGATAGGCGAGCAGCTCCGCGCGCCCCGCATCGGTATTGGCGAACAGCAGGTCGGGCCGTTTGCCGAGCTGGGCGAGGCGCTCGCCCGCCGTGCCCTGCGTCAGCCCCTGCGCGCGCAGCAGGGGGTCCATCTCGGCGGCCAGCGCCTTGCATTGCTCCAGCCCGCCGGCGTGGATTTCCTCCGGCGTGCGCTTCGTGGTGGTGCCGGCCTCGACCAGCCAGCCGTAGATATTCTCCGCATCGGGCACCTGCCACATGCCCGCCACGTCCGGCGCCCTGGGGCGGAGCGCGGTGAAGGCGTCGGCTTGCGCGGAGAGCGCGGGCGCGATCTCCTGCTCCGCGATCCGGATGGCGCGGGCGCTCCATTCATCGGGCAGGCCCGCCGCGTGGAGCTTCGCGCCGAGGCCGGTGACGATGCCCCAGTCCGCCGGTTTCGCCGCGCCGTCGCGCAATTGCCGCGCGGTGATGTCGTTCAGGAAGCCGGGGAGATAGACGCCTTTCGCCGCATCCGCCTTCACCCGCTCCGTTTCGTCGCGCAGCTCCTTCGCATAGGCGTGCATTCGGGCGAGATAGGCTTCGGCATCGGCGCTGGTGGCGATCTGGTGGCGGTTCTCCAGCAGGTCCGGCACGTCGACGAACGCGCCATTGCCCTGGCTGACGACATAGGGCGTCGAGCGATAGCCGTTGGGCGACAGGAACGCCATGTCGCCCACGGGCATCCGTCGCCAGCCGTCCAGCGCGATCTCATGCGCGACGGTGGCCGTCTCGACATGGACGGTGACGGCGGGCGAAAGCCGCGCCGTATCGATCGCGCGCAGCTCCGCGAGCCGCTTCGCCGCCTCCGCCTTGCGCCGCGCCTCGGTCGCGATGCTGTGATCGCCGAGCATGGATTTGAGCGCGGCGCGCTTGCCGGTGTCTATGCCCAGCGCGGCGGCATTCTCGGGATAGGTGAGGAGCAGGGCCTCCGCCTGCCGGTCCAGCAGCGCCATCGCGGCGGCATCGCCCGAGGCGGCCGCGCGGGCAGGGATGGCGGCGGCGACTCCGAGCGCGGCGGCGCTGGTCACGAACCCGCGACGATCGATCTGCATGGCGGTCATCCTCTCCTGTCGTCACCCCGGCATCCTGCCGGACCGGAAGCCCGCGGGGCATGGCCCGGCCTCTTGCCGTTCCTTGCCGCGCGGCAGGCCCCGGCACAAGGCCGGGCTGACCGGAAGCGGCTCAGTCTTCCTTCCTGCGCCGTTCCCGCTGGCGGATCAGCCCTTCCTGCGCGACGCTGGCGACCAGCCGGCCGTCGCGGGTGAACACCTGCCCGCGGTTCATGCCGCGCGCATGGCCGGCCCATGGGCTGTCGGTGGCGTAGAGCAGCCAGTCGTCGGCGCGGAAATCCTCGTGCAGCCACACGGCATGATCGAGGCTGGCGCTCTGGAAGCCCGGCGTCGTCCAGTTCACGCCATGCGGCAACATGCAGGTGCCGAGCAGCGACATGTCGGAAGCATAGGAGAGGATCGCGCGGTGCGTTGCCGGATCGTCGCCGATCGGGGCGCAGATGCGGAACCAGCTATGCTGGATCGGCGCGGTCGGCGTGGGGTTGAACCATTTGCGCGGATAGACCGGGCGGATCTCGATCGGGCGCGGGCGGGTGAGCGACTTGCGGAAGCGTTCGTCCACCAGCTCGCTTTCGCGCGCGCGGATCTGCGCCTCGCTCTCCAGTTCCTCGGGAGGGGGGACGTCGGGCATCCTGTCCTGATGGTGGAAGCCTTCCTCCGGCGCCTGGAAGGATGCCGCCATGTTCAGGATCGGCGCGCCGCGCTGCATCGCGATCACGCGGCGGGTGGCGAAGCTGCGGCCCTCGAAATCGCGCACCACGCGATAGATGATCGGATAATTGGTGTCGCCCGGCCGCATGAAATAGGCGTGGAGCGAATGCGCGGTCTTGGGCGCGTCGGTGGAACGCTGCGCCGCCTGGAGTGCCTGCGCGATCACCTGTCCGCCGAACACCCGGCCTTCGTCGTGCTGCGAGCGGCGGCCGCGATAGAGATCGGTGTCAATCTCCTCCACGTCGAGCAACGTCACGAGCCCCGCGACGAGTTCCTCGGGCGTGCAGGGCGGGCGGGGCGTGGGGTCTTCTTCGGCCATCAGTAACCGGCGTTACGCGCCAATTTGTCGGCGTGGAAATTGGCGTCGCCGAACATCTCGGCCAGCACGCGCTGGCGCTTCATGTAGAAGCCGATGTCATATTCGTCGGTCATGCCGATGCCGCCGTGCATCTGCACGCCTTCCTGCACCGAAAGCATGGTCGCCATGCCCGTCATCGCCTTCGCCACGGAGACGGCGGCGTCGGCCTTGTCGTCGCCGGCGTCGAGCAACTGCTGCGCCTTCAGCACGGCGGCGCGCGCCACCTCCATCTCGCTGTAGAGGTGCGCGGCGCGGTGCTGCAGCGCCTGGAAGCTGCCGATCAGCGAGCCGAACTGCTTGCGCTCCTTGAGATAGTTGACCGTCATGTCCATCGCGCCCGCGCCGACGCCCAGCATCTCCGCCGCCGCGCCCGT
>JASGGR010000212.1:0-4971 GCA_047602705.1 Sphingomonas bacterium | reverse complement strand
GCCTCGCGCGCCAGCCCGGCCTTCGCCTCGGGAGACAGCGTATCGGGAAAGGGCGCGCTCACCTGCTGCGCGCCCGCGACGCCCGCGACCAGCGCGATGCCGCCGAGGAAAGCGACCGCGCGGCGCATCATGCCCGCCCCGTCCCGCCCGCGCGGGCGATGCGGCTCAACAGCCGCGCGCTCGGCTTGGGCGTGCGCTTGAAGGAGGTGCGATCGACCGCCACCAGCCCGAACTTCGGGCCATATCCCGAAATCCATTCGAAATTGTCGAGCAGCGACCAGTGGAGATAGCCGAGCACCGGCACCCCGTCGCGCATCGCCGACTCGACGGAGGCGATCGCTTCGGGAATGAAGCGCAGGCGCTCGCCATCGTCCGGCGTGCCGATGCCGTTCTCGGTGACGAACACCGGCTTGCCCGTCGCCTTGTGGACATAGCGCGCCGCATTGCCGACCGCCGCGGGGAACCATTGCCGCCCGTCCGGACGCAGCGGCACGCCGGCCGGCGGCGGCACCTCGCGCTCCGGGCCGATATAGCATCGCTCATAGGTCTGCACGCCGACGAAATCGTCCTTGTCCATCACGGCGAAGAACGGGCCGTAGACGGCGGCGCGCTTGCGCTCGATCGCGCTGTCCGGGCCGGTCGCCACATCGTCGGGGATGGCGAGGCTCATGCCGATCGGCAGATCGCCGCGCGCGGCGCGGATCGCCTCCCGCGCCTTCACATGCGCCATGGTGATGCCGGGGATCATCGGCTCCGGATCGCCGCCGTTGAGCAGGGAGAAACGGTCGGAGCCGCTCGCCTTCGCCGCCGCCGCGACGCATGCCGCCACCCGCGCGCGCACCTCTGCCGAAGGGGGGTTGAGCGACCACGGCTCGGCCAGCGGCCCGTTCGGCTCGTTGAAGGTCAGCGCGTGGCTCATCCCCGCCGCCATCGCGCGCGCCACCTTGCCGCAATAGCGCGCGAACAGGTCCGGGGCGTCCGTCTGGAGCCATCCGCCGGCGGCGGCGAACCAGCGCGGGCAGGTGAAATGGTTCAGGGTGACGACCGGCGCGATCCCCTGATCGCGGCAATGATCCACCATGCGGGCATAATGATCGAGATAGGCCTGGCTGAACTGCCCCGGCGCAGGCTCGATCCGCGACCATTCGACCGAGAAGCGATAGCTGTTCAGCCCCAGCGCCTTGACCAGGGCGACATCCTCGCGCCAGCGGTTCAGGCTGTCGCACGCGTCGCCGGAAGGTTCGGCGAAGACCGTGGGCTTCACCTGCTCCAGCAGCCAGATATCGGCGTTGACGTTATTGCCTTCCACCTGATGCCCGGCGGTCGCCGCGCCCCACAGGAAGGCGGGTTTCGCCTGCCTCGCGGCCGCCGCCGCTGTCGCCGCCGGAAGCGACAGGGTGGCCGCCCCGCCGGCCAGGACGCCGATGGCGCCGCGTCGATCGATCGCGCTCATGTCAATATCTCCCGTCCGGCGGACGCTGCCCGGTTTCGACCCAATGGCGGAGCGTGGACCACAGCACCCGCGTCTGGCGCGGGGTGAAGCCGCAATGCGCCCAGCCGGTAAGGCCGGTGGTCGGAATATCCTTCTGCTGCGACGGCGCCCAGAGCTGGAACAGATGCGCCTGGTTGCCCGCCGCCGCGACGCGCACGCGCAGGATCGTCGCCTGATCGGCGAAGACCAGCCCGTCGTGCGGGTTGTGGACGGCGATCAGCGGCGTGCGGAAGCGCCCGGTGGGTCGATACCATTGCCGGGCATAGGCCACCGCCGCCGGATCGGCGGTGTTGCGCTGGATGCCGCGATTGAGCGCCGCCGTCTGCGCCGCATCGAGCAAGGGGCTGGAATAGGCCTTGTCCCTGTTGCCGTAGATCAGCCCGCCGAAGCTCGCGCGCATGTCGTCCATGCCCACCATCGCGGTCATGATCGGGAAGATGAAGCTTCCCGGATCGGCGTCCGCATCGGCGACGCTGGCGATCCGCGCGACCATCCGCGCCTCCGGCCCGTCCGGATTCCCGCGCGCGGCCTTGAACAGCGCGGCGATCGGCCCGGCCGTCCGCCGCATCTGCCAGAACAGCCACGCCGGCCGCGCGAATCCCAGCCCGGCGGGCGGGACCGGGGAGACGCCGTTGCGCGTGATGTCCGCCTCTCCGGGCAGCGCGTAATCGGTGCCGCGCGTGAAATAATCATAGGCCGCGCGCAGATCGACGAGGTGGCCGATCTCCTCCTCCCATCCGCCGGTGACGCCGCACGCCGCCATCGCGCCGGAGAAGGCGTCGGGATATTTCTCGATCAGCGCGAGCGTGATGTTGCCGCCCATCGATCCGCCGCTGATGTAGAAGCGCTTCGCCCCCAGCTTCGCGAACCAGCCCCGCAGCCGCATCGTGTTCGCGACCGCGCTTTGCACGCCCATACCCGACTTGTCATAGGCGCTTTCGCCCACCGCGAACCCGTCGCGATAGGCCGCCGTCAGGAAACCGCCGGAATGTTCGCTCACGATCGGATCGGGCGCCATGCCGACGGGGGTGCCGGGGGTGGAATAGCCGTTGGCGAACAGCACCACCTGCCCGTTCCACCTCGCCGGCACGGCGATGCCGAACGCGCGGCCGGCGAGCTTTCCGCCGACGCTCATCCCGCCGTCCGGCCGGCCGTTGGCGGCGAGGGCGGTCGCCCCGGCCTGCCGCATCCGCTCCACCAGTTGCTGCTGCCCGGCGTCGAGCGCCCGCCGATCCGGCGAGGAGCCGCAAGAGGCCAGCAACAGGGCCGCCGCCAGCGGCAGGATCGCCCGGCGCATCAGAAACGATACCGCAGCTCGAACCCATATTGCGCGGGTTCGCCATAGATCGAATTGGAGAAGCCGGTGTTGTTATAGCCCGTGTTGGCCGTGACGCGATATTGCGTGCCGGTCACGTTCGTGCCGTAGAAGGCGAGATCGAGCGGCGCCCCGCGCACGTTGTTCCACTCCAGCCGCAGGTTCAGCAGGCCATAGGGGGCCTGCGTGTCGAACGGCTGCGGATCGGACGCGACCCGCTCGCGCGACTGCCAGGCATAGGTGGCCCGCAGCGCCACGTCGCCCGCCGAGGCCGGAACCGGCAGCGCCAGCCGCCCGTCGATGCTGAACTTGTGCCGCGCGACGAAGGTGAAGGGCGTGCTCGCGAGGTTCATCGACGGCTGCGCCGCCGTCAGCGCGGAGGGGATCGCCGGAATCGCGATCGTCGTATAATCGAGATATTTCGCGTCGTTATACGAATAGGTGCCGCTGAGCGTGAGCGCCCGGAACGGCTGGAGCACGCCTTCGAACTCCAGGCCCATCACCCGCGCCTTCTGCGCGTTGGCAAGGATGTCCGCCCCCGCGATCGCCGCGCGCTGGATCACCTGGATGTTGTTGAACCATGTGTAGAAGGCGGCGATGTTGGTGCGCGCCTTCATCCCGCCGATCGTCCAGTCGCGCTTCAGGCCGATCTCGGCATCCGTCACCCGCTCCGGCTTCACGACCGCCAGCGGATAATTGTCGCCGAGGAACAGGGTGACGATCGGATTGTTCGCGCCGGATTTGTATCCGCGCCGCGACACGGCATAGACCAGAGTGGAGGGATCGGCCTGCCAGTCCAGCCCGACCTGCCATGTCGGCCCGTCGCTCTTCCCGCTGAAGGTCGGCCGGGTGCAATTGGGATAGTAAAGCGTCGGCGCCCCGCCCGCCGCGACTGCCTTGTAAGCGTCGTAGACGCACAGATTGGCGTTGAGGCCGATCACCTGCGCCGCCTGCTCCTGCGAGACCACGCCCAGCGCGGCCAGCCGGTTGAACACCTGGTAATCGTCGGGATTCTGATAGGCCATGATATCGCCGCCGAACGAATCCCATGTCCAGCGGAAGCCGACGGTGGCGGTGAGCGACGGCGTCAATTTATATTGCTCCTGCGCGTAGAGCGCCTTGCTGCGCGACCATACCGACGCATAGGGCTGGATGCTGAGCGCCGGCAGCAGCGGGCCGTCCACGCCCAGCGCCGCCTGCAGCTCCGGCGGCAGGACGACCGGGCCGCCGCCGAGGATGCCGCCCTTCTGCAGCGCGTTGCGCGTCAGGAAGGTCAGCGGGTCCGGGCTTTTCTCGTCGAGATAGAAGCCGCCCGCCTGCAACCGGAAGGTGCCGTTGTCGTAGCGGACCTGGAACTCCTCCGTGATGGTGCGCAGGTTGTTGTTGTAGCTGCCGGGGAAGGCGCCGAGCAGGTCGGCGATCGGCAATGGCGTCGAATCGCGGTCGGTCGCGCTGGTCGAGCGGGTGTGCGCGTAGCTGAAGATGTTCTTGATCGTCAGCGTCGGCGTCGGCTGCCATTGCGTGTTGTTCAGGATCAGCAGGTCCCTGGCCTTTTCGAAGGTCGGGGTGCTGAGCGCGGTCTTGTAGGGGCCGCGCGCCTGTTGCGCGGCGAGATAGGGGGCAAGCTCCGCTGCATAGGGGCCGTCCGGCCGGACGGCGAGCAGCACGCTGCCGCCGCCATGCTCGTCCACGTCGATATAATTGACCGCCGTATAGCTGCTGATCGTGTCGGTCGGGTTGAACTGGATGCCGAGGCGAAGCGAGTAATTGTTGCGGTTCAGATAGTCCCGCCCGGTCACGACGTCCTTCACATAGCCGTCACGCTTGTCCACCTGACCCGCGACGCGGATCGCCAGCACGTTGTCGATGATCGGGATGTTGAACGCGCCCTGCGCGCTGCGCCGGTTGAGGCTGCCGATCGTGCCCTGCACATAGCCTTCGAACGTGTTCATCTTCGGCCGCGCCGGCTCCAGCAGCACGGCGCCGCCGGTGGTGTTGCGGCCGAACAGGGTGCCCTGCGGCCCCTTCAGCACCTGAAGCGAGGCGAGATCGAAGAAATTCCCCGGCCCGCTGGCCGATGTCGGCACCTCGGCGAAATAGGCGACCACGCCGGGGCCGCTGCCGCTGCCCTGCCCCGCCGTGCCGCCCATGCCGCGGATCGTAT
>JASGGR010000211.1:0-4976 GCA_047602705.1 Sphingomonas bacterium | reverse complement strand
CGCGCCACGGCGCGCGCATCCGGCCCGGGCATCACCCGGAACAGCCCCGTATGATGCGCAAGCATCGCCTGGGCCACCGCGAGATTGGTGGCGAGCGAAAGCGCGGCGTTGCGATCCTCCGATTCCTCGCGCGGGGCGAAGCGGAGCTGGAAGCGGCCGTCGCCGTTGCGCGCCAGTTCCTGCTCCGGCGGATCGACGCGCGACGCGCCGCGCCGGTCTTCGGCCGAATCCACGCGGCGGGCGAGTTCGGCGAAACCGGCGGGGAGATCGGCGTCCGTCACCGTCTCGTAAGCGAGCTTCGCCCGGCTGCGGATCACCGCGCGCTCCACTCCGTCGAGCGTGGCGGCGCCGTCGGGCGCGATCCGCACCGCGAAGATCACGGCCGGCCGGTCGCCGTCTGGCAGCAGGCTCGCCGCCCCCTCCCCCAGGATCGGCGGATAGAGCGGCGCCTTGCCATCCGGCAGGTAAAGCGATTCGCCGCGCCGCCACGCTTCCTGATCGAGCGCGCCGCCATCGTCGACGAACCATGCCACGTCCGCGATCGCATAGCGCAGCAGCAGGTCGCTCCCGGCTATCTCTATCGCGAAGGCCTGGTCGAGATCGGTCGAGCTGGCCGGATCGAGCGTGACGAAGGACAAGGCGGTGCGATCGACGTGCGCGGTCGGCGCGCGCCCGGCAGCCTCCTCCGCGGCGGCGAGCACCTGCGGAGGGAAGCTTTCGGGGACATTATATTGCGTGCGGATCGCGGCTATGCCTTCGGTCAGCGCGCGATCGGGATCGAGCAGAGTCTTCATCGCCCGCCGCTATAGCGTGACCCACCCGCTTGGGCGAATCGCCGGAAATCCGCAGAGGATGCTTGACGCGCCCCAACATGTTCCATAAAAGTTCCGCGTCTGTTCGCCACGCGGAGGATCGCGATGCTCACCCGGAAACAGCATGAGCTGATCTGTTTCATCCATGACCGCCTTGCCGAAACCGGCGTGTCTCCCTCGTTCGAGGAGATGAAGGAGGCGCTGGACCTGAAATCCAAGTCCGGCGTCCATCGCCTCATCAGCGCGCTGGAGGAACGGGGCTTCCTGCGCCGCCTGCCCAACCGCGCCCGCGCGCTGGAAGTGGTGAAGATGCCGGAGCGCGCCGGGGAGCGTCCTCCCGCCGTCGCCGCCGTCTCCTCCTCCCCCGCGCGCCGCGCCGCGCCGGAGCCGGCGAACGACGTGGTGGAGATCCCGCTCCACGGCCGCATCGCCGCCGGCGTGCCTATCGAGGCGTTCGAAGGCTCCTCCACGCTTCCCGTTCCCGCCGCATTGCTGGGCAGCGGCGAGCATTTCGCGCTGGAGGTGGCGGGCGATTCGATGGTCGAGGCCGGCATCCTCGACGGCGATTACGCCCTGATCCGCCGCACCGAAACCGCGCGCGACGGCGAGATCGTCGTGGCGCTGATCGACGATAGCGAGGCGACGCTCAAATACTTCCGCCGCGAGGGCGCGATGATCCGGCTCGATCCCGCCAACCGCAGCTATGATCCGCAGCGTTATTCGCCCGCGCAGGTGCAGGTGCAGGGCAGGCTCGCGGGACTGCTGAGACGTTACGATTGAACCGGCGGGCAGGATGAGCAGCGTTTTCGATCGCTTCGCCAGGCCGCCCTGCGCCGAGACGCTGGGTTGGACGTTGCTGGCGGCCGACCCGGAAACCGGCACGGTGCAGGTCGGTTTCGACGCGCGGGAAGCGTTCTGCAATCCCGGCGGCAATATCCAGGGCGGCTTCCTGGCGGCCATGCTCGACGACACGCTAAGCCCCGCGGTGCTGGTGAAGACGGACGGCGCGGCATATTGCGCGACGATCGACCTCAACGTCCGTTTTCTCGCGCCCGCGCGTCCCGGTTGTTTGACCGGCGAGGGCCGGGTGACGCAGCTCGGCAAGACGATCGCCTTCCTCGAGGGAGAATTGCGCGATGCCGACGGGCGGACCGTCGCTACGGCGACGGCGTCGGCGCGGGTCGTCTCGACGAAGGACGTGGCGCGGGCCTGAGGTCGCCGCCCGGCGACACGACCCACGGATGCCGGTCCCCCGGCACGCGCACGGTGATCGCCTTGCCTCGCGCCAGCGTCACCGCGACGCCGCCGGTGCGCTCCAGCATCGGGCGATCGAGCAGCAGCCAGCGTGGATCGCAGGCGCGCGGAAGACGGCGGTCGCTGATGACGATATCCGCCGCGCGGCATGCCGCCACCATATCCGACCAGCGCGGGAGATAGCCGCTCCGTGTCGCGAGGATGCGCCAGCGGCGGCCGCCGGCCTCGCGCTCGATCATGCAGGCATCGGGGGAGCAATGCGCATCGGGCTGTTCGGAGAGAAGGAGCGGATCGTCCTCGCTGCCGCCGTTTTCCGCCAGCATGCCGCGCACATAATCCCCGGTCCGGTCGCGCAGGATGGCGAGGTCGCCGCGCGCGGTGCGGATCGCGATATGTCGGCCGTCCCCGGTGACGAGCAGGTCCGGGGCGGGCGTCGCCAGCGCCCAGATCGTCCCCGCCGCCATCGGCAGCCAGCCGAACAGCCGCCAGCGCGTTCGCCATAGGGCGAGCCACAAGCCTCCGGCGGCGATCAGCGCATAGGCTCCTCCGGGCATGGCGGGCAGCGAGGTAACCGATCCCGGCGCGGCGGCGGTGGTGCGCGCGATCCACAGGAGCAGCGCGAGCGCCTTTCCCGCCAGCCACCATAGCGGCCAGCCCAGCCCAGCCGCGTCCAGCAGCAGCGCGAGCGCCTCCAGCGGCATCACGACGAAGGTGGTGAGCGGGATGGCGACGATATTGGCCACCGCCCCGTAAATCCCTGCGCGATGGAAGTGATAGACCGCGATCGGCATCAGCGCGATCTCGATCACCAGCCCGGTCAGCAGCAGCGATCCGCCCTCCCGCGCGATCCGCATCGGCCAGCCTTCGTCGCGCTTCATGAACCAGCGCCGGATCGCGGGATGCTCATGCAGCGCCACGATCGTGGCGACCGCGGCGAAGGAGAGCTGGAAGCTAGGCCCGATCAGCGATTCGGGCCACAGCAAAGCCACGACGAACGCTCCCGCCGCGACCAGCCGCAACGTCACCGCCTCGCGCCCCAGCGCCATCGCGCCGAGCACCAGCAGGGCGGCGACGCAGCTCCGGATCGTCGGCACCTCGCTGCCCGTCAGCAATGTGTAGCCGATAGCGGCCCCCGCGCCGACCATGCCCGCCAGCAACGGCACCCGCCCGGTCAGCGCCAGCCGCTGGTTCAGCGCGAGCAGCCGCGCGGCGGCCAGCATCGCGATTCCCACCGCCGCCGTGATGTGCAGCCCGCTGACCGAGAGCAGATGCGCGAGGCCGGAGCGCCGCATCGCCTCCGCATCGGCATCGGTGATCGCGCCCATGTCCCCGGTCGCCAGCGCGGCGGCGATCCCGCCCGCGCTTCCCTCCAGCCGCTCATGGATATGGCGCGAAAGACGGACGCGCAGCCCTTCGCCTTCCTTGCCGCCGGAGAGGATCGTCACCGGCGCGAATCCACGCCCGGTCGCGCCCAATCCGTCGAACCAGGCGACGCGCGCGAAATCATAGGCGCCGGGCACGGCGGGCGGCGCGGGCGGCATCAGCCGCGCCCGCAAAGCGACGATCGATCCGGGCGCTATCCCCGCAGGCGAATCGGCGGCGGCGAGGTTCACGCGGACGCGGGTCGGCGCGACCTCCGGCGCCCGGTCGATCCAGCGCGTCGGCACGAGCGTAAGCCGCACCAGATCGCGCGCCGGCAAGGGCTGCGCCTGCACCACGCGCGCCTCGAACCTCAGGACCATCGCGCGCGGCAGCACCGGGGCGGCGGCCCGCTCGGCCCGCCACCACACGAGCCCGATGCCGATCGCCAGCGCCGCCGCACCGATCGCGATGCTCCGGCCCAGCCGCCCGCCGCGCGACAATGCCGCCGCGAGCGCCGATATGCCGCTCGCCGCCAGCATCGCCGCGATCCAGTTGCGTGGATCGGGCAGCGCGAACCACAGGATCACGCCCGCGCCAAGACACACCGGAAGCCACAGGGCGAGCTGATCCCGCTCCGCCTCCAGCCAGCGTTCGATCGGCTGGCGGAAGGGTTCGGGCCTGTCCGCCATTCCCGCATGGGCAGGCATCCATTCGTTCTGGTACTGCGCCCCCGTCATCAGGCCCGTGCCGGCGGATTCCGGCCCGCGCGGGATCGGAGACGGGAGGTGGCCGGTGCGCATCTCGCCTGAACTACCTCACCACCTTCGATCGCCATGGTTTGAAGCGTCAACAGACGCGTGCTAGAGCCGCCCCCGGCCATCGTTGCCATGTCATAAAACAGTCTGGGAGCAAGCGCGCTTGAGCGCAACCACCGATCCTGCCGGCGGGAGCGAGCGTGACCCTTCGATCGTCACCCGTTTCGCCCCTTCCCCCACCGGCTTCCTTCACCTGGGCGGCGCGCGCACCGCGCTGTTCAACCTGCTTTACGCCCGCCACAACGGCGGCAGGTTCCTGCTGCGCATCGAGGATACCGATCGCGCCCGCTCCACCCAGCCGGCGATCGACGCGATCCTTCAGGGCCTGAAATGGCTCGGCATGGATTGGGACGGCGATGTCGTCTTCCAGTTCGCCCGCGCCGCGCGCCATGTCGAGGTGGCGGAGGCGATGGTGGCGGGCGGCAATGCCTATCGCTGCTACCTCACGCAGGACGAACTGGCGCGGATGCGCGCAGAGGCGGAGGCCGCGAAGAAGCCGCTGCGCATCCGCTCGCCCTGGCGGGACAAGGTGCCGAACGACCCGGCCGCCCCGCACGTCATCCGCCTCAAGGCCCCGCTGGACGGCGCGACCACGATCCACGATCGCGTGCAGGGCGAGGTGACGGTGCAGAATGCCGAGCTGGACGATCTGGTGCTGGTGCGCTCTGACGGCACGCCCACCTATATGCTCGCCGTGGTGGTCGACGATCACGACATGGGCGTGACGCATGTG
>JASGGR010000022.1:0-25463 GCA_047602705.1 Sphingomonas bacterium | reverse complement strand
CTCGAGGCCCGCGCCGCCCGCCCCCTCGCCAACCGCCCGGGAAAGATCGGCCGTGCGCCCGATCCTGCGCTGCCATGAAACGCCGATATAGGGCGCAAACTCCCGACGAACCTCATAACGCAGCCGCAAACCCAAATCCGCCTCGCTCAAACCCCCACCAACCAGCGCAAGCAGAACGTCCTGCCACTTGCGATCGATCGCGTGAGGGAATGAGGTCCCGCGCTTATCTTCGGCGGCTTCCCGAGTTCATCTTGCCAGACGACGTCCCGGCCTAACCCTCCGGCGCTACGTCGAGCGCATTGATGACGACGGCGAAGCGAAGTTGCCCCTCCTCGTTCACGACGTTGATCCGCAAGCCCTCGTTGCGGCTCAATATGTCGGGTTCGTCGGACAGCAGGCTCCCGCCGTAGCGGATCGCCTCGCGGCGGGCTGCCTCGTCGCCCGCAAGATCGAAGCCGTCCTCGTCCCGTTCCCGTGCGCTGCCGTGCATATGGAAGAAATAAAGGGCCATGATGCGCTCCGTCCGTCGCTGTTCAATCCATTGCGTTCTGGCGGTGCAGATAGAGATCGGAAAAACCGGCGATCGCGCGCAACTGCTCCAAATCCATGATCCGGAGCCGCCGCGCCGATCGGGTGATCGCGCCGAAATCCTCGAGCGATCGCAGCGTGCGGTTGATATGCACCGGCGTCAGGCCGAGCATGTCGGCAAGCTGCTCCTGCGTGAGCGGCACGTCGCTTTCGTCCAGCCCAGGCAGCGCCATCTGATGCAGTCGGACGTGAAGCTCGCACAGGAAATGCGCCAGCCGCGCAAGCGCGTTGCGGCGGCCGAGGTTGAGAAGCCATTCCCGGCCGATCGATGCCTCGATCAATATGTCCACCAGCACCGCGCGCGCGAGCGGCGGACGCATCACGACCAAATTTTCAAGATCGGCCAAGGCGACGATGGCGAGATCAACGGTCGTCAGCGCCTGGAGATTGTGATCGGCGGTCTTGAGGTAGAGCGACTGGAAATCGAGAGGTTCGCCGGGAATCTTGAGCGCCACGATCTGCCGGTTGCCGCCGTCGGATATCTTGTGGCGGAAGGCGTATCCCGAAAGAAGGATCGGGCATATCCTGGCGCGCTCGCCTTCGCGAAGGATATATTCCCCCGGCTCCAGCCGCCGCAGGCTGTAGGGCAGGGCGGCGATCGCATTCTGCACCTCGGTCGACAGCAGGCTGTGGGAAAGGAGCTTGCGGACGAAGAGTTCCAGCCCGGTCTTTCCTCTGATCGTGGGAAGGTCTTGAAGCGGCATCAGCGGGCGGCGCCGATTCATGTCATTCGATCTCCGGATGCGACAGGTCCGGGATAAGCGAGCGAGCGCCGGCTTCGTTCCCGATTGTCCTGTCGCGAACACAACATGGGTTAAATCGGATGCTGCAACGATCTGATACGCATCCGTTTCGATGCAAAGGCGTTATGCGCCTGGCTGACGACGGATATGCTCCGGAGCAGAAGGGGGAAAGGCGTCTTTGGAATCCAGCAAGATAGCCGCGTTGGGGAGGGACGCGCGGTCGAATGGCATCATCATTGCGCTTCTCGCGCTCGGGTTCGTCGCGCTTCTCGTGGCGGCGGGCGCTGCCCTGTGGGTGCAGCGGGAGAATGACGGGGACGCGCGCCTGGTGGCGCACACCCTGGCCGTGGAGGCCGCGATCGGCACCTATGCCAGCGCGAACGAGCGGATGGAAACCGCGCGGCGCGGCTTGCTGCTGACGAACAGCGCGACCTTCGCCCGGGCCATGGCGGAGGCGGAGGCGAAGGTGCGCGACCAGAAGCGCGTGCTGGACGGGTTGATCGAGGATAATCCCTCCCAGCTCGCGCGCACCTCGGCGCTGCAATCGCTTCTCGATGACTATGACGCGCATCATCGCCGCTGGCTTGCCCTCGATCAGGCCGGAAGGCGTCGCTTCGCCGCGGATTTCGCCAGCGACGAAGGGGTCGACTATATCCGCCGGTCGCGCCAGATCATCGACGCGATGCTGCACGAAGAGCTGCAATTGCTGCGCAGCAGGGAGCAAGGCCAGTCGCGCACGCAATCGCTGTTCCTCTTCACCCTCATCGCGACCGGATCGCTGATCCTGATCGTTGCCATCGCCACCCTGCTTCTGGTCCGCCGCAATCTGGTCGCGCTCCATCAGTCCCGCATCGAGCTTCACCGGCTGAACGAGGATCTGGAGGATATGGTCGAGGCCCGCACGGCGGAGTTGCAGCGCGCCAATGCGGAAATCCAGCGGTTCGCCTATATCGTCTCGCACGATCTGCGCTCCCCGCTCGTCAACGTGATGGGCTTCACCGCGGAACTGGAGGTCGCGCGCAAGCTGGTCGCGGATTATCTGGCGGAAAGCGATGCGCAGGGGTGGAAGGCGCCGGACCCGGAGACGCGCCGCGCGGTGGAGGAAGACCTGCCGGAGGCGATCGGCTTCATCCGCAGCTCGACGCAGAAGATGGACCGGCTGATCAACGCGATCCTCAACCTGTCGCGGCAGGGGCGGCGGATGCTCTCGCCCGAAAGGCTCGATCTCACCGCGCTCGCGCGCGGCATCGCGGACAGCCTTGAGCACCGCATCCAGGAAACGGGAACGACCCTGAAGATCTCGCCCTTGCCGGCGGTGGTGAGCGACCGGCTCGCGATCGAGCAGATACTTTCGAACCTGATTGAAAACGCGCTCAAATATCTGAAGCCGGGGCGGCCGGGGATGATCCTGGTGAGCGGCGGGATCGAATGGGGGCGCGTCTTCATCAATGTCTCGGACAACGGGCGCGGCATCGATCCGCGCGACCATGAGCGCATCTTCGACCTGTTCCGAAGGTCGGGAGCACAGGATCAACCGGGCGAGGGCATTGGCCTTGCACATGCCAGAGCCCTTGCCTATCGCCTCGGCGGCAAGATCGAGGTGCAATCGACGTTGGGCGAAGGATCGACCTTTCGCTTGAACTTGCCGAAGGAATGGCGTGGCGGAGAAGACAATGCCGGATCAGCAACCCGTTAACATCGTGATGATCGAAGACGACGAAGGCCATGCCCGTCTGATCGAAAAGAATATCCGCCGCGCGGGCATTTCGAATACTATCCATCATTTCACCAATGGAACCTCCGCGCTGGAGTTCCTTTATGATGGAGACGAGGGGCCGGTTCGCAACGGCCCGGCGCTCGTCCTGCTCGATCTCAACCTGCCGGACATGAGCGGCACGGATATCCTTGCGCGGTTGAAGAGCGACAGCAGCCCGCTTCGCCGGACGCCTGTCGTCGTGCTCACCACCACAGACGACAAGGTGGAGATTCAGCGTTGCTATGATCTCGGCTGCAACGTCTATATCACCAAGCCGGTGAATTATGAGAATTTCGCCGAAGCTATCCGCCAGCTTGGCCTGTTCCTGTCCGTGATCCAGGTTCCGAATCCGGATCTCGCTTGATCAAGCCCTCGGCCTCCATCCTCTATATCGACGACGACGAGGGCATCCGCCGCCTCGTGTCCCGGGCGCTTGCGCGCAAGGGTTTCGGTGTCTCCACGGCCGCCAGCGGGCCGGAGGGCATCGAGATGGCCCGCGTGCGGGAATTCGCGCTGATCGCGGTCGATCACTACATGCCCGGCCAGGACGGGCTGGCGACGCTGGCGGGGCTTCGCGCGCTGCCGAACTGCCCGCCCGTGGTCTATGTGACCGGATCGGAGGAAAGCCGGATCGCGGTGGCCGCGCTCAAGGCGGGGGCGGACGATTATGTCGTCAAGTCCGTCGGCGAGGACTTTCTCGACCTGCTCGGCAACACGTTCGAACAGGTGCTGGAACGCACGGAGCTGCGGCGCGCGCGGAAACATGCCGAGGAGGAGCTTCGGATCAGCAACGCCCGTCTCAAGGCGATGCTGAAGGAGGTCAATCATCGCATCGCCAACAATCTCCAGATGGTGATGTCGTTCCTGGCGTTGCAGGCGAAATCGCTCACGGATTCCGGGGCGCGGGAAGCGCTGCGGAAAACGGAGCAGCGCATCGCGACGATCGTGCAGGTCAATCGCCGCCTCTATACCACCGGCGACGTGGAGTTCGTGGCGATGGAGGATTATCTGGCGGGGCTTGCCGCGGATCTGAGCGAAACCTGGTCCGCATCGGCGCCCCGGCGGGTGATCGCATCCGCCGCGCCGCTCCGGCTGTGCACGGACAAGGCCGTGGCGCTGGGCATGATCGCGAACGAATGGGTCAGCAACGCCTGCAAATATGCCTATCGGGAAACGGATGCGGGCGAGGTTCGCATAAGCCTCGATCTGCGCGGCGATAACCTGCTGGAGCTCGCCGTCGAGGATGACGGGGTGGGGCGTCGTGACGATGGCCCGGTCCGTGGCACGGGGCTGGGCACACGGCTCGTCGAGGCGATGGGGCGGACCCATGGTGCCGATATCCGCTATGGCCCGGTGCCGGAAACTGGCCGGGGAACGCGCGCGTCGATCACATTGCCCCTCGGCAGGAAGGACCTTGCCCCGCCCGCCAGCGCCGCGTGGCCGGGCGAGGACGATTCCTGATCCCCGGCGTCACGCTCCGGCGGCGGCGTCCGGATGCGCCCGCCAGCCGCCGCCGGTCGCCTCGATCAGCGCCACGCTGGCTTCCAGCTCGCGGGTGCGCAGGTCCAGCGCGGTGCGCCGGGTGCGCAGCGCCGTCGTCTGCGCGGTGACGACGTCCAGATAATCCACCGCGCCGCCGACATAGCGGTTCATCGATATCTGCTCCGCCTGCCGGGCCATGCGGACGGCCTGCGCTTCGGCGGTGGATTCGTCGCCGAGGTGGTGGAGCTGCGACAGGCCGTCCTCCACCTCCTGAAAGGCGTTGAGGACGTGGCGGCGATATTCCGCCGTCGCCTGATCCCAGCGCGCCTTCTCGGCCGCCAGCTCGGCATGGCGCCGTCCGCCCTCGAACAGGTTGAGCACCGCGCCGGGGCCGATCGACCAGAAGATGTTCGGCGCGCCGATCAGCCCCGCCAGCCCGGTGTTCTGGAAGCCGCCGCTGCCGCCCAGCCCGATCGCGGGGAAGAAGGCCGCCTTGGCCACGCCGATCCGCGCATTGGCCGCCGCCATGCGGCGCTCCGCCGCGGCGACGTCGGGCCGCCGCTGCAGCAAGGTGGAAGGCAGGCCGACCGGGATCGAGGGAAGGGCGAGCGGATTATCCGCCGGGGCGACGGAGAAGCTCGATGCGGGCGTTCCGATCAGGCTGGCGATCGCATGCTCGCAGCGCGCGCGCGCGGCGGCGACGTCCGCCAGCTGCGCCTTCGCCTCCGCGAGCTGCGCGCCCGACCGGCCGGTGTCGAGGCCGGAGGCGATGCCGCCGTTGAAGCGCCGCCGGGTCATGTCGTCGGCCTTTTGATAGGTGTCGGCGGCGGCCGAAAGCAGCGCCGCCTGCGCGTCATAACCGCGCAGCGCGATGTAGGTGAGCGCCAGCCGGGATTCGAGGCTGAGCCGGATCGCGGCGAGATCGTCCGCGCTTGCCTCCGCCGTCGCGCGCCCGGCCGCGACATTGTTGCGGACGCGGCCCCACAGATCTAGCTCGAAGGCGAATTGCCCGCCCAATGTGTCGGCGGGATAGAGGTCCGGCTGGTTGCTGCCGCGCAGCGGGCGATTGTCCGACTGGCGGTTGTCGGTCGCCTCGCCGGACAGGCCGATCGACGGGAACAGCGCGGATCGGGCGAGGCGCAGGTCGGCGCGCGCCTCGTCATAGCGGGCAAGCGCCTCCGCCAGCGTCGGGTTGCCGTGCTCGATCTGCGCTTCCAGATCATCGAGCTTGCTGTCGCCGTAGAGCGTCCACCATTGCCCCGCCAGCGCCGGATCGCCCGGCGTCGCGGCAATCCATGGGCCGGCTTCCTTGAAGGCGGGCGGCGTAACCGTGACAGGCACATGATAGGCGGGCGCCATCGAGCAGCCGGCGAGCGCGCCCGCCGCCGCCAGCAGCAAGGCCAGACGCGGCTTACGCATGATTGCCCTCGACACGGACAAGCTCGCCCTCGCTGATCGAATCCGGCGGATTGTCCACCACGCGATCGCTCGGCTTCAGGCCGGACACCACCTCCACCGTCTGCCCCAGATCGCGGCCGATGGTGATGCGGCGCAGCCGGACGTGGCCGTCCGCGCCGACCAGCGCCACCTGCGTGCCCTGGGCGCGGAACAGGAGCGCGCTCGACGGTATCTGCACGTTGCCGCCCTGCGAGGGCACGTCGAACCGCACCTGCGCATAGCCGCCGGGGCGCAGCACCTCGCCGGGATTGTCGGCGACGAGCTGCACCTCGAACGTCCCCGATTGCGGATCGACCGCGCCGGAATCGCCGACGACATGCGCGGGGAAGGTGCGCTGGGGATAGTCCGGCACGGTCAGGGTGGCGGCGGCGCCGTTGTGGATTTCCGCGGAATAGACCTGCGGCACGTTGACATAGACGCGGATGCGGCTGACGTCGGCCACCGCGAACAGCGGCTGCTGCGTCGTCGCGCCGGGGCCGACGAGATCGCCGATATCGGCCGCGCGCGTCGTCACGATTCCGGCGAAGGGCGCGCGCAGCGTGGCGAAACCCTTGAGCGCGAGCAGGCGGCCCAGATTGGCCCTGGCGGCGTCCACCGCCGCCGTCCGGGCCGCGAGGCTGCCGTTCTTCTCGTCCGTCTCCTGCTGCGACACCGAATGGCTGGCGAGCAGGTCGTTCCACCGCGCCGCCGTGCTGCGCGCGAGCCTCTGGTCCGCGACTGCGCTGGCGAGCGCGGCGCGCGCCTGATCGATCTGCTGGTCCAGCTCCGGCGTGTCGATCAGGCCCAGCGGCGTCCCCGCGCCGACATGCGCGCCGATGTCGCGATACCAGGCCTTCACATAGCCGCCGACGCGCGCATACAGCTTGGCCGCATTCCATGCCGCCAGCGTGGCCGGCAGGGAGAGCGGATCGGTCGCGGCATCGTGCTTCACGGGAACCATATGCACCGCGGGGATCGATCGCGCGTCGGACCATTGCTGCGCCGTGGCGGTGTCGCCCATCCGCCCCGCGACGCCAATGGCAACGGTGCCGGCGGCGGCGATCGCGGCGACGATCCCGGCGATCTTCAGCCCCCGGGGCGCCTGTGCTTGTGCCTCTTCATGCATGAGCCAGATTTCCATCGGATAGAGAGGTGGTTTCAGGTGTGTCGGCGGGCCGGCGATCGCGGCGGTGGGCGATGCTGAACACCACCGGCACGAACACCAGGGTCGCGATCGTCGCGCAGATCAGGCCGCCGATCACCGCGCGGCCCAGCGGGGCGTTCTGTTCGCCGCCCTCGCCGAGGCCCAGCGCCATCGGGGCCATGCCGATAATCATTGCGAGCGCGGTCATCAGCACCGGGCGGAAGCGGGTGGCCCCGGCCTCCGCCGCCGCCTTGAGCGCGTCGCCGGTCGCGGCCAGCCGCTCCCGCGCGAAGCTCACCACCAGCACGCTGTTTGCGGTGCCGACGCCCATGCACATGATCGCGCCCGTCAGCGCCGGCACGGAAAGCGGCGTGTGCGTCGCGAACAGCATCCACACGATCCCCGCCAGCGCCGCCGGCAGCGCGGAGATGATGACGACCGGGTCGATCCACGACTGGAAGTTGACGACCACCAGCAGGTAGATCAGCACGATCGCGCCGGCGAGACCGAGCAGCAGCCCGGTGAAGGCGGTGTTCATCGTCTCCACCTGTCCGCGCAGCGCGACGCTCGCGCCCTTCGGCCGCTCCGCCTTCATCCCGTCGATCTCCTTCTGGATGTCGGAGGCGACCGCGCCGAGATCGCGGCCCTGCGTGGTGGCGTATATGTCGTAGACCGGCTGCACCGCATAATGCGACACCACCGCCGCGCTCGGCTCGCGGGTCATCCGCCCGAGGCCGCCCAGGATGGCGGAATGGCCCGGCTGCGATCCGGTGATCGGCAGATTGTCCACCTGCGACAGGGAGTCGATCCGGTATTGCGGGGTCTGCACCACGATCGGATAGGACACGCCGTTCCGGGGATTGAGCCAGAAGGCGGGCGCGACCTGGAAGCTGCCCGCCAGGTTGACCGACAGGCTGCGCGTCACGTCATTCTCGGTGATGCCGACGCGGTCCGCGCGGGTGCGGTCGATGTCGAAGCCGAGTTCGGGGTAATCGTTCGCCTGCTGCACGCGCACGTCGGCGATGCCGGCGATATGGCGCAGCCGGGATGCGAGCTTGTGGGCATAGGCCTCGCCGCCCTTCGTGTCCGGCCCGGCGATCTGGATGTCGATCGGGGCAGGCGCGCCGAAGTTCAGGATCTGGCTGATGATATCGGCGGGCAGGAAGGAGAAGGTGGAGCCGGGGAAGCTTTCCGGCAGCGCCGTTCGTAGCGACCGCACATAGCCGGCGGTCGGCTTGTGGTTCTCGTTCAGGGTGATGAGGATGTCGCCGTCCTGCGGGCCGACGCCGCCGGTGTTCGAATAGGCGCGGTTGATGCCGCTGACCGGCAGGCCGATATTGTCCACGATCGATCCGAGCTGGTCCGGCGGCACGACCTGGCGGATGCGATCCTCGATCCGGTCGAACAGCGCGGCCGTCTCCTCGATGCGGGTGCCGACCGGCGCGCGGACGTGCAGGCTGATCTGGCCCGTATCGACCGAGGGGAAGAAGTTGCGCCCCAGGAGCGGGATCAGCGCGAACGACACCAGCACCACGCCGAGGAAGCAGGGCACGAACAGCCGCCGCCGCGCCAGCGCGAAATCCAGCACCGAGACGTAATAGGACCGCACCGTCTCGAACCGCCGCTCGAAGCCGTGCTGGAAGGCGCGCAGGGGGTTGCGCGTGTCCGGGCGGCCCGCCTTGGCGTCGTGGCTCACCATCACCTCGGCGGTGTGCGGGCTGGCGTGCTGGCGCAGCAGGTAGTTGCCCATCGTCGGCACCAGGGTCCGCGACAGCACGAAGGAGGCGATCATCGCGAACACCACCGCTTCCGCCATCGGCGCGAACAGGAAGCCCGCGATGCCCGGCAGGAAGAACATCGGCAGGAAGGCGATGCAGATGCACAGCAGGGAGACGAAGGCCGGGCGCACGATCTGCTCCGCGCCGTCCAGGATCGCCTGCCGCACCGTCTTGCCCTGTTCGAGATGCCAGTTGATGTTCTCGATCGTCACCGTCGCGTCGTCCACGAGGATGCCGACCGCGAGCGCGAGTCCGCCCAGGGTCATGATGTTCAGCGTCTCGCCCGCCGCCGACAGCGCGGCGACGGCGGCGAGGACGGCGAGGGGGATCGACGCGGCGATGATGACGGTGGAGCGCCACGAGCCGAGGAACAGCAGGATCATCAGGCTGGTCAGCACCGCCGCGATCGCGCCCTCGCGCACCACGCCGGAAATCGCCGCCTTCACGAACAGCGACTGGTCCGACAGCGCCTGCACCTTCAGCGAGGGGGGCAGCGTCTCGGCGAGCTTCGGCAACAGCGCCTTTACCTGATCGACGATCGCGATGGTCGATGCCGATCCGCTCTTGAGCACGGTCATCAGCACGGCGCGGCCGCCGTTCACGCGCACGATATTGCGCTGCGGCGGCGATCCGTCGCGGACATGGGCGACGTCGCGCATGTAGACGGTCGCGCCGTCCACCGTCTTGATCGGCAGGTCGTTGAGCTGGTCCACCACCTCCGGGCTGTTGTTTAGGCGGACGTTATATTCATATTGCCCGATCTTGGTGGTGCCGGCGGGCACGATCTGGTTCTGCGCCGCCAGCGCCTGCCCCACGTCGGCCGCCGACAGGTGGCGGGCCTCCAGCGCGGCGGGATCGAGGTCGATCTGGATCTGCCGCTCCTTGCCGCCATAGGGGGAGGGGATGGCGGCGCCCTGCACCGACGCCAGCGCGGGGCGGATGAAATTCTGCCCGAGGTCGAAGATCTTCTGCTCCGACAGCGACGCGGAGGACAGCGCGAGCTGGAGGATCGGCACGGTCGAGGCATTGTAGTTCAGGATCAGCGGCGGCGTGATGCCCGGCGGCATCTGCTTCAGCACCGTCTGCGACACGGACGTCACCTGCGCCGTCGCGGTGCGGATATCCACGCCGGGGCGGAAATAGATCTTCACGATGCCGATGCCGGCCAGCGACTGGCTCTCGACGTGATCGATATCGTTCACCGTCGTGGAAAGCTGCCGCTCGTAATAATAGATCACGCGGCCCGCCATCTCCTCCGGCGGAAGCCCGCGATAGGTCCACACCGCCGCGATCACCGGGATCTTGATGTCCGGGAACACGTCTGTGGGCGTGCGGAATGCCGCGATGCCGCCTGAAAGCAGGATCAGGATCGCGAGGACGACGAACGTATAGGGCTTGCTGAGCGCGAGCTTGACGAGCTGGAGCATGGCGATCCCGAACAACTGGACACATGCCCGCGCCGCACCGGCCGGGCGGTCGCCTATCTGTGCCTGTTCGGGGGTTCAGGCGAGTGAAATGAATTTAATGTCGCCAGGGGGCTAGGCGCGGATGCGCGCGACCAGCCCCGGCGCGGCGTCGGCAAGCTCCAGCGTGAAGCCGTGAACGTGCATGATCGCGCTCACCACGCTCAGCCCGAGGCCGGAACCGGGGACGTCGGCGGCGCCCGGCAGGCGGTGGAAGCGGCGCAGCACGGCCTCGCGATCCCCGGCGGCAATGCCGGGGCCGTCGTCGATCACCTCCACGACGACGCGATCCTCGTCGCCGACGGCGCGCAGCTCCACCTTGCCGTCGGCGAACTTGATCGCATTGTCGACCAGATTGCTCACCGCCTCGAACAGCAATTCGCGATCGGCATGGATGTGGAGCCGGGCCGGGGCGTGGACGGTGAGCGCCACGCCGCCTTCTTCCGCCAGCGGGCCGTAAAGCTCCTCCACTTCCCTGACCAGCGCGCCCACGTCCACCTCGCCCAGCCCCGATCGCCGCGCGCTCGCCTCCAGCTCCGATATGCGCAGCAATGCGGAAAAGCGCGCGAGCAGATCGTCCAGGTCCGCCGTGGCTTCGGCGACCAGCGCATGGCCCTGTTCTGCCGGGAGCGGCTGGCTCGCAAGCTGGTGGAGGCGGGCGCGCACGCGCGTCAGCGGCGTGCGCAGGTCGTGCGCGATCGCGTCGGTGGCGGATTTCACCTGCGCGATGACGCGCGCCACCTCCTCGATCATCTGGTTGAGCGTGGCCGCGAACTGATCCAGCTCGTCGTTGCGCCCGGCGATCGGCATTCGCGTATCGAGCTTGCCGGCGGCGATCGCATGGCTCGCCTGCTGGAGATCGCGCACGCGGCGCAGCGGCTTGATGCTGAGCAGCACCGCGATGACCAGCACGCCGAGCAGGCTCGCCACGCCGCTGCCGATCAATATCTCCAATATCCGCCGGCGCAGCCCGTGGATCTGGCTGATGTCGCGCCCCAGCAGGATCAGCTCGCGCTGCGGCGTGCGGACGGCGAGCGCCCGCAGGGGGCCGTGCAGGCCGGCATGGGCGGCGACGTTGAACGGCCGGTCGATGGCGACGATCCGCGCCAGCCGGATATTGCCAGCCACCATGTTCCCCGCGCCGTCGATCAGCGCGAAATAGCTGAATCCCTGCGCGCCATTGTCGATCTCCGAACGAATCCGCGCCGGCAGCAGGGCGGGGGGCGTGACGATCAGGCTCTGCGCCTTTTCATAGAGGATGCGGTCGTTCCGCGCGGTCAGCTCGCGCGCGGTGAGCAGGTAGATCAGCCCCAGCATCGCCACCACGCTCGCCAGGAACAATCCGCCGAGCAGCAGGGTCAGGCGGAAGCTGCTGGTGGAGCGGACGTCGCGGAAGCGCAGCCGGTCAGACAGCATCGAGCCGATAGCCTTCGCCCTTGAGCGTGGAGATGGCGGAAGGGCGGCCGGGCCGGTCGATCTTCTTGCGCAGCCGCGCGATATGCACGTTGATGAGGTTGGCGCCCGGATCGAAATGATAGCGCCACACCTGCTCGAAGATCACGCGCCGGCTCACCGTCTTGCCGAGGTTGCGGGCGAGGAACTCCAGCAGCCGGAACTCCATGTGGAGCAGGCGCACCGGCTCCCCGTCCACCGTCACGGAGCGGCGGATCAGGTCGATCTCGATCGCGCCGGCGCGCAGCACGGATTTCCCGGCGGAGGCCGCGCGGCGCAGCAGCGCCTCCACCCGCATCGCCATCTCGTCCGGCGCGAACGGCTTGGTGAGATAATCGTCGCCGCCCGCGCGCAGCCCGGCGATCCGCTCGTCCACGTCGCTCAATGCGGAAATCATCAGCACGGGGGTGGCGACGCCGTTGTCGCGCAGGCGCTGCACCACCTCCAGCCCGTCCAGCGTGGGCAGCATGCGATCCAGCGTGATCGCGTCGAACGGGTTCAGGATCGCCAGCTCCACGGCTTCCGCGCCGTCATGCGCCGTCCGCGTCTCATGGCCGTTCCGCCGCAATTCCTCCGCGATCGCGTCAGCGGTAACGGAATCGTCTTCTACAACGAGGATGCGGGCCATGGGCGATAGGTAAAGCGCCGTTCGGGCTGCGCAAGCCCGCCGTCACTCCGTGACGTGCCTCACCGCGCGGGCGAGGGCGCTTTGCGTGAAGGGCTTGCCGAGGCGGTGGATGGTCGGACCCAGCCCTTCGGGAACCTCGCCATAGCCGGTGGCGAGGATGATCGGCAGGGCGGGATAACCTTTCCGCACCTCCGCGATCAGCTCGCTTCCGGTCATCCCCGGCATGATCTGGTCGGTGACGAGCAGGTCGATATCCGGCCGCTGCGCGATCAGCGAGAGCGCTTCCTCCCCGGATGTCACGCCCAGCACCTCATGGCCCAGATCCTCCAGCAGGGCGGCGGTGTTCATCAGGATCAGCGCATCGTCGTCCACCGCCAGGATGATGCGGCGCGCCGTGGCGAGCGGCGCCTCCGCCCCGGTGTCGCGCGGCTGCAAGCGGGCTTTGGCCTGCCTTGCCGGCAGCCAGATATGCGCGCGCGTGCCCTGGCCCAACTCGCTCTCCAGCTCGAACGCGCCGCCGAGCTGGTGGAGATAGCCGTGCACCATCGAAAGGCCCAGCCCGGTGCCCTTGCCCGTGCCCTTGGTGGTGAAGAACGGATCGGTCGCGCGCGCCAGCGTGTCCGCGTCCATGCCGCTGCCGTTGTCGGTCACGGTGAGACGGACGTAGCGGCCGGCCGCGAGGCCGGCGATCTCCCCGTCCGCAACCCGGCGGTCCGCGGCATGGATGGTGATGGCGCCGCCGTCCGGCATTGCGTCGCGCGCGTTCACGGCCAGGTTGAGCAGCGCCATCTCAAGCTGGTTCACGTCCGCCAGCACCGTCGGCAGATCCGCGCGGAACCGCGTTTCGAGCACGAACGTCGGGCCGAGCGATCGTTGCAGCAATTCCATCATGTCGGCGACCAGCGCGGGGATGTGGACGATCTCCGCCTTCAATTCCTGCCGCCGCGCGAAGGCGAGCATGCGCTGGGTGAGCGCCGCCCCGCGCTCCGCCGCGCGGACCGAATTGTCGAGCAGCAGCGCCACCTGCGGGTCCGGCGCGACGCGCTTGCGCAGCAGCTCCAGGCCGGAAAGGATGGCGGCCAGCAGATTGTTGAAATCGTGCGCCACGCCGCCGGTCAATTGCCCGATCGCCTCCATCTTCTGCGACTGGAACAGGGCCTCGCGCGCCAGCTCCAGATCGCGCTGCGCCTTTTCGCGCTCGGTGACGTCGCGGGTGATCTTGGCGAAGCCGATCAGCTCCCCGGAATCGTCGTGGATCGCGTCGATCACCACGCTGGCGCGGAACAGCGAGCCGTCCTTGCGCCGCCGCCAGCCTTCGGACAGGAAGCGCCCCTCGCGCCGCGCGGTTTCCAGCCCGCGCTCCGGCTCCCCGGCGGCGCGGTCCTCGTCGGTGTAGAAGGTGGAGAAATGCCGGCCGATGATCTCCGGCGGCGCATATCCCTTGATCCGCTCCGCGCCCGCGTTCCAGCTCGATACGCGGCCCCCGGTGTCGAGCATGAAGATCGCATAGTCGGTGACGCCCTGGACGAGCAGCCGGAATTGCGTCTGGCTGCGTTCCAGCGCGGCCAGCCGTTCCTCCACGCGCTGCTCCAGCGTCGCTTCCAGATCGCGCAGCTCGGCGGTCAGCCGCGCATGCTCGGCATGGAGCCAGGCCCGTTTGGCCGCCTCGCGGATCATCCGCAGGTCGTCCGCCGACCATGAGCGTGGGCGTTCGTCGCTCGCCGCCAGTATCGCGACCGGCCGGCCGTCCCTCACCAGCGGAAAGATCACCGCCCGGCCGTCGTTGATGACCAAAGGCGCGCCGCCGTGCAGGCGCTCGCGCGAATCGGGGTCGATATCCGCGATGCTGTATTCGCCGGCGATCGGCGCTGCGCCTTCCCGCGCCCAGCTTCCCCGGATCGTGAAGCGGCTGTCCTCCGCATCGGCGCCGGCGAGCGCGCATTGCGCGACGCCCAGTTGCTCGCCCAGCAGGCGCAGCGTGGCCGCGGGGATATCGTTCGGATCGTCCCGCGCCTCGCCATGCCCGGCCAGCGCATCGGGCAAACGTGGCGCCACCTCGCCGGTCCGTTCCGGCTCCCGCGCTCCGGTGCTTCGTTCCGTCCTCACCGGTATCGCTTCCCCTCTTTACGCCGCGAGCTATACGCAGGGAAAGGAGCGGCGGTTCCGCGCATCGGCGATTTCCTGTGTTTCACAGCGCGGGCAGCGGCTGTTCGGCGACGCCCCAGCCGCGCAATTCGCGGCCCCGCGCCCGTTCCAGCAGCCGGGCGGCGTCCGCGATGGTGAAGGGCCGCGCATCCTCCAGCGTCTCCACCTCGCGCCAGGTGAGCGGCGCCGCGACCGACGCGATCTCGCGCGCGCGGACGGAATAGGGGAGGACGGCGGTCGCGCCGCGCTCGTTGCGCAGCCAGTCGATGAAGATGCGGCCGTGTCGTTCCGCCTTGCGCATGTTGGCGGTGAAGCGCTTCGGATGCGCCTCCGCCACCGCGCGGGCGAAGCGGCTGGCGAAATCCTTCACAGCCGGCCAGTCCGCCGTGGCGTCGAGCGGGACGATGACGTGGATGCCCTTGCCGCCGGTCGCCATCGGGAAGCTCGCCAGCCCCATCTCGCCGAGCAGGTCGCGCAGCTCGATCGCCGCGCGGCGCACTTCCGCGAAGTCCAGCCCCTCCTCGGGATCGAGATCGAACACCATCCGGTCGGGATGCTCCACGTCATCGGCTTTCGCGCCCCAGCCGTGGAACTCGATCGTGTTCATCTGGACGCAGGTGAGCAGCCCCTCGCCGTGGTTGACGACGATATAATCCTCGATCCCGCCGTCCTTCTCGCGGATCGGGATATGATCCACCTTGCCGCCGAACGCGCCGGAATCGTGCTTCTGGAAGAAACATTGCTTCGCGCGCCCCTGCGGGCAGCGGACGAGGCTGACCGGGCGGCCCGCCAGCCATTGCAGCATCGGATCGGCGAGCCGCGCGTAATAGGCCGCGAGATCGCCCTTGGTGGCTCCGCTTTTGGGGAAGATCACGCGGTCCGGGTGGGTGATGGCCACGCCGAAGGGCGCGCCGCCGGGCGGATCGTCGTCCGGGGCGGTGGCCGGGGTTTCGGGCACGACCTCCCGGGCCTCCTTGTCCTCGCGCAGCCCGAGGAAGCTGGCGTGGCGGATGACGCGATCGGCGGTGAACTCCGCGAACGCCACTTCGGCCACCAGCTCCGGCTCCGCCCATTTCACCCCGCGCGCCGCCGCGCGCGGCACGTCGGCGGGCGCGGTCTTGCGGGCGAGCGGCTTCAGCTTCGCCAGCAGCATCTCGCGCGTGTCGGCGTCGAAGCCGGTGCCGACCCGGCCGGCATAATGCAGCGCGCCGTCTTCATAGAGGCCGAGCGCGAGGCTGCGCAGGTCGCGCCCCGGCCGGTCGCTGTCGATATGGCCGATGATGACGAATTCCTGCCGCCGCGTGCATTTCACCTTCAGCCAGTCACGCGTGCGCGTGCCGCGATAGGGCGCGGCGGCGCGCTTGGAGACGACGCCTTCATAGCCCTCGCGGCACAGCCGGGCGAACAATTCCTCCCCGCCGGAGGAGAGATGCTCGGCATAATGGATCGGCGGGCGCGCATCCTTCAGCAGCGCGGCGAGCCGTTCCTTGCGCTCCGCATTGCCGAGCTTCGTCAGGTCCTCGCCGTCCTGCTCCAGCAGGTCGAAGGCGAAATACTGCAGCTCGCCGCCATGCTTCAGCGCGTTCTGAAGCGCGGAGAAGCTGGGCCGGCCCGCGCTGTCGAACGCCACCACCTCGCCGTCGACCAGCGCGGAGCCGATGCCCGGTTCCGCAAAGGCCGCGACGATCGGCGCGAACCTGTCGGACCAGTCGAGACCGTGCCGCGTATAGGCGCGCGCCTCGCCGCCGGAGACGGCGATCAGCGCGCGATAGCCGTCATATTTCACCTCGTGCAGCCAGCCCGATCCCGTCGGGACATGATCGACCAGCGTGGCGAGCTGGACATCGCGGAACGCGGGCAGCGCGCCCTTGCGGCGCCTGGTCCCTGGCTTCGACGGTGGGTCTTTCCCCCCGGCGATCTCCACCATCGTGCGGCCGCTGGAGACGCTGGTCAGCGCGGTATCCACCAGATCGCCGGATGCGCCGGCATATTCGTCCTCCACCTTGCGCAGCAGCCAGTTCTCGCGCTTCTCGCCCGGCTTGCCCTTCATCCGCACCAGCAACCATTCGCCCTTCATCCGCTGGCCGTGGAGGATGAAATGGAGATGGCCCTGCGCAAGCGTCTTCACCGGGTCCTTGCCGGCCACCGGCTCCCACGTCCCTTCGTCCCACAGCATGACGGTGCCGCCGCCATATTCGCCCCTGGGGATCGTGCCCTCGAACCGGGCATAGGACATCGGGTGATCCTCCGTCCGCACCGCGAGGCGCTTGTCCTCCGGGTCCGGGCTGGGGCCGCGCGTCACCGCCCAGCTTTTCAGCACGCCGTCCATCTCCAGCCGGAAATCCCAGTGGAGCCGGGTCGCGTCATGCTTCTGGACGACGAACAAGTTGCCGGCCTGCTTCCCGCGCTCCCCCTTCGGCTCGCGCGTCTTCGTGAAGTCGCGCTTGCGGTTGTAGGCTTCGAGCGGATCGTTGCGCGCGGCCATGTCAGGCGCTCTTGCGGCGGGAAGAGGCGGGCTTCCGGGCGGCTGGCCTGGCCGCGGCCGCCGGTTTCGCCGCCGCCCCCGGCCGGTCGAGCGATTTCTTGAGCGCGGCCATCAGGTCGATCACATTCGTCCCCCGCGCGGGCGCGCGCTCCTCCTCCACGTCGAGCGCGACCTTGCCGTTCTTCGCCTTGCGCTTGCGCGCGATCAGGTCGCGCAGCGCATCGACATAGCGGTCATGGAATTCGGAGGCGTCGAACGGGCCGGTCTTCTTCTCGATCAGCGTGGTGGCGAGGTCGAGCAGGTCCTCATCCGGCTTCGTATCGGGAATGTCGAGGAAATAGCCTGCCGCCTTGTTCACCTCGTCGGCATAGCGCAGCGTCTCCAGCACCATGCCGCGCCCGCACGGCTTCAGCGCGACGACATATTCGCGCCCGCGCAGCGCGAGCTGGCCCAGCCCCACCTTCTTCGCGCGTCGCAGCGCCTCGCGCAGCACGACGAACGCCTCGTCGGCCAGCTCGTCGGCCGGGATGACATAATAGGGCCGGTCGTAATAGATGGCGTCGATTTCCGAGATGTCGACGAATTGCGTCAGCTCCAGCGTGCGCTTGCTCTCCAGCTTCACGCCCTCGATCTCCTCGTCGTCGAGCAGCACATATTCGCCCTTGGCGATCTCGAACCCCTTCATGATCTCGTCCGGATCGACCGGGCCGATACCGTCCACCACCTTCTCGTAATGGATGCGCTTGCCGGACGGCTCGTGGATCTGGCGGAAGGAGACGGCCGCGCCGCTCTTGGTGGCGGAATAGATTTCAACCGGAATGGAAACGAGCGCCAGACGAATCTGGCCCTGCCAGTAAGCGCGCGCGGGCATCGGCCTTGCCTCCCTGATGGAACCGCAGGACTCAATCCTGCGGGGGGCGGGTTGTTCCCAAGCATATGCCGGGGACGCGGGCGTTGCGATATTGTAAGGGCGGGGCGGTTTTCAGGGCGGGATCATGCCAGTCACCGATATTGCGACGCGCGTGTACAATCATAGCTGGCGGCTCGATCCGATCGTGCGCAGCCTGCTCGACACGGATTTCTACAAGCTGCTGATGCTGCAACTGATCCGGCATCTGCATCCCGACGTGCAAGCGACCTTCTCGCTCATCAACCGCAGCAGGACGGTGCGGCTGGCCGACGCGATCGACGAGGCGGAATTGCGCGAGCAGCTCGATCACGCGCGCACCGTCCGCTTCGCGAGCAAGGAGCTGATCTGGCTCGCGGGCAACAGCTTCTATGGCCGCCAGCGGATGTTCTCGCCCGATTTCATCGCCTGGCTCGCGGAGTTCCGCCTGCCGGAATATGAGCTGCGCGCGGTGGACGGCCAGTTCGAGCTGACCTTCGCCGGCCCCTGGACGCACACCACCATGTGGGAGATTCCCGCGCTCGCCATCATCAACGAGCTGCGCTCGCGCGCGGCGCTGAAGGGCAGGGGGCGGTTCGAGCTGGACGTGCTCTACGCCCGCGCCAAGGCGCGGCTGTGGGACAAGGTGGAGCGGCTGCGCGGCCTGCCCGATCTCGCCATCTCCGATTTCGGCACGCGGCGGCGGCACAGCTTCCTGTGGCAGCGCTGGTGCGTGGAGGCGCTGAAGGAAGGGCTGGGCGATCGCTTCATCGGCAGCTCCAACGTGCTGCTGGCGATGGACAATGATCTGGAGGCGATCGGCACCAACGCGCACGAGCTTCCGATGGTGCAGGCCGCCCTTGCCGGGGACGACGCGGGCATCGCCGCCGCGCCCTATCGCGTGCTGGAGGAATGGCAGGCGCATTATGACGGCAATCTGCTGATCGCGCTGCCCGACGCCTTCGGCACGGCCGCCTTCCTGCGCGACGCGCCGGACTGGCTGGCGGACTGGACCGGCTTCCGCCCCGATTCCATGCCGCCGATCGAGGGCGGCGAGCAGATCATCGCATGGTGGCGGGCGCATGGCCGCGATCCGCGCCGCAAATTGCTGATCTTCTCCGACGGGATGGACGTGGACAGCATCGAGCGCACCTATCGCCATTTCAACGGCCGGGTGCGGATGAGCTTCGGCTGGGGCACCAACCTGACCAACGATTTCCGTGGCTGCGATCCGGCGGGCGGGCACGGGCTGGAACCGATCTCGCTGGTCGCCAAGGTGATCGAGGCCAACGGACGCCCGGCGGTGAAGCTCTCCGACAATCCCGCCAAGGCGACCGGCGACCCGCGCGAGATCGCGCGCTACCTGCGGATTTTCGGGCAGGATGGGCGAACGCCGCAGACGGTGGCGGTATGAGGCGCCATCCACTCGCCGAAGCGGGTGCACAGCCGGACAGAATCGATTTGTTGGAACCGGGCATTGCGGCTTGTGTTGAGCAGTTGGCTAGCCATGGAGGAACGCGATGTCGTCTATGACAAAATTTGCGCCTGCGGTTGCGATTGTGATCGGAGCCGTGGGTCTGGGTGGTTGCGCCACCAAAGGGTATGTGCGCGATCAGATCGCTCCGCTGAGCCAGCGCGTCGATGCGATCGAGGCGAGGCTCAACCAGACCGACAGCACCGCCAAGGCGGCGCAGGCGGAAGCGCAGGCCGCCTCGGGCCAGGCGCAGAACAACGGCCAGCGTATCGACCAGCTCAACGCCCGCGTGGACGGCATCGAGCAGCGGATGCAGCAAAATCAGCGGAAGCGGCCGCGCAACTGATGGCGCGGGGCGGATCGTGTCGATAGGGTCGTGACATCCCGTCCGCCTTCTCTCAAGGCAGGGGCTTTGGTATTTCGAGTGCCCTGAGCAATGATTGACGTCTTTCTGGCGCTTGCCGGACCAGCGCTTGCCGCCGCCTCGCCCGCGAAGGTGGCGGCAAAGGCTCATCCGCTGCGCGCCGCACGGAAGGCGCCGGCCGCCAATCGTCCGCGGCAGGCCGCGCGGGACGTGCTGCCCGAAGCGATCCGGTCGGACGACACGACGCGCGTCGCCGACTGGATCGCCGCCTCGCACGACAATGGCGCGCTGCCCTATATCATCATCGACAAGAAGGCGGCTTCGCTTTTCCTGTTCGATGCGAAGGGTGAGCCGATCGGCAGCGCGCCGGTGCTGATCGGCGTCGCGCCGGGGGACGACGCCACCCCGGGCGTCGGCAGCAAGAATCTCGCTGAAATCGGGCCTGCGGAAAAGACCACGCCCGCCGGGCGCTTTCTGGCGAAATACGGCCTGGCCGCCGGGAAGCAGAGGGTGCTGTGGGTCGATTACGCCACCTCCGTGGCGCTTCACCCGATTCCGCCGGGCGCGAGCAGGAAGGAGCGGCGGCCGCAGCGCATGCTGTCCCCGACGCCGGACGACAACCGCATCACCTTCGGATGCATCAACGTGCCGAAGGTGTTCTACGGCAGGAGCGTGCGCCCGCTTTTCCAGAAGAAGGGCGGTTACGTCTATATATTGCCCGACACCAAGCCGATCGAGGTGGTCTTCCCCCGCTTGCGGGTGCAGGCGCTGGCGAACGGCTCATGACGATGATCTTCTGGCCGGTCGCGGCGGCGGTCGCGGCGGCCGCCCCGCAAGCCGGGGACGATGTGCCCGCCGGCCTCGTCGCGCTCAGGGAGCAGCCGGGCGCGGATGCGCGGAGGCGCTGCACGGACACCGGCGAATGGTGCGTGTCGCTGGCGGAGGAGGCCGGCTCGCCATTGGTGATCCGGCACAAGGGCAAGGAAGTGGGCCGCTGGACTCCGCCGGAGGAGGATGCCGACGACCAGCATTACGCCGCGCTGCCCGGCATCTATCCGTTGCCCGGCGGGGCGGCGATTGCGGTCGTCGCCGCGGAGCGCAGCCTGATGTATTCGGGCGGCGGAGGCCATGTCGGCGAGCAGCATGTGATCCTGATGCAGCCGGGTGAGGCGGGCGGGGCGGACGAGGTGCTGACCGTGCCGGGAGACAGCGGCATGATGATACGCGCATGTTTCAGCGAAAGGGACATGAAGCAACGCGCGGGCGCGTGCCACGACGAATATTCGCTGAGCGCGACGCTGGCCTTCGTTCCCGTCGAAGGCGGAATGCCGCTGGTGCGGCTGGAGACGGAAGCCTCGTCCTTCCCGCGCGGCGTTTCGCGCGACAAGGATTCGCTTGCCGGCCCGCCGCTGAAGAAACGCGATCTCGTGTGGGAAGCCGATCGCGCCTGCACCTATACGCGGACCTTCCGCTTCGATCCCGCGCGGAAGCGCTACCTGCCGGATGCGCCCTTGCCGGATTGCAGCCAGTATCTGGACGGCTAAGGCCCGGCTGAAGGGCGCGCATGCGACCGGCCGCTAACCGGAAAATTGATCGAAAGCCTCCACCGCCTGCGCGGCATACATCAGGCTGGGGCCTGCACCCATGTTGAGCGCCATCCCCATCGTCTCCATCACCTCCTCGCGGGTGGCGCCCTGCTTCACCGCCGCTTTCGCATGGAAGGCGACGCAGCCGTCGCAGCGGATCGCCACCGAGATGGCGAGCGCGATCAGCTCCTTCACCTTGCTGTCGAGCGCGCCCGCCTGCGTCGCGGCCGCCGCCATGGCGGAAAAAGCCTTGGTCACTTCGGGAGAGCCGAGCCGCACCTCCTTGATGGCGCCGCTCAATTCGGTCGCGATTTTCGGCCAGTCCTTGTGCATGGGAATCTCCTTTCCTGTTCAGCGGCCCAGCAGCGCGAGCAATCGATAGGCGGCCGCGATGCGATCGGCCCGCGCCCTGATCTCGCCGACCGCGGCGGCGGTTGCCTCGCGTTCGGCATCGAGGAGATCGAGCTGCGGCTTCATGCCGACGCGGACCTCATGGCGGATGCTGTCGCGCGCCTGCGCGGCGGCGAGCGCCTGCCGGGCAGCGGCGGCCTCGACCAGCGCGGCGGAGCGGACGCCCTGAAAGGCGGCGATGACCTGCTCGTCCACGGCCGTCCGCGCCGCGCGCACCCGCGCGTCGGCGGCCCTTGTCGCGCTGTCCGTTTCCGCGATCTTCGCGGATATGCCGCCACCTGCGAACAGCCGCCAGCGGGCGCGCACGCCGATCGTGGCGGCATCGGCGCGATAATCGGGAAAGAACTGGTCGCGCACCGTCGATCCTTCCGCGAACGCCCCGACTGTGGGAAGGCGTTCGGCCCGTGCGCCCCTGGCCGATGCGCGCGCGGCTCGCAGCGCGGCTTCGGCCTGGGCGAGGGCGGGGTTGTTCGCCCGCGCGATATCGAGCGCCTCGTCCAGCGAGCCGGGCAAAGGAGGATTTGCGGGAAGCGGCTGAAGCTCTTGCGGCGCGAGGCCCGTCAGGTTGGCGAACCGCGCATCGGCGGAGACGGCAAGGCCGCGCGCCTGTTCGAGCGCGGCCTGCGCCTCGGCCAGCCGCGCGTCGGCCTGCGCGACATCGGTATTGGGGCTTTCCCCGGCCCTGAAGCGCAAGCGGGCCTGACGCAGGATTTCCTCCATCTGGCCGACCATCTGCCCGTAGAGCGCCACCATGCGGCGCGCGGTCAGCACCCCGCCATAGGCCTGCACGGTCGCGAGGGCGATCTGGCCGCGCGTCATGCTCTCGCCGGCCCTCGCAGCCGCGCTGCCGGCTCTTGCCTGCGCGATCGCGGCGCTCACCCGGCCGCCGGTATATAGCGGCTGCTCGACGGTGAATTGCGCGGCGCGCGGCGTGACATCGGCGGCGCGCAGGCCGAAGAAATCCCGCGGATCGAGCCGGCCATAGCCGATCGTTCCGCTCAGCGTCGCGGCGGGAAGGCCCTGCGCCCGCGCTTCCCTGATCCGCGCGTCCGCCGCATCGGCGTCGGCATGCGCGGCCTCGATCTCCGGGGCATGGCTCATCGCGGCGGCGATCGCGTCTTCCAGCGTCGTCGCCCCCGCGGGCAGGGCGATGCCCGCAAGCAAACATGCCAAGGCGGGCCGCCAGCATATCATTTGAAAGCGGTTCCGGGTCGGACGCCCAGCGCCTTGAACACCATCGCGGCGGGGCAGAATCCGGTGAAGCTGGCCTGTATCATGTTGAGGCCGGCGAAGACGGTGAGCGCGATCCACCACGGATGCACCGTCAGCGACAGGACGACGCCGAGCAGCACGACACATCCGGCGAAAGCCATCACGGCACGATCGAGGGTCATCCTTCCACTCCTCTTCCTGGTGGCCTGAAGATCAGAAGCGCAGTTTGCGGATGCCCATGACGTGCAGGGCCAGCTTCTCGTAGAAAGGCTCGCTCTCGCCCTTCCTCACCTTGCGCAGGAAATATTTCTCGAAGCCGATCTTGGCGAGATGGACCCATTTGCCGCTGGACGACCAATTGACGTTGCGCGGCGGAATCTGGGGCTGGGCGACAAAGGCGACGCCGCCGTCCCCGAAATCGGCGAGGCACACCGCGTTCCAGGAGGCTTCGGCGGCCGGTTCCTTCCCGCAGAGGATGGCCGCGAGATTGGCGGCGATCGCGGTGGACATGGATTCGATCATGAAGCCGGTCTTGGGCACGCCGACGGGCACTGGCGTCGGCCCGGTGGGCGGGATGGCGACGCAGACGCCGAGCGCGAAAATCTCCGGAAAGGCCGGATTGCGCTGATGCCTGTCGACGATGACGAAGCCGCGCGGATTGGTCAGCCCCTCTATGTCGCGGATCGCGGGCACCCCCCGGAAGGCGGGGAGCATCATGGAGAAGCCGAAGGGCAGATCGTGCGTCTTCCTGACGGCGCCTTCCTCGCCCACTTCCTCGACATGCATCAGGCCGGGATCGACGCCGGCGACGCGCGCGTTGGTGATCCACTTGATGTGGCGATCGCGCAGCACGCTTTCGAGCAATGTGCGGGTATCGCCCACGCCGTCCAGGCCGAGGTGCCCGATATAGGGTTCGGCGGTGACGAAGGTCATCGGCACCCGGTCGCGGATCCTGCGCTTGCGCAGTTCGGTATCCAGGATCAGCGCGAATTCGTAGGCCGGCCCGTAACAGGATGCGCCCTGCACCGCGCCGACGACGATCGGCCCCGGATTCTCCACGAACGCGTCGAAGGCATCCGCGGCGGCCATTGCATGATCGGTCTGGCAGATGGAGACGGTATGGCCTTGCGGCCCAAGCCCCTCGACCTCGTCGAAGGCGAGTTCCGGGCCGGTCGATATTACGAGATAATCGTAATTGATGGACGATCCATCGTTGAGCTCCAGCCGCTTCTCCCCGGCATGGAGCCGCTTCGCGCCGACGGAGGTGAAGCTGATCCCTTTCTTCGCGAACACGGGCGGAAGATGGATGCGGATCGCCTCCGGCTCCCGCCAGCGGACCGCCACCCAGGGATTGGACGGGATGAAGCTGTAGGTGTCCGTGTCCGATACGGTCATCACATCGGCGCGGCCTTTGACGGCGGCCTTGATCTCATAGGAGGCGATCGTCCCTCCCAGGCCTGCGCCCAGCACCACGATCAACGGCTTGTCCATCTGCCATCCCTCCAACTCTAGCGGTATTGATTAATATAAACATTACACGTTATATGCAATCCGCAAATTGAAGGAGGCTGGCATGTTCGGATTCAGGAAGCGCGAACCGTATCGCGAGATCGGGCCTGCCGAGCTGGACGCCATGCTGAAGGACGGCGCCGCGCTCCTGATCGACGTGCGCGAAAAGGGGGAGTTCGCGGCCGGCCACATCCCGGGTGCCATGAACATGCCGCTGTCCGCTTTCTCCCCGCGCGACATTCCCGATCCCGAAGGCCGCACCGTCGTGCTGCAATGCGCGGGCGGGCGGCGTTCCGCGCAGGCGCTGGACCGATGCGCGGAGGCGCAGGGCGCGATCGACACGCATCTGGCGGGCGGGATCGGCGCATGGAAAGACGCCGGGTTCCCGGTGGTCGCCGGCTAGGCGCCCGGAAGGTGGGCGGCATGCGGGGATGGCTCCGCCTCGCGGGCGCGACGCTGGCGCTGGCGCTTTCGGCTTGCGGACGTCAGCCGGCGCGCGAGGAAGCGGCTGCGTCCGGCCTGCCCGCCGGTGAAACCCTGCGCCTCCAGCCCGGGGAGATAGCCGACATGAAGGCGGTGGGCGCGGAAATCGCCACGCGCGATCAGGCGGAGGTGCTGGCGCGCATACCGGGCATCCTCGCCTCGCTGTCCGTGCGGGCGGGGGATGTGGTGCGCAAGGGCCAGCGCATCGGCATGATCGTCGATTCCCGGCTGGGGTATGAAACCGGCGCCTACGGCGCGCAGGCCGCCGCCGCTCGTGCCGAAGCCGCGCGCGCCAATGCGGATCTCGCGCGCATCCGCGCTCTCTACGACAACGGGGTCTATGCGAAAGCCCGTCTGGATCAGGCCGTGGCCGCGGCGCATGCGGCCGATGCGCAGGTCGCCGCCGCGCGGGCGCAACAGGGCGCCAGCGCCAGCGC
>JASGGR010000210.1:0-5033 GCA_047602705.1 Sphingomonas bacterium | reverse complement strand
CCTGATCGCGGGCGACGTGGCGGCGGCGAACGGCGCGCGGCACGTCGCCCTGGTCGACGGCCAGTGGCGTGATGCCGCGCTGGAGTTCGAGCGCGCCTTCCATTTCTTCGACGAGGAATCGATCGGCGCCACCCGCGCGGCCTGGCGCTCGCTGCAGGGCCGCGAAGGCGTGGAGCGGCGCTACTGGAAGCAGAACGACGCCGGGCGCTGGGAGAAAGTGGCCTGATCGCCGCTGTTGCGCTTTCCCGCGCCCGCGACTAGAGCGCCGCGCAGTTTTCCAACCATCCCCATCAAGGAGCACGTGACCGTCATGGCCGCGAACCGGACCTTTTCGATCATCAAGCCCGACGCCACGCGTCGCAACCTGACCGGCGCGGTCACCAGGATGCTGGAGGAAGCGGGCCTGCGCGTCGTCGCCTCCAAGCGCATCCACATGAGCCGCGAGCAGGCCGAGGGCTTCTACGCCGTCCACAAGGAGCGCCCGTTCTTCAACGATCTGGTCTCCTTCATGATCTCCGGCCCGGTCGTCGTGCAGGTGCTGGAAGGCGAGAATGCCGTGCAGCGCAACCGCGACATCATGGGCGCCACCAACCCCGAGAATGCCGCGCCGGGCACGATCCGCAAGGAACTGGCCGAATCGATCGAGGCCAATTCGGTCCACGGCTCGGACAGCGACGAGAATGCGGCGATCGAGATCGCCTTCTTCTTCAAGCCCGAAGAGATCGTGGGCTGACATGGACTGGCGGCTGCGTCGCGCCGGACCGGCCGACGCGGCCGCCTGCTCTCTCATCGCCTCCGCGACCTTCCTGGAGGCGTTCGCCGGCATCCTCGACGGGCCGGATATCGTGGCGCATGTGGGGTCGAAGTCCGACCCCGCCAGCTTCGCCGCATGGATCGGCGATCCCGATAGCGTCGTGACCTTGGCCGAGGCCGCCACCGGCGCGGCCCCGCTCGGCTATAGCGTGCTCACCATCCCCGACCTGCCGGTCGCGCCCCAGCCGGGCGATATCGAGCTGAAGCGCATCTACGCGTTGTTTCCGACGCACGGCACGGGTTTAGGCCCGGCGCTGATGGAACGCGCGCTCGCTGATGCGCGCGCGATGGGGCGGCGGCGGGTGTTGCTCGGCGTGTATGGCGGCAACCTGCGGGCGCAGCGTTTCTATGCGAAACAGGGGTTCGAGGTGGTGGGGGAGCGACGCTTTCTTGTCGGAGCGACGTGGCATGATGATCTGATCTTTGGGCGCGGGGTGTAGCGGGGCCTCTGGAAGATGTTGTTGGAGGTGGTGGGGATTGAGTGGGAATCGGAGTGGCGGCTTCTCGGAATTCCGGACCGAAAAGCGGACGCTGTGATCGTAAACGCTGGGCAAGCCCAAATGGCTTCGACGCCTTAGGTTTTGCGCGCAACAATGGTGAGCCAAGGCCCTTGGATGCCATCGTAACCGCCACCCGTCGTCTCGTTCACGGCGACATCGGCCCATGATGCTGCGGCCTGATAAGCCTCAAGGGCTTGTGTGTACGAAAGGTAATTGAAATATCGGCCGAAGCGGTCCCGGCCAGCCTCTCCTCCGCCTTTGTAGCTGGCGAAATGCAACCCGCCCGGCATCAGGGCCGCGTGGATTTTAGCTAGCACTGCCGGCAAATCATCGACTGGCACGTGGAGGAGGGATGCAGACGCGTAAACAGCATCATACGCACCCCGCTCTTCGATTTCGTCAAATCGCATGACCCGGACGGGTATACCGATGCGATCTTCGGCCTTGGCGGCAATCTCCGGCGCACCATCGGTAGGATGCACTTCGAACCCGCGGTTTATCATGAATTCGGCGTCCCGCCCCCGGCCACAACCCAACTCCAGGATGCGCGCACCGGGTCGCAGGAGAGCGAGAAAGCCTTCTAGATGCCGGCTAATACCGTCCTTGCCCGATGCGGTGTAAACGGGCGCCTCGTCTGAGTAGAAACGGAGTGTCGCGGCGTCATAAGGCATGAATGTCAGCTTATGATATCATCCGGAGCGGTCAAGCATGGCGGGTATTGAGGCGACAGCTGTCACGCTCACCAACCCCGCCACCACAAGGAAAAGGGGCGGCTCCCGCATATGGGAACCGCCCCTTTCTTTTCGCTGGCCCGCCACGGGAGTGAATCCCGTGGCTCGTCGGACGCGGGCCTTCCCGCGCCGGCCGGCCTTGCGGGGATGCGGGCCGGTTTGGCCCGTCTTCCCCGCTGCGGCTTACTTCAGCTCGACGGTCGCGCCGGCTTCTTCAAGCTGCTTCTTGACCTTCTCGGCCTCGTCCTTCGACACGCCTTCCTTCACGGGCTTCGGCGCGCCTTCGACGAGCGCCTTCGCCTCGGTCAGGCCCAGGCCGGTGATCGCGCGGACTTCCTTGATGACGTTGATCTTCTTGCCACCGTCGCCGGTGAGGATCACGTCGAACTCGGTCTTCTCTTCGGCCGCCGGAGCAGCCGCGCCGCCGCCGGCCGGAGCCGCGACCGCAACCGCCGCAGCGGCGGAAACGCCCCACTTCTCCTCGAGAAGCTTCGAAAGCTCGGCCGCCTCGAGGACGGTCAGCGCGGAAAGCTGGTCAACCAGCGCGTTCAGGTCTGCCATTGTTCACTTCCTTCAAATCCATGCCCCGGGGCGGGGCGTTCGGTTTCGTTTGACTGGGCCGCCTGAAATCAGGCGGCCTCCTTCTCCGAATAGGCCGCGAGCACGCGCGCGATCTGCGCGGCGGGCGCCTGCGTGACGGTCGCCAGCTTCGTGGCGGGCGCCACGAGAAGGCCGACGATCTTGGCACGCAGTTCGTCCAGCGACGGCAGGCTGGCGAGCGCCTTCACGCCCTCCACATCCAGCGCCGTCGCGCCCATCGCGCCGCCGACGATCTCGAACTTGTCGGTCGTCTTGGCGAACTCGACCACCACCTTCGCCGCGGCGACGGGGTCGACCGAGCTGGCGAGGCCGACCGGGCCCGTGAGCATGTCGCTCAGCGAGAGATAGTCGGTGCCGTCCAGCGCGATTCTGGCAAGCCTGTTCTTCGAGACCTTGTAGGTCGCGCCGGCTTCCCGCATCTTGTTGCGCAGTTGGGTAGACTGCGCGACGGTCATTCCATGGTTGCGGGTGACGACCACCACGCCGACCTCGGAAAAGGTGCGGTTCAGCTCGGCAACGGCCGCGGTCTTTTGAGCACGATCCATGCCATTCTCCACGTTCTGGGCATGGGTTTTCAGGCCCATGCCCGGTTGCGTTTCCCCATGCGCCCTGTCGGGCGCATGAAGTGTCCAGCGATGGGGAATGGGAAGCAGACGCGCATTGATGATGCGCGGCAGACCGGCGCGCCGCAAGGGGCTGGCCGGCGAAATCCTGTCCCCGTCTCGGCGGGAGGATTAAGCCGGCAAACCGGCACCCGCTGTCTCGGACGGTGTCCGGCGGCATAAAGCTGCCGGACGCGGGCGGGCTGATACAGGATGCGGGCGGAAAGTCAACAAGGGCGGGGGAGGGCCTATCGATCCGTCCGTCTCGCCCCTTCCGCCCGCACCGCGGCGAGCGTGGGATAGCCGTTGACCGCCATCAGCAAATCCGCCTCCGCGAGGATCGATCTCAGCACATGCGCCGCGCCCTCCGGGCCGCCAAGCGCGAGGCCATAGGCGTAAGGGCGGCCGATGCCCACCGCATCCGCGCCCAGCGCGATCGCCTTCACCGCGTCGCTGCCGGAGCGGATGCCGGAATCGAACAGCACCGGCACGCGGCCCTGCACCGCTTCCGCGACGCCCGGCAGCATGTCGATCGCGGCGATCCCGCCGTTCGCCTGCCGTCCGCCGTGATTGGAGACGTAGATGCCGTCCGCTCCGCCGTCGATCGCCCGCCGCGCATCATCGGGGTGGCAGATGCCCTTGAGCACGATCGGCAGCTTCGTCAGCGACTTGAGCCACGGCAGGTCGTCCCACGTCAGCACCTTGCCGAAGGTCGCGCCCCATGTGCCGATCGCGGTGCGGAGATCCTCCTCCGGCGCCTTCGCCAGCAGTTTGCGGAACATGGGATCGACGAAATAATTGGTCAGCACCGCCCCGCGAAGCTGCGGGAAGTTCGAGACGTTCAGGTCGCGCGGTCGCCACCCCGTCACCCAGGTGTCGAGCGTGACGACGATCGCCTTGTAGCCCGCAGCCTCCGCGCGCGCGACGAGGCTGGCGGCCACATCCTTGTCGCGCGGGGTGTAGAGCTGGAACATGGCAGGCGTGTCGCCGCATGCCTTCGCCACATCCTCAAGCGGATCGTTGGCGAGCGTTGAGGCGCAGAAGGACACGCCGGTCATCGCCGAGGCGCGCGCCGCCGCGAGATCGCCATGCCCGTCCTGCGTGACGATCCCCGTCACCCCGATCGGGGCCATGAACAGGGGAGAGGCGAGCTTTTGCCCGAACAATTCGATCGAAAGGTCGCGGTTGGTGCAATCCACCATCATCCGCGGCACCATGCCCCAATGGTGGAAGGCGCGGGCGTTCTCGTCCTGCGTATGCTCGTCGCCGCAGCCGCCCTGCACGTAATTGAGCACGGACGGCGGCATCGCGGCTTCCGCGCGCGCCTTGAGGGTCGCGAAATCCACCGGCAGCGTCGGCAGCACGCCGGACAGGCCCGCGCCGTAGATCTGTGTCTGGAAATCCCCGTAATGCGGCATCCGCCCCTCCGTTCGTTTCGGGGCAGCGTAGCGAAGGATCAGCGCATCCGATAGCGGAACCCGATCCACAGGGTGCGCGGACTGGCCAGCTCGACGATGCTCGCGCCGCTGATCCCGGCTTCCACGCGCGCGTCGAACAGGTTTTCGCCGCGCGCCTCGATGGTCAGCGCGCGGGAGAGCGGCAGGGTCGCCACCGCATCCAGCGTGGTCGCGGGGCGGAGCCGGTTGCGGTTCTGGTCGTCGTCGAACTGGGCGGCGATATAGCGCAAGGTGGTGGAGAGCGAAGCTTCGCCGGAACGCCAGCCGACCGTGCCGGACACCATGTCGCGCGGCGTCTGCGCGGGGCGCAGACCGTCCAGCCCGGCGGCC
>JASGGR010000209.1:0-5038 GCA_047602705.1 Sphingomonas bacterium | reverse complement strand
CTGGTGCTGCCCAGCATTCCGAGCATCTGCCGCGTGGCGGCGATCCTCTCCGCCATTGCGGCGCCTTGCGGCCCGTCCAGCGTCGCGGAGGCCTCCGCCACGGCCTGCACCATCGTCAGCGCCGTCACCAGCGCGCAGGCGACATAGACGCAGGCCAGCCATCGGCGGTTGCGCAGCGGCACGTTCCCGCGCGAGAGCGCGAAGAGGAAGGCGAGCCAGGCGAGGTTGCGCGCGCCCTCCGCGATGCGCGTCGCGACGTCGCCCGATCCGATCCCGGCCACCGCCAGCGCCCACAGGGCCGTCGCGGCCAGCGCCGTCACCAGCGCGCCGCGCGGCAGGCCGGCGCGATGCTGGTGGAACTGGCCGAGCGCCAGCGCGCCGAACAGCAATGCGGCGAGCGCGTGGCTCCACAGGATCACGGATGGCTGCATGTCACCGCGCGCCGGCGGGCCACAGCACCACCCGCAAGGTCTGCAACAGGATCAGCAGATCGAGGAAGGGGGAATAATTCTTCGCGTAATAAAGATCGTATTCCAGCTTGTTGCGGGCGTCTTCTATGGATGCGCCATAAGGATAGTTGATCTGCGCCCAGCCGGTGATGCCCGGCTTCACCATGTGGCGTTCCGCATAATAGGGCAGCTCGCGCTCCAGATCGGCGACGAATTGCGGGCGTTCCGGGCGCGGGCCGACGAAGCTCATCTCGCCCTTCAGCACGCTCCAGCATTGCGGCAGCTCGTCGATCCGCACCTTGCGGATGAAGCGGCCGACGCGGGTGATGCGCGGGTCCTGCTCCGCCGCCCATACCGCCTTTCCCGCGACCTCCGCATCCTGGCGCATCGAGCGCAGCTTCGGGATGTCGAACGGCTCGTTGAACAGGCCGACGCGGCGCTGGCGGTAGAAGGCCGGCCCCTTGCTCTCCAGCTTGATCGCGATCACCGTGACGAGGATCAGGGGCAGGGCGAAGGCGAGCAGGATCAGGCTGGCCAGGATGTCGAACGCGCGCTTGACGATCCCGGTCAGCATCCGGCCGGAGGAGAAGCCGTCGGAGAAGATCAGGGCGGACGGGTTGACGGTCTGGAGATCGATCCGCCCCGTCTCCCGCTCGATGAAGGCGGAGAATTCGTCCACCTGCACGCCCGTCGTGCGGATGCGGAGCAGGTCCTTCAGCGGCAGCGCGTTGCGGCGCTCCTCGATCGCCAGCACCACCGTGGACGCCTTCAGGTTGACGACATGATCCGCGAGATTGTGGATCGCATCGCGGGCGATCGCCTGCGCGACCCGCTTCTCCGGCTCGCCCATCGCGACATAGCCCACGATCACGAAGGTCGATCCCGGCTGCCGCTCCAGCACCGCCAGCCGCTCGGCGCGCGCGCCCGCGCCCAGCACCACGATCCGCCGCTTGAACCGCTCGCTGCCCAGCAGCCCGCCGAACAGCACGCGCACCAGCCCCAGCCCCAGGATCGCGAACAGCATCGCGTAGAACAGGTTCGACCGCCACAGGCTGAACGAGGGCAGGACGAAGAACAGCACGGACAGGAACAGCACGCCCAGCGCCACCGCCACCATCAGCCGCATCGCGGCCTGGCGGATCGAGACCAGCACGTCCGCCTGATAGGCCCCGACGGCGATCATCGCGATCATCAGCGCCGCCGCGAACCCCGCGAGCTGCGGCAACCGCGAGACGACCGGGCCGGCGGCCATGCCGATCTGCCAGGCGCGGATTTCCCATCCCGCCTCGGCCGCGGCGAGCAGCAGCAACAGGTCCAGCATGCCCAGCAGCAGCACCGCATTGGGCAGATGATGCCTGAAAACCCTTATCATTTCGCCCGCATCCGATCGCATGTGTAAGCTGTGCCGACACCTGATCGCATCAAATGGCAAACAAAGGCTGAAAGGGCTGAAACCATTGCGGCGCTGCATCGTCCTTGCAATGAAGCACCGTCGAATCCGGAGAACCAATGACCAAGCCCGCCCAGATCATCCCCGTAATCCTCTCAGGCGGCGCGGGAACGCGGCTCTGGCCGAAGTCCCGCCCGGAAATGCCGAAGCAGATGCTGGCGCTCACGGCCGAGCATACGATGCTCCAGCTCACCGCCGCGCGTGTCAGGGACGCGCGCTTCTCCGCCCCGATCGTGGTGGCCAGCACCGGCCATGCCGGGCTGGTGGAGCAGCAACTGGGCGCGATCGGCGTGCCGCCGCGCGCCCTGATCCTGGAGCCGATGGGGCGCAACACCGCCCCGGCCATCGCGCTCGCGGCGCTGGCGGCGGAGGAGCCGGGAGCATTGCTGCTGGTGATGCCTTCCGATCATGTCATCGCCGATGTCCCCGCCTTCCATGCCGCGATCGGGCAGGCCCTGCCGCTGGCGGAGGAGGGATGGCTCATCACCTTCGGCATCACGCCGGACGCGCCCGAGACGGGCTATGGCTATATCCGCGCCGGCGAGGAGGTGGCCCCCGGCGTCCACCGCGTCGACCGCTTCGTTGAAAAGCCGCCGCTCGAGACGGCGAAGGCGATGCTGGCGGAAGGCGGGCATGTATGGAACGGCGGGATCTTCCTGTTCCGCGCCGACGCCTATCTGGACGCGCTCCGCGCCTATGAGCCGGAGATGCTGGACGCGGTGGAGCGCGCGGTGACGCGGGCGCGGCGCGAGGGCGCGCGCGTGATGCCAGACGCCGACGCCTTCGCCGCCGCGCGGGCCGAATCGATCGATTACGCCGTGATGGAGCGGGCCTCGCGCGTCGCGGTCGTGTCCGTCACGATGGGCTGGAACGACGTGGGAAGCTGGGACGCGCTCCATGCGATCAGCATGCGCGACGACGACGGCAACGTCTTCCAGGGCGACGTGACCGCGCTGGAGAGCACCGGCTGCCTCGTCAACAGCGATCGCGCGCGCGTCGCTCTGCTGGGCGTCCACGATCTGATCGTGGTGGCGAGCGGGGACGACATCCTGATCCTGCCGCGCGGGCGCAGCCAGGAGGTGAAGGCCCTGCTGGAGAAGATGAAGACGTGAGCGGACGCGCGCGCGCCGGCGTTCACAGGCTGTTCAATCCCCCGGCACTATGCCGCGTTCCACAATGAGGATCGCGATCGTTTCACTGCTGTTGCTCTGCATGGCCGTGCCCGCCGTCGCGGCGAGGGCGGATCAGGGGCGTGAGGCGAGCGCGGCATGGGCAGCCACGCGCGAGGGACGCATCCTTCCGCTCAAGGAGATCGAGCGCCGCGTGGTGCCGACGATGAAGGGGGCGCAATATATCGGCTTCGACCTGGAGCTGCCGAGCGGCGTCTACACGCTGAAGTTCCTGCGTGACGGCAAGGTGATCTGGGTCGACGTGGATGGCCGGACCGGGCAGGTGATCGGCCGCACCGGGCGCTGAGGCGGCGGAATTCCCTCGCGCCTGCATCAATGATAACGTGATCCAATAGGGAGACAATATGCGCGTCCTGATCGTCGAAGACGAGCCGAATCTCGGCCAGCAACTGAAGAACACGCTCGAGGGCGCCGGCTATGCGATCGACCTCGCCACCGATGGCGAGGAGGGACATTTCCTCGGCTCCACCGAAAGCTATGACGCGGTGGTCCTCGATCTGGGCCTGCCGGAGATCGACGGGCTGACCGTGCTGGACCGCTGGCGCAAGGAGGGCAAGACGATGCCCGTCCTGGTCCTGACGGCGCGTGACAGCTGGTCGGACAAGGTGGCCGGGCTGGATGCGGGCGCGGACGATTATGTCGCCAAGCCCTTCCAGACCGAGGAACTGATCGCCCGCCTGCGCGCGCTGATCCGCCGCGCCTCCGGCAACGCCTCGTCGGAGCTGACGGCCGGCGACGTGCGGCTCGATACGCGTTCGGGCAAGGTGACGCGCGCGGGCGAGCCGGTGAAGCTGACGGCGCAGGAATATAAATTGCTGAGCTACCTGCTCCACCACAAGGGCAAGGTGGTGAGCCGCACCGAGCTGATCGAGCATATCTACGATCAGGATTTCGATCGCGATTCCAATACGATCGAAGTGTTCGTCACGCGCATCCGCAAGAAGCTGGGGCAGGACGTGATCACCACGATCCGCGGGCTGGGCTATAGCCTGGAGGACCCGGCTGGCTGAGCCGATGACGGAAGAGGCGCCGGAAAGGCCGCGCGCGATCCGCCGCACCGGATCGCTGACGCGGCGCATGATCCTGGTCGCGGCGGCGTGGATTCTCCTGCTGCTCGCGGGCGGGGGGCTGGCGCTCGATCGCGTGCTGGTGAGCGCCGTCACGCGCAATTTCGACGACCAGCTCGAATATGTCCTGCAATCCCTGCTCGTCTCGGCCGAGATCGGGCCGGAAGGCGAGGTGATCTTCAACCGAGAGCCGGCCGACCAGCGCTTTCTGGAACCCTATTCGGGCCTCTACTGGCAGGTTTCGGCGAGGGGGCGGGAGCCGTTCCCCTCCCGCTCGCTATGGGATCGCCAGCTCGCTTACGGGGCGCAGCACAACGACCGCAACGTCCATGTCTATGACAGCGACCAGTTCGCGGACGAGAAGCTGCGCATCGTGGAACGCGACGTGACGCTGCCGCGCTCCAGCGTCCACTGGCGCTTCCAGGTGGCGCAGAGCCGCGCCGGGCTGGACGCGCAGATCGACGTGCTGCGGCGGACGCTCGTGCGCAGCTTCCTGCTGCTGGGGCTGGGGCTGATCGTGCTGGCGGCGTTGCAGACCTTCTACGGCCTGCTCCCCTTGCGCAAATTGCGGCTGGAGATCGCGAAGATGCGCGGCGGCAAGATCAACCGCATTTCCGGCGACATGCCGGTCGAGGTCGCGCCGCTGGTCCATGAGCTGAACGCGCTGGTGGCGCATAACGAGGTGCAGGCGGAGGAGGCGAGGCGCCACGCGGGCAATCTCGCCCATGCGCTCAAGACGCCGCTCACCGTCATCATGAACGCCGCCACCGCCAATGCGGACGACCTCGCCGAAACGGTGGTGCGCGAGGCGCGGACGATGCGGCGGCAGGTGGATCACCACCTCGCCCGCGCGCGCGCGGTGGGGCGGCGCGGATCGGCGCA
>JASGGR010000208.1:0-5068 GCA_047602705.1 Sphingomonas bacterium | reverse complement strand
TGGGCCGCGCTGGCGCTGGAGGCGGCGCGGCGCGCGCCTCCGAAGGTGCCGGGGCGACGGAAGCGCGCCTCCCACCGCCCGGGCTGAGCAGCGGGCCGCCCGTCCGTCAAGGGACAGGCGGCCCGCCGGACATCACGCCTTCTTCGCGTCGTTTGCGCGCGCGATCGCTTCCTCCACGATCTGCCGCGCGTCGGCCGCATCGCCCCAATTGCCGATGCGCACCCACTTCTCGGACTCGAGATCCTTATAGTGGGTGAAGAAATGCTCGATCTGCTGGAGCACGATCGAGGGCAGGTCCTGCCGCTCGCCGACGTCCGAATAATAAGGGAAGGTGGTGTCCACCGGCACGCAGATCAGCTTCTCGTCGCCGCCATGCTCGTCCTCGAGGTTGAGCACGCCGATCGGGCGCGCGCGCACGACGCAGCCGGGGATGAACGGCGAGCGGGAGATCACCAGCGCGTCCAGCGGATCGCCGTCCGGCGACAGGGTGTGCGGCACGAAGCCGTAGTTCGCCGGATAGCGCATCGGCGTATGCAGGATGCGATCGACGAACAACGCGCCGGATGCCTTGTCGAACTCATATTTCACAGGCTCGCCGCCCAGCGGCACCTCGATGATGACGTTCAGATCTTCGGGCGGGTTCTTGCCCGTGGGGATCAGGTCGATGCGCATATCTTCCTTCTTTGTTTCAAGGCCGCTGTTCAGCGCGGCGCCAGCAGCCTGTCCAGCCCACCCTCTCCGGTGCCGATCTTTTCGAGGCGCGGGTAGCGCAGGCCGTCGTGCCAGTCGAGCGTAACCGTGCGAAATTCCTCGCCCTTGCGCACCAGCAGGGTGATCGGCGCGCGGTTCCCCTGCGCCGCCGCGATCGCCGCCTTGATCCGTTCGGGCGAATAGCCTTCGTTGTTGACCGCCGTGATCGTCGTGCCGACCGTCAGCCCCGCCCGGAAGGCCGCGCCGTCCCACGTCACGCCCGTCACCGCCCCGCCTTCGCCGATGGTCAGGCCGCCGGAATAGGTGAGGTTCACCGTCTTGCGCGTCTTTTCGTCCGAGCTGAAAGAGGGCGTCGGCTTGTCGGTGTAGATCAGGCGATATCCGTTCCGCTCAAAGCCTTGGATCGGCGCGCCTTCGGCATGTTCGGTCAGCCGCTTCACCAGATAGGCCTTCCAGTCCCACGGCTGGATCGCGTTCAGCGTCGCGGCCACGTCGTCGATCGTATAGGTCAGCTCGCCCCAGTCGCCGTCGCGCATCCCGAAGAAGGCGCGGGCGAAATCGTCGATCGACTTCTTGCCGCCCGATTGCTCGCGCAGCAGCGAATCGACGTCCATCCACACGAGCAGGCCCTCGTTGTAATAATCCTCGCTGCGCTGCCAGCTCAGCCAGCCCTTGGGCTTGCGGTTCGCGATGATCGGATCGAGCGTGGTGTCCGCCAGATCGCGCCAGTGGCGCGCGGGCTGCGAATCGTAATTCGCCATGATCGCCGCATATTGATCGAGCGTGTCCTGCTTCGACACCAGCCCGGAACGCGCCTGGAGCACATAGCCCCAGAATTGCGTCTGCCCTTCATAGACCCACAGCAGCGATCCGCGCATCGGCATGCGGAAATCGGGCGTCCACAGGTCCGCACCGCGCCGGAACTTGCCGTTCCAGCTATGGGTATATTCGTGCGGCAGCAGGTTGCGGCGGCCGGGGCCATCGTCCCATTTCGTGAAATAGCCCGGCGTCACGCCGTCCTCTGAGCTGCGATGATGCTCCAGCCCGATCCCGCCGAGCCGGTCGGTGATCGAGAGCAGGAAATCATAATGGTCGTAATGCTGCGACGCGAAGGTCTTCACCGCCTGATCGACCAGCTTCTTGTGCGCGTCGATCTGCGCCGGCGTCGCGACCAGCTCGGCGGGATCGTCGGCGAAGACGTTGAGCGTCACCTTGTCGCTCAGGGGGATCACCCGGCCGTAGCGCCCGGCGAGCATCGGCGAATCGACCAGTATCTCGTAATTGGTCGGCTCATAGGCCCAGGTGTTGCCCCCGGTGCCGGTGGGCTTGCCGCGCAGGGCGCCCGCCGCCGTCCACCCCACAGGCCACGTCACGTTCATGCGCACGGGGATGCGGCGCGTGAAATAACCGGCCGGATAGAGGCTCACCGAATTGGGCTGGAGGCTTATCATCGTCGAGGTGACGGCGATCCGCCCCTGATCCGCCTTGGTGGCGGAAAGGAACTGGAATTCCAGATCGAGCTGCTTCGCGCCCGACGGCACGTCGACATGGAAGGCGAACACGTCGACCGGATCGCGCGTCCACGGCACCAATACGCCGTTCGCGCGGATCATCAGCCCGGCGAGCTTCTCGATCTCGGCGCGCGGCGAATGGCCGCCGGGCATCCATTTCGGGAAGAGCAGGGTGAAGGGGCCGGATTTTGCCACCGGGATCGTCTGCTTCACGCGCAGGATGCCGCGCACCGTATCGGTGGCGTCGACGTTGACCACCATCGTCCCCGGATAGGCCACGTCGCGCGCCTCCGGGATCGTATCGACGATGGGCACGGGCTGCGGCGCGGAATTGCCGGGAGGAACCTGCGCCGCAACCGGCGCGGCGGAGAGCAGGAGGACGGCAATGGCGCTGCGGATCATCAACGGTCTTTCATGCAAAAAACCGACGCTAGCGCCCGCGGCCGCTCCGCTCAATGCCCGCCGGAGCTGCCCAGCACGTTGATCGAGAAGGCCAGCACGCCGATGTTGAACACGAAGGCGGCAAGGCAATGCCCGATCGCCACCCGCCGCATCCGCCGCGACGAAAGCCCGATGTCGGACGTCTGGAACGTCATGCCCATCGTGAAGGAGAAATAGATGAAGTCCCAATAATCTGGCTCGGGGCAGCCGGGGATGTCCAGCCCGCCCGCGTCCTTACCCCCATCCGCGCTGTAGAAGACATGGGCATAGTGCAGCGCATAGACGGTGTTCGAGAACAGCCACGCCAGCGCCAGCGTGACGACGATCATGGTGATGATCGGGGCGGAAGGCCGTTCCATCAGCTCGCTCGCCACCACCACGAGGATCACGATCATCACCAGCCCGGTGAGCGCGAGCAGCCCGGCGCGATTGGCGTCGTTCGCCGCCGCCCGCGCACGCATGTCCGCGCTCGCATCGTCGAGCAGCGGCCAGAGCGAGGCGAGGAAGGCGATCGCGCCCGCGTCGAACCCGATCATCAGCGCCCGTCCGCGGACGAAACCGCCGAACAACCCCGCCGCGACGCCCACCGCCGCCATGATCGCAAGGAAGGCGATGAAGCGCAGCGGCGCGACATGCCGTCCGACCTGCCACTTGTGGTTCCGCGTGGTCATATGCGCCGTTTCTCACACCTGATCGTCATGCCGGACCTGATCCGGCATCCGGAGCCGCAAACGTCATCGCCCAAGACTCTGGATGCCGGATCAGGTCCGGCATGACGAAAAAAGGCGGGGGCGTCGATCCCCCGCCCCGGTCTCGGGGTGACGGAACGCCACGGATATCAAGTTGCCGATTGCAGGTCCGCGCCGTAGATACCCGCCCTTCTTATGGCCCGTATCCAGACCCCAAATCGCGTGCGCGGCACGCAGGACATCTTCGGCGCGGAGCAGCGCCGGTTCGCCCATGTGCTCGACACGTTCGATCACCTGCGGAAGCTCTATTGCTTCGGCCGGGTCGAGGTGCCCGTGTTCGAGGCGACGGAGGTGTTCGCCCGCTCGATCGGCGAGACGACCGACGTGGTGTCGAAGGAGATGTACACCTTCCCCGACAAGGGCGGGGATTCGCTGACGCTGCGGCCGGAGTTCACCGCCGGCATCGCGCGCGCCTATATCACCGAAGGCTGGCAGCAGTTCGCGCCGATCAGGCTCGCCACGTCCGGCGCGGTGTTCCGCTACGAGCGGCCGCAGAAGGGCCGCTACCGCCAGTTCCACCAGATCGACGCGGAGATACTGGGCGCGCCGGAGCCTTCCGCCGACGTGGAATTGCTGTGCCTGGCGGACCAGTTGCTGCACGAGCTGGGCATCGCCGACGGGGTGACGCTGCGGCTCAACACGCTCGGCGACGCGGCGACGCGCGATGCGTGGCGCGATGCGCTGGTCGCGCATTTCGGGAAGCATCGCGGCGATCTTTCCGAGGACAGCGTGACGCGGCTCGACAAGAATCCGCTGCGCATCCTCGATTCGAAAGACCCGCGCGACCGCCCGATCGCCGACGCCGCCCCCGGCATCGACGATTTCATGACCGCAGAGGCCGGCGCCTTCTTCGAGAGCGTCACGCGCGGGCTGGACGCGGCGGGCGTGCCATGGACCCGCGACGCGCGGCTGGTGCGCGGGCTGGATTATTATCGCCACACCGCGTTCGAGTTCGTCACCGACCGGCTCGGCGCGCAGGGCACGGTGCTCGGCGGCGGGCGCTATGACGGGCTGGTCGAGAATCTCGGCGGCCCGGCGACGGCGGGCGTCGGCTGGGCGGCGGGCGTCGAGCGGCTGGCGATGCTGCTGGCGGAGCCGGAGGCGAGCGCCGGACGTGGCCGGGGTCGGGAAAACCGCGGCGCGAGGATACGCCGTGGCTCTCGCCGCGCCCTGCGGCTGCGCATCGCGGCCGAATTGTTCGTGACCGGCTCTCCCCGGGCGCTTCAACAAGGCGATGGGGCAAGCCCGCGCGATCGTCTCGCTCGACGTGCGCGACAATGCGCGGCGCACGGCTTCGCGCTCGACGAGGGCTTTGCCGGGGCAACCGGGCGCGCGCGATCTTCGGGCAGCGCACCGGCGCATGACCCCATCTCGATCGACCGATCCGGCAGATCGAGGCGCGGCGGGACGAGCTGGCCGCGCTGATGGCGACCGGCGACCTTTCCGGCGAGCGCTTCGTTCAGGTGTCGAAGGAATATGCCGAGCTTGAGCCGGTCGCGGTCGCGGCGGCGGAGGTGCGGCGGTTGCGGCAGGAGGCGGACAGCCTGTCGCTGATGACCGGCGACGCCGATGCCGAGCTTCGCGCCATGGCGGAGGAGGAACTGCGCGAGAACAAGGCCGCGCTGGAGGCCGCCGACCGCAGGCTCGCGCTCGCGC
>JASGGR010000207.1:0-5077 GCA_047602705.1 Sphingomonas bacterium | reverse complement strand
CCGCCGCCCCGGCCGCGAACCGCGCCGCGATCGCGCATGTCGCGATCGAGACGGGCGTGGCGACCGGGGACATCGTCGTGCTCGTCGCGCGCGCCACCGAAAATGGCGTGGACGTGCTGGGCGCGGTGGCGGACGCGCGTCTGGCCAGCAAGGCGCTCGCCGCGCTCGATTGAGGGCGCGGGATTCCGGTCGGGAGCAGGCTGCTCAAGGCCATCTCCATGCCTTCGACGCGCACGGACCCGGCCACGTCGCGCCACGTCCCGAAATCGAATTTCCGCGCACGTCCGGCCGCCAGAATCAGCGCGGCGGCGCGGGCGATCGCAACGATCGAACGTTCGTTGCCCGCCGCTACGTAAACCGCGAAATTTTCTTATCTTTCCGGGCGGAAATTTGTAGCAACGGGAACAAGCCTTGAGCCTTCCAACGGCAAGGCGCATAGCATCCGCCCATGTCGAAAGCATCGCTCAAGGCGCTGTCCGAAGCGCTCGCCGCCCGCCTCACCCAACGCGCATTGCCGGGTGAGCTTCAGGGCTTTGGTCCGGCCGAACAAGCGGAGGCCGCCGCCTTCCTTGCCGCGACCGCCGAGCGGCGGCTTCCCGGCACCGTGGCGATCGCGCTGGAGCAGCTTCCCGGCGACGCAGGCGCGCGGCGGCAGCGGCTGGCGATCGTCAATGACGACATGCCCTTCCTGGTGGATTCGATCGCCGCGGCGATCGGGGCGCACGATATCGCGATCGACCGCATCATCCACCCGGTGATCGCCGTCACGCGCGGCGCGGACGGCCTGCTGAAGGGCGTGTCCGACGCGGACGGCGCGCGGGAATCGATGATCTATATCGAGATGCAGCGCGCCGATGCGCGCGAGCGTCGCGACCTGACCGCCGATATCGAAACGTCGCTGGCCGATGTCCGCGCCGCCGTCGCGGACTGGCGCGCGATGCAGGCGACGCTCGCCTCGGACGCCGGCGCGATCGAGGATACCGGCGGATCGAGCGAGGGTGCCACGCTGATGCGCTGGTTCCTCGATCGTCACTTCACGCTGCTGGGCCATGAGCGCTGGTATGCCGACGGGCGGAAGGGCCATGAGGCGCTGGGCATCGCGCGCACCCGGCACACCGCCTCCCTGCTGGCCGAACGCTCGCGCGAGCTGGCGCTCGAATGGTTCGCGAAGGGCGGCGGCGAGGCGCCGCTGCTGCTGAAATCCAGCGTGATCTCGCAAGTCCATCGCCGCGTGCCGCTCGATCTGATCGCGGTGCCGGTGGTGGAGGGCGGCAAGACCGTCGGCCTTTCGCTCCACGCGGGCCTGTGGACCAGCGCCGCGCTGGCCGCGCCGCCCCGCGCGGTGCCCGTGCTGCGCCAGCGGCTCGCCGATCTGGAGGCGAAGTTCGGCTTCGATCCCGCCGGACACACCGGCAAGGCGCTGACCCATGCGATGAGCGCGCTGCCGCACGATCTGGTGATCGCCTTCGATCCCGAATCGCTGGAGCGGCTGGCGCTGACCGCGATGAGCATCGCCGATCGCCCGCGTCCGAAGCTGGTGCTGGTGCGCTCGCCGCTGGGCCGGCAGATGTTCGGCTTCGTCTGGCTGCCGCGTGACGAGCTGACCACCGCGCGCCGCGTCGCCATCGGGGAGATGATCGCCAATGCCGCCGGCGGCGCGATGCTGGACTGGACGGTGGCGATGGAGGACGGCAACACCGTGCTGATCCTCTACACCGTCGATCTGCGCGCCTCGGGCAAGCTGCCCGATGCCGATGCGCTGGACGCGCAGCTCGAGAAGATGGTGCGCGGCTGGGTGCGCGACGTGGAAGCCGCGCTGGCCGAGCATGTGCCCCCGGCGCGCGCCGCGCGGCTCTCGCTGCGCTGGGCGGCGGCCTTCCCGGCCAGCTATCGCACCGGCAGCACCCCGGAGGAAGCGGCCGAGGACGTGCTGCGCCTCGCCGAGCTGAGCGGGCCGGACGACCGGCAGGTGCTGCTCTATCCCGCGGCTGGCGGCGACGAGCGGCGGCTGAAGATCTACAAATGCAACGGCGCGCTGGCGCTGTCGGACGCGGTGCCGGTGCTGGAGAATTTCGGCTTCCGCGTGATCGGCGAATGGCCGACGCGGATGCGCGAGGAAAGCGACAGCCACGTCCACGATTTCGCGCTGGAAGCCACCGGCGCGACCGATGCGATCGACAAGGAGGTGCTGGAGGGCGCGATCGCCGCCGTGCTGAAGGGCGAGGCGGAGAATGACGCGTTCAACCGCCTGATGATCGACGTGGGCCTGGCGCCCGCGTCGGTGGTGCTGCTGCGCGCCTGGTTCCGCTATCTGCGGCAGGCGGGGATGAGCTATGGCCTCGCCACCGTGGTCGATGCGCTGGCCCGCGCGCCGGGCGTGACCCGCGCGCTGATCGCTTTGTTCACGCTGCGCCACCAGCCGGGCGCGAAGGGCGACGCGGCAGCGATCGAGGCGGAGATCGCCGCCGGCCTCGAAGCCGTGAGCGCGATCGACGACGACCGCATTCTGCGCGCCTGCCGTTCGGTGATCGAGGCGACGCTGCGCACCAACGCCTTCACCGACGCGGGGCGCGAGGCGCTCGCCTTCAAGCTCGACAGCGCGAAGATCCCCGGCCTCCCCGCCCCGCTGCCGTGGCGCGAGGTGTGGGTCTATTCCCCGCGCGTCGAGGGCATCCACCTGCGCGCCGGGCCGGTAGCGCGCGGCGGCCTGCGCTGGTCCGACCGGCGGGACGATTTCCGCACCGAGATCCTCGGCCTGATGAAGGCCCAGCGCGTGAAGAACGCCGTGATCGTGCCGACCGGCGCGAAGGGCGGCTTCTATCCCAAGCAGCTCCCCAATCCGGCGGTCGATCGCGACGCATGGCTGGCGGAGGGCACGGAGAGCTATCGCATCTTCATCCGCACGCTCCTGTCGATCACCGACAATATCGTCGGCGGCAAGGTGGTACACCCGAACGGCGTCGTGGTGCATGACGGGGACGACCCTTATTTCGTCGTCGCCGCCGACAAGGGCACCGCGACGTTCAGCGACGTCGCCAACGCCATCGCGCTCGATCACGGCTTCTGGCTGGGCGACGCGTTCGCCTCGGGCGGCTCGCACGGCTACGACCACAAGGCGATGGGCATCACCGCCAGGGGCGCATGGGTTTCGGTGCAGCGCCATTTCGCGGAGCGCGGGGTGGACGTGCAGACCGAGACGATCCGCGTCGTCGGCTGCGGCGACATGTCCGGCGACGTGTTCGGCAACGGGATGCTGCTCAGCAAGACGCTGAAGATCGTGGCGGCGTTCGACCATCGCCACATCTTCCTCGATCCCGATCCCGATCCCGCGAAAAGCTGGGAGGAGCGCGCGCGCCTGTTCGCGCTGCCGCGCTCGAGCTGGGACGATTACGACAAGGCGCTGATCTCGAAGGGCGGCGGCGTGTTCCCGCGCAGCGCCAAGTCGATCAGGCTGACGCCGGAAGTGCGCGCCGCGCTGGATATCGCGGCGGAGGAGATCGAGCCGACGGCGCTGATCTCCGCCATCCTGAAAAGCCCGGTGGACCTGATCTGGTTCGGCGGCATCGGCACCTATATCAAGGCGGCGGCCGAGAATAACGCCACGGTGGGCGATCCGGCGAACGATCGCCTGCGCGTCGATGCAGAGGATCTGCGCGCGATCGCGGTGGGCGAAGGCGCCAACCTCGGCGTGACGCAGGCGGCGCGCATCGCCTTCTCCGCACGCGGCGGGCGCATCAACACCGACTTCATCGACAATTCCGCCGGCGTCGATTGCTCGGATAACGAGGTGAACATCAAGATCGCGCTCAATCGCGAGATGATGGAGAAGCGCCTGTCGTTCGACGATCGCAACGTGTTGCTCGGCACGATGACCGACGACGTGGCGCATCTGGTGCTGGAGGACAACCGCCTCCAGACCCTGGCGCTGTCGATCGCCGAGGGCGGCGGCGCGAGCGCCCTGCCCAGCTACGTCCGCGTGATCGAGATGTTCGAGGATGCCGGACGGCTCGACCGCAAGGTGGAGGGGCTGGCCGCCAACGACGAGCTGCTCCGCCGCGGCATCGAGGGACGCGGGCTGACCCGGCCGGAGCTGGCCGTGCTGCTCGCCACCGCGAAGCTCGCGCTTCAGGATGCGATCGAGAACGCCCCGCTCGCGGTCGACGATGCGATGAAGGGCGATCTCCATGCCGCCTTCCCCACCGCGATGCGCGAGAAGTTCGGCAAGGCGATCGACCAGCACCGGCTGCGCGGCGAGATCGTGGCGACCAAGCTCGCCAATCGCATCGTCAATCGCATCGGCGTGCTCCACCCGTTCGAGCTGGGCGAGGAGGAAGGCGCCGCCCTTTCCGACATCGCCGCGATGTTCGTGGTGGTGGAGCGGTTGTTCGACCTCCCCGCCCTGTGGCGCGAGATCGAGACGACCGCGATGCCGGAATCCGGCCGCCTCGCCCTGTTCGACGAGGTGGCGGCGGCGACGCGCTCGCAGATCGCGGACCTGCTGCGCGTCACGGCGCCCGGCACCGCCCCGGAAGCGGTGCTGAAGCGAATCGGCAAGGGCGTCTCCAGCCTCGATGCGCAGACCAGCGACCTGCTGCTGGAGGAAGCGCGCGCGCAGAGCAGCCGCATCGCCGCATCGCTGGAGGCGTCCGGCGCGCCGGCCTCGCTGGTGGCCAGGGTGGTGCGCGTGTTCGAGCTGGACGGCGCGGTGGGCCTCGCCGACCTCGCCGAGCGGGAGAAGCTCGACGAGATCAAGGTGACGCGCGCATTCACCCGCCTCGGGCAGGCGCTGGGGCTGGACTGGGCGCAGACCAACGCGGCGCGCATCACCTCCAGCGATCCGTGGGAACGGCTGCTGATCGCCGGGCTGGCGCGCGATTTCCAGCAATTGCGCCTCGATTTCCTCGGCCGGGCGGGCAAGACCGATCCGGGCAAGCTGGTCGAGCAATGGCTGGGCGCCAATGCCCCGCGCGTCACGCAGTTCAAGGCGCTGGTGGACCGCGCGCGCCATGCGCCCGCCCCCAATGCCGCGATGCTGGCGCAGATCGCCGGTCAGGCGCGGGTGCTGCTGGGGCGGTAG
>JASGGR010000206.1:0-5118 GCA_047602705.1 Sphingomonas bacterium | reverse complement strand
GGCCAGCACGTTGACCAGCGCCGCATAAGGCCCGTCCATCCCGTAATGCCGCGCGACCGCGATCCACGCGATCATCCCCGCCAAGCCGGCCAGCCCCACGCCATGCGATACGGCGGAAGCGGGGCGGACGTTCGCCGCGCGGACGATGATCGGTTGGTGCAGCATCTTCGCGGCAGGATGTGCCACGAGAATGGTAAGCATCCCGTGAAGGATATGCGGAGCCGGTTGACCGATGCGGCGTTGCTGTGGCAGGCGCAACCGCGATGCGGGTATAGCACAATGGTAGTGCAGCAGCCTTCCAAGCTGAATACACGGGTTCGATTCCCGTTACCCGCTCCATTTCCTCCACATCGTTGATGCGAGTTGCGAACAACGCGCGAGCCACTGCGGCGCGCGGCGCGTGATCTGTCTCTGCTGTCGGGGGGAGTTGCCTCGCCGGGCCGCTGGTGGAAGGGGCTGGATTCGAACCAGCGTACACTTGCGTGGGCAGATTTACAGTCTGCTGCCTTTAACCACTCGGCCACCCTTCCAATGGGGCCGCTTCGTCAAAGCGAGGGCGCCCAATGCCGAAGCACAGGCGCGGTGTCAACGTGTTGACGCGTATTCGGTGCGCATTGTCCGCGAAAACCTCTTGCCGCACGGCGCCGCGCCGATCAAAGCCCCGGCAATCCTCTCCTGTTCCAGCGGAAATACGATCCATGGCCCGTCGCAGTCACCGTCCCTCGCAGCCGCCCGGCAGCCGCCCACGCTTCTGGGGGCGTCACGCCGTTATCGCCGCGCTGGCGAATCCGAATCGCACGGTGCGCAAGGTATGGGGCACGCGCGAGGCGTTGGCCGCCCTGGCGCTGCCTTCGGTGATTCCGGTGGTCTATGCCGATGTGGCCGATCTCGGGCGGATGGTGCCAAATGACGCGCCGCATCAGGGGCTGGTGATCGAGGTCGATCCGCTGGAGGAGATCTGGCTCGGCGATCTGCTGGAGGAGGGGCGCGACGATCGCCGCCCCCTGGTGGTGCTCGATCAGGTGACGGACCCGCATAATGTCGGCGCGATCATGCGATCGGCGGCGGCGTTCGATGCGCTCGGGATCATCACGCAGGATCGCCATGCCCCGCCCGAATCGGGCGTGCTGGCGCGATCGGCATCTGGCGCGCTGGAGACGGTGCCCTGGGTGCGCGTGGTGAACCTCGCGCGCGCGCTGGAGGAGATCGCCGAAGCCGGCTTCTGGCGGGTCGGCCTCACCGGCCATGCGACGCAGACGCTCGCCGAGACGATGGGCGATGCGCGGATCGCGATCGTGCTGGGCGCGGAAGGCGAGGGGATGCGCCACAATACCGAGGCGCATTGCGATCAGCTCGCGAAGCTGCCGATCTCGGGAAAGGTGGAAAGCCTGAACGTGTCGAACGCGGCCGCGATCGCGCTTTATGCAGTGGCGGCGCGCGGGTAGCCGAGGAAGGCGGCGCCCGCCGCGACGAGGCCGCGCCGCCGGACGGGTTCGGCCTTGCCGGGCCGCCGGTCGTGCCAGCGCCGGGCTTTGCGCACCGGCGCCGACGCGCCTGCCTTTAGGCGTCAGTCCTCCGCCGCGATCGTCACCCGCAGCCCGTCCAGTTCGTCGCTGAACGGAATCTGGCACGACAGGCGCGAGTTTTCGTCGCGGTCGCTGGTCGAATCGAGCAGGTCGTTCTCGTCCTCGCTCATCTTCGGCAGTTTGGCCGCAAATTCCGGGTCGACATGCACATGGCAGGTCGCGCAGCTGCAGCAGCCGCCGCACAGAGCCAGGATTTCATCGATGCCGCCATCGCGGATCACTTCCATCACCGACAGGCCCGCCTCGCCGTCCAGCTCGCGTTCTTCCCCTTCGCGCGTCACGACGATAAGCTTCGGCATCATGCCCTCCCTGAAAATTCCAGCATCCCATGCCTTCCTTCGCGCGAGCCTGCAATGGGGCTGAGCGAGGCGCAGTTGCGATCCGCCGTCGATGCGCTGGGCGCGATCGAGCCGAAATTCGTCGCCGCGCTGGCCCGCGTCGGCTATCCTCCGCCGCGCATCCGGGATCGCGGCTACGTCACCCTGCTCCGCACGATCGTGGGGCAGCAGGTGAGCGTGAAGGCGGCGAATGCGATGTGGAGCAAGCTGGAGGCGCGGATGGGCGACCCCGGCGACCCGGCGATCATCGCCCGCGCAAGCGACGAGGCACTGCGCGCCTGCGGCCTTTCGCGCCAGAAGGCGAGCTATGCGCGCAGCCTCGCGGACGAGGTGCTGAGCGGGCGGCTCGATCTTTCCGCGCTGCCGGAGGATGACGAGGAGGCGATCGCCGCGCTGATCCGCGTGAAGGGAATCGGGCGCTGGTCCGCCGAAATCTATCTCCTGTTCGCGGAAGGGCGGCCGGACGTCTGGCCGGCGGGCGATCTGGCGGTGCAGATCGAGATCGGCCGCATCCTCGGCCACGAAAGCCGGCCGAGCGAAAAGCTGACGCGCGAACTGGCCGAGCCGTGGCGGCCGCATCGCGGCGCGGCGGCGATCTTCAGCTGGCATCATTATGGCGCGGGCGCGGCGGCCGCGCCGGTATAAATCGATTTGTGGCCAGGGGGACGGTTGAACCGCGCCCCGCGCTCGCCCATGGAGGCGGGTGATGTCGACGCGCTCGCTCCCCGAAAGCCATGGCACGATCGCCGTGCCGCGCGGCGCGGGGTTCTGGCGCAGGCTGGCGGCGTTCGCCGGGCCGGGCTGGCTGGTCGCGGTCGGCTATATGGACCCGGGCAACTGGGCGACCGATATCGCGGGCGGATCGGCCTTCGGCTATGCGCTCCTGTCGGTCGTGCTGCTTTCGAACCTGATGGCGATCGTGCTCCAGGCGCTGTCGGCGCGGCTGGGGATCGGGGCCGGCCTCGATCTCGCGCAGGCGTGCCGGGCGCATTATCCGCGCGGCGTGACGCTGGTCTTGTGGGTTTTGTGCGAGGTGGCGATCGTCGCATGCGACCTCGCCGAGGTGCTGGGCACCGCGATCGCGCTGAAATTGCTGTTCGGCCTGCCTCTGGTCGCCGGCGTGTGCGTGACGGCGCTGGACGTGTTCCTGATCCTCGCGCTCCAGCGTTTCGGCTTCCGGCGGCTGGAGGCGTTCATCGCCGCGCTGCTGATCCTGATCGCGGGCTGCTTCGCGCTGGAGCTGGCATGGGCCGGGCCGGACTGGCGCGCGGCGGCGCGCGGGCTGGTGCCGGGGGTGGAGATCCTGCGCGATCCGGCGATGCTCTACATCGCGATCGGCATCCTCGGCGCGACGGTGATGCCGCACAACCTCTACCTCCATTCCGCCGTGGTGCAGACCCGCGCCTTCGGCCGTTCCCGGCACGAGCGAAGCGACGCGATCCGGCTGGCGACGGTGGATTCGACCGTCTCGCTCGGCCTCGCCTTCTTCATCAACGCCGCGATCCTGATGCTGGCGGCTGCGACCTTCCACGTCGCCGGGCGGACGGACGTGGCGGAGATCGAGGAGGCGCATCGCCTGCTCGCGCCGATGCTGGGCGTGGGGGCGGCGAGCACCGTCTTCGCCATCGCCCTGCTCGCCAGCGGGCAGAATTCCACCATCACCGGCACGCTCGCGGGGCAGATCGTGATGGAGGGCTTCCTCGACCTGCGCCTGCCCGCATGGCTGCGGCGGCTCATCACGCGCGGGCTGGCGCTGATTCCGGCGGTGATCGTAGTGGTCGCGATGGGCGACGGCGGCGCGACGAAGCTGCTGCTGCTCAGCCAGGTGGTGCTGAGCCTCCAGCTCCCCTTCGCGGTGGTGCCGCTGGTGGCTTTCACCGGCAGCGCGAAGGTGATGGGCGAACATGCCGCGCCGCGCTGGATGCGCGCGCTGGCATGGGGGATAGCGGCGGCGATCGTCGGGCTGAACGGCGTTATGCTATGGGGAATGGCGGCCGGCTAGCCGACCAGCCGCTCCCGGATCGCCTCCCGCCGGGCGGCGTCCACGCCCAGCACGTCCGCCGCATAGGTTTCGACATCGCCATGATCCCGCTCGATCGTGGCGAGCGCGGTGTGGAGATATTCCGCCTCGACTGACATGAGCGCGACGATCGCCTCGTCGCTCATCTGCGCGCCGTAACGCTGGCGGATCGAATCCGCCGCGCTGGCGATGCGGCGGGCAGGGTCTCCAGCGGTGTTGGTGAGCAGGTAATCCGCCATGATGTCGTCGTCGTTCACGCCGAGCAGCCGGTGGAGCAGCGCCGCCGCCAGCCCGGTGCGGTCCTTGCCCGCGAGACAGTGGAGCAGGCTCGCCCCGTCGCGCGTCGCCAGCGCATCGAAATAGAGCGTGAGCGAGCGGACCAGCACTTCGCGATGCGGCATCGCGGCGTAGAGCGCCTTCATCGCCGCGCGCGCCTGATCGGCGGTGGCGATGCCGCGACCGGCCTCCTCATGCGGCGCAAGCTCCGAGCCGGCGGTTTCGCCGGGAGCGAACAGCACGAGGCCGTCGAACCTGTCGTGGCGCAGGCACGGCATCTCCCGCCGCTCGCTGTCGCCGCGCAGGTCGATGACCGTGGCGATGCCGAGCGAGGACACGCCCGCCAGATCCGTCGGCGTCGCCGCGCCATGCTGGCCGGAACGCCACAGGATTCCGCGCCGCATCCGCCCGTGGGGCGTGTCGTATCCGCCGTAATCGCGGAAATTGTGGATGCCTTCGAAGCTCAATACGCGGTCGGTCATGCGCACCGATTAGCGGAATCGCGTTACGTTGTCGCTACGCGGTTATTCCTGATCCCCGCGATATTTGATCTCCAGATAGCGTCCGCGCGTGGCGAGCGCGTCCAGATCGCCCTGCGCCAGCTCCTCGGACATCTGGCCGATCTCCCGCTCGATCACTTCGAGCCCGTCGACGAGCTGCCGGTCCGGCGTCTTGCCGTTGCGGGGCGTGGCGCGCAGATTGCGGGGGACGCGCTGGTAATCGCGGATGAAATCGGGAAGCTGCTCGCCGACCAGCCGGCGAATCTCGATCGTCGCGGGCGTTTCCTCCTGCACCATGGCGAGCTGCGCGCCCAGCGTATCCAGCCGCACGCCGATCCGCTCGCTCACCGCCAGGGCGGGCGCGGGGAGGGCGGGGCGCTGCGCATCGAGCCAGCGCG
>JASGGR010000205.1:0-5152 GCA_047602705.1 Sphingomonas bacterium | reverse complement strand
AGCTCGGTGCCGGTAAAATAATAGAATTCCTAGTCGCCATCGCGGCACGGGCACTGACGTTCGGCAATCCGGTCGTCCACGTCGACGAGGAATTCTATTATTTTACCGGCACCGCGCTGTGGCACGGCCTGCTGCCGTTCGTCGATGTGTGGGACCGAAAGCCCGTCGGCCTATTCCTGCTTTACGCCGTCCCCGCCGGGCTCGGCTTTCCCGCCGGCATCTGGGCCTATCAGGCGATGGCGCTCGCCAGCCTGATCGCCACCGCGGCGCTCGTCGCCCGGCTCGCGACCCGCGCCGGATTCGCCGCCGGCGCCACCGCGAGCGCGCTCGCATATGTCCTCTGGTTCGACCTGCTCGGCGGACAGGGCGGGCAGTCGCCGGTCTTTTACAATCTGCTGATGATCGGCGCCGCGCTGCTCGCACTACGCGGCACGCGCCGCGCCGGCCTCGCGGCGATGGCGCTGGTCGGCGTTGCGCTGCAGATCAAATATTCGGTCGTGTTCGAAGGATTGTTCTTCGGGCTGTGGTGGCTGTGGCGTGAGCGCATCCGGAAACGGCATGCGGTGCCGATGCTCGCGGAAGGCGCATTGCTGGCGCTGGTCGCGCTGGTGCCGACCGCGCTTGCCTGGGGCTACTATCAGGCGCTCGGGCAGGGACCGGCGTTCCTCTACGCCAACTTCACCTCGATCGCCGCGCGCCAGCCCGACCCGATGCTCGAACAGCTCGGCAACCTGTTCAAGATCGTCCTGATCACCTCGCCGTTGTTCGCCGCCGCGATCCTGGCATTCCTGCGCGGCGAGCGGAACGGCATCCGGGGGTGGCTGTTCGCGTGGTTGGCGGCGGCGGTGTTGGGATTGGTGTTCGGGTCGTGGTTCGATCATTACGCGCTGCCGGTGCTGGTGCCCTTGAGCATTTGCGCCGCCGGGTTCGCCGACGATCCGCGCCGCGCGCCGAAGATCACCGTCATCGTGCTGCTGATCGCATCCCTGGCCGGCGAGGTCACCGTGATCCGCAAGCGGATGGGGCGCGGCGGCCCGGCGCAATTCGCGCAAGTGGTCGATGCGATCGGACACGGTCCGGGGTGCCTCTACGTCTATTCGGGTGATTCGATGCTCTATCCGATGAGCGGACGTTGCCGCCTGAGCGCCTACGTTTCCAGCCATCTCGGCCGCAAGCGCGAGCGCGGCGCGATCGGCGTCGATCAGCAGGCGGAGATCGAGCGCGTCCTCGCGCTCAAGCCGGCGGTGGTGGTGCTGCGCACGCCCTATTTCGGCGAGCGGTCCGAATTGCGCGCCTTGGTGATCGCGCGGATGGCGCGGGACTATCGATTGAAGGCGGCGGTGCCGATCGGCGGCGACACCAACTTCGTCTATGCGCTGAAATCAGGCGACCAGGCGTGTCACCGGCCGTCGCGTTCGGCGAGGCGATCCTCGTAATAGTTCATCAGGTCGATCGTGTGCTCGCGGTCGGTGCGGACGCGACCGGCGGCGACCACTGCCGCCTTGCGCAGCAGCGCCGGTTCGCGCGCGAACAGACGCGTGATCGCGCGCGCGGCGTCGGCGGCGTTGCGCAGCGCGTGTTACGCTGGTCAGCGGATCGGCGACTTCCGCGCGCCGCCTTCGTCGGGCACGATCAGCGGCGCGCCTGAGGCCAAAGCCTCCGACACGACCAGCCCGAACGTCTCGATCTCGCAGCCGTGGATGCAGGCATCCGCGCTCGCCATGATGCTGGCGAGGCGCTCGCGATCATAGACCGGCTTGAACAGGCGGATGTGCGGGCTGCCCGCCGCACGGCGCTCCAGCGCCGGAGTCTGGCTGCCGTGGCCGATCAGGATCAGCCCGACCGGCAGATGCGCGCCCGCCCGCTCCACCGCGTCGATAATCATGTCCCAGCGCTTCTCGCGATGGTGGCGGCCGATGCCGAACAGCAGCAGGCCGTCCTCCGGCAGGCCGCATTGCTCCAGCAGTGCGCGGCGCAGGCGCTCGTCGCGGAAGCGGGGCGAGAAATGTTGCCGCTCGATCCCCAGCGGGAAGGATGCGTCGATGCGCAGGCCGCGCGCGGTGAGGCGCTTCTGGAGCGCCGGCCCGTTGGTCAGCACGCAATCGTATTTCTCGAGGAAGCGCGCCATGTAGCGCGTATACCAGCCGAACGCGCGCTCCACCCGCTCGGGGCTGGCGACGCCCTCGAACCAGCGCTGGGCATAAGCGGCCATGTTGTCGTTGTGCATGAAATAGGATTTCAGCGCGCGGCCCTGCCAGTCGCCGACGAACCACGCGGGTTTCCACGGGCTGCAATTCTCCACCACGTCCGGGTCGTAATGGTCGAGCAGGCGGGTGATGGCGTCGCGATCCCAGAACAGGCCGTAATTCTTGTCGAACGGGATCGGCGGGGATTTGACGTAATGGATGCGCCCGCCGCCGGGGCGGTCCTCGATCCGTTCCTCCTTGCCGCAGGCGATCACGATCAGCTCGTGCCCCAGATCGGCCATGATGCCGATCTTGCGGTCGATATAGGTGCGCACGCCCCCGCCGGTGGGGGAGTAGATCTCGTTTACATCGACGATCCGCATGTCCGCCTCACTTGCCCACGGGGCCGAAGGCGGGCGGGAAGCCGTGGAGATATTGCGCGCGGATCGTGATGCTGGTCACGCCGCCGCCCACCGTCACCAGCGCATTGTCCAGCGTGGGGCGGGAACGGCCGAGCTTGCGATTGCCCGGGACGCCGGCGCCGTCGGACCAGAAGTTGAACTTGTTCTTCCCGTCGCGGTCGTGCGTGAACAGCAGGGCATAGGTGCCGGGATGCGGCACGCGGATGCACATCACCACCGGGCCGGTCCTCGGCGTGCGCACCCAGACGCGGCGGAACACCTTGCCTTCCGCCTTCAGGTCACGGTCGTCGCGCAGGAAGTCCTTCTCGTCCGCCGGGAACAGCTCCAGCTTCAGCGATCCCTCACGGTCCTTCATGCCGACGATCTCGGCGCGGATGCCGGGGCCGTTCACGCAGGCGTCCGTCTCGCCCAGCGCCTGCGCCGAGGCGGCGAAGGGAGCGAGCGACGCCGCGGCGAGCGCTGCGGCGGGCAGGATCAGGCGGCGGCGTGCCATTCGCGGGCCTTTGCGATTGCGTGCCCAAGGCTGATGAGCACGATGAGGACGACATGGACGAGAAGGGTGAGCGCGGCGGTGAAGGCGATCATTTCCGACAGCGCCTTGTCCTGCCCGACGACGAGGATCGCGAAATTGGCGAACAGCAGATCCTTGTTCGGCAGGAACGGCAGGCGCGACACGAGCAGCCGCCCGGCGGAAAGGAACAGCCACATCCCCACGGAAACCCCCGGCATCGCGAAATGCCAGCACAAGGCGAGCAGCACGGAGGTGAGCGCGATTCGCGCCATATGGATGTCGAAGATCACCCACAACTGGCGGCGCGGCAGCGAGAAGACGCGCTTCGAAAAGGCCATGATCGCGACGGAGATGAACAATGTCGCCCCGGCGGACCACATCACCGCCTTCAGGATATGCGGCGGAATGAGCTGATAGCCCAATGGCAGCGCGATCGCGCACAGCAGGATGGTCGCGCCGTTGCCCGCGATGCCGGAGAGGATGGAGACGTCCTTCACCGCGCCGAACGGGGCGGCGATCATATGCGCCCGCGCGCGTGCCCATGCGTAGAAATAGGCCTCGCCCGAATAGCCCAGCACCACGTCGTTCGCGATCCGCTTCTGGTTGAGCGCGACGAATCCGCCGCCCCACGGAATCCGCCAGAGGTGGCGGAAAATCAGCAGATCCCCGAAGGGCGGCATGAGATAAAGCAGGGTGAAGCAGAGATAGAACCACGGGCTGGTCGGCACCATGCGGTGCAGCCCGCCAAGGCCGTGGCTCAGCAATTCCTGGCCGAGGCCGACGATCATCGCGATCGTCACCAGTGCGCCGAGGATCATCGGCCAGCGCCGGCGAATCGTCTCTACCGGCTCAAGCCCGGCGATATCCGCCACCGGATCGGGCACAACTGCGGTTGCGGGCATGTCGGGAATGGCTCCGGGCGGCAAGACGGTCTCTCTGGGGGCGCCCCAATTTACGGGCGATTAACCCCTTCGCGGGGGATTATGGAATCTTGTGGGCGAATCTGGGCTGTTGCATGGCGGTGTTCAAGATGGCTCGCGCGAAACACATCTTCACCTATGCCGAGAACCTCGATGGCGGCGGGGTGGAGCGTGCGCAGCTTCGGCTGGCGCGCGGCTGGATCGCGGCGGGGTGGCGCGTGACGATGGCGATCGGCTGCGCGAAGGGGCCGCTCGCCGCGGAGATTCCGCCGGGGCTGGAGCTTATCCACCTGAACAGCCGATCCTATCTCGCCCTGTTCCGGGTGGCCGGCATCATACGCGGATTGCGGCCGGACATCGTGTTCTGCGCCGGTTCTTATTATACCAGCATCGCGCTCTGGGTCCGGCTCCGGCTAGGGGCTTCCTGCCCGCCGATCGTTGGCAAGGTTTCCAATGCGATGCATCGCGACGATCACCGCCACCTTGTCGCGGCGGGCCATGCGGCGTGGCTCAGGCTCCAGCCCCGGTTCCTCGATCGAATCGTCGCGATGACGGCGGCGAGCGCGCGCGAGGTGATCGAATCGACGCGAATTCCGCCGGAGCGGCTCGCGATCATCCCCAATCCCCCCGCGCTTCCCTTGCCCGGCGTTCCGGCGATGGATCTGCCGCCGCGCTATATGCTGGGCGTCGGGCGGCTGGTGCGGCAGAAGCGCTGGGACCGGCTGATCGAGGCGGTGCCCCGGCTCGCCGACAGGCCGCCGCTGGTGATCCTGGGAGAGGGGGAGGAACGCGCCGCGCTGGAGGCGCAGGCGGCGCGGCTGGGCGTGGATTTGCGGCTGCCGGGCCATTCGCCCGATCCGCTGGGCGCGATGCGGACAGCGGCGGTGCTGGCGCTCACCTCCGATTACGAGGGCGTGCCGGGCGTGCTGCGCGAGGCCCTGTCGGTGGGCACGCCGGTGGTGACGACCGATTCGTCCCCGGCGGTGGCGGAGATCGTGGATTCGCCGGCACTCGGCGCGATCGTGCCCTCGCAGGACGGCGATGCCCTGGTCCGCGCGCTCGATGCGTGGCTCGCGCCCGATGCCGTCCGCCCCGCGCCGGTGCCGCCGCCGG
>JASGGR010000204.1:0-5158 GCA_047602705.1 Sphingomonas bacterium | reverse complement strand
CCACCGAGCATCGCGTGCTGATGATCGACGCCCGTCTGACCCACCATCTGCCGACGGGCGACGCGCTCGATCGCGTCGCGCGGCTGGACGGGCGGGCGGACGGCGCTGCGCTGCTCGATCACCTGCGGCCCCATGTCGAGCGCGTGGCGGCGGTGTTCGACATGCTCGCCGCGCCGCCCGATGCGACGCTCTCCACCGATCACGCGCGGCTGGTGGAGCAGCTCGCCGCCGCCGGTTTTTCCGATGCGGAAGGGGCGGCGGCGCGGATCGCGTCATGGCGTTCGGGGCGATATCCGGCGCTGCGCAGCCCGGCGGCGAAGGCGGCGCTGGAGGCGGTTCTGCCCGGCATCGTCGCCGCATTCGCGGATGCGCCCGTGCCGCAGGCCGCGCTCCACCGGCTCGACACGTTGCTTGAGCGATTGCCGAGCGCGATCAACATCTTCCGCCTGCTGGAAGCGCGGCCGGCGCTCGCCGGCCTGCTCGCGGCGGTGCTGAGCCATGCGCCGACGCTTGCCGACGAACTGGCGCGCCGGCCCGATCTGCTCGACGGGCTGATCGACGCCACCGCGCTCGCTCCCGTGGGCGACGTTGCCGCTTTGGTCGCGGAGATGGAGGCGGTGGAGCGCGGTGCGGACTATCAGGCGCGGCTCGATCACGTCCGCCGTGTCGTGGGGGACAAGAGGTTCGCGCTGGGCGTGCAGATCGTCGCCGGCGCGGCCGATCCGCTGGAGGTGTCGGCCGGCTATGCGCGCGTGGCGGAGGCAGCGATACAGGCGCTCACCGCCGCGACGATCGACGAATTCACCCGCGCGCACGGGCGCGTGCCGGATAGCGAGTTCGTCATCCTTGCGCTCGGCCGGATGGGCGGCGGCGCGCTGACCCATGCCTCCGACCTCGACCTGATCTATCTGTTCACGGGCGACTTTTCGGCCGAATCCGATGGGCCGAAACCCTTGGGCGCGACGCTCTACTACAACAGGCTGGCCCAGCGGGTGACGGCCGCCTTGTCCGTGGCGACGGCCGCCGGGCCGCTCTATCCGGTCGATACGCGGCTGCGCCCATCCGGTTCACAGGGGCCTCTGGTGGTGAGCATGGATTCCTTCGCGCGCTACCAGCGCGAGGATGCGTGGACATGGGAGCATATGGCGCTCACCCGCGCGCGGCCGGTGTTCGGCTCGGAAACGGCCCGGGCAGACCTGCGCGCGGAGATAGACGCGGTGCTGGCCGGGGCGCGCAAGCCGCACGATGTCATCGGCGACGCAGCGAAGATGCGCGCCGAGATGGCGGCGCACAAGAAACCGGCCGGTCCGCTCGACGCGAAGCTGCTGCCGGGCGCGCTGGTCGATCTGGAATTCACCGTCCACACGCTGCAACTGGAGCATCGCACCGGCTTCGATCCGGGGCTGGGGCGGGCGATCGAACTGCTCGGCCCCTTGCTCCCTCCCGGCATGGGCGAGGCGCACGACCTGCTGACGCGGATGCTGGTGACGCTGCGGCTGGTCGCTCCCGATGCGCAGGAGCCGGAAGCCGCTGCGACGCGCGCGCTCATCGCCCGCGCGCTGGGCTTCGCCGATTGGGCGGCGGTGCTTGCCGGGTTCGAGGCGGCGCGGCAGGAGGTGCGCGAAGCCTGGACAGGAGTGATTGATGGACGCGATTCCCGACCTGACGCTGGTTGATCCCGCCGGCGCGCCCGTGCGCCTCGCCGACCTGCCGCGTCCCGTGGTGATCTATTTCTATCCCAAGGACGACACCAGCGGTTGCACGCGTGAGGCGCAGGCCTTTTCCGCGCTGGCGGCGGAGTTCGCGCAAGCGGGTGTGGCGCTGCTCGGCATCTCGAAGGACAGCCCGAAGCGGCACGCCAATTTCATCGCCAAATACGACCTGAAGGTGCCGCTGGCGAGCGACGAGGACGGCGCCGCGTGCGAGGCGTTCGGGGTATGGGTCGAGAAATCGCTCTACGGCCGCAAATATATGGGGATCGAGCGCGCGACCTTCCTGTTCGGCAAGGACGGCAGGCTGGTCCGCGCATGGCGCAAGGTGAAGGTGCCCGGCCATGCCGAGGCGGTGCTGGAGGCGGCGAAGGCGAAGGCGCTCTAGCCCACCAGTGCCCGTGTCGCCGCTTCAACGTCGGCCTGACGCATCAGCGATTCGCCGATCAGGAAGCAGCGGACGCCGTGCTCCGCCATCGCATCCAGATCGGCGCGGGTGGTGAGGCCGCTCTCCGCGACGAAGGTGCAACCCGCCGGGGCGCGGCCGACCAGTTCATAGGTGCGCGCGAAATCGACCGAGAAGTCCCTGAGATCGCGGTTATTCACGCCGATCAGCCGCGATTTCAGCTTCAGCGCGCGTTCCAGCTCGTCCGCGTCGTGCACCTCGACCAGCACGTCCATCCCGCGCTCGATCGCCGCCGCCTCGATCTCGGCCAGCGCCACATCGTCCAGCGCGGCCATGATGAGCAGGATCGCATCGGCCCCGATCGCGCGCGCTTCCGCCGCCTGCCACGGATCGACCATGAAATCCTTGCGCAGCACCGGCAGATTGCAGGCGGTGCGCGCGGCGATGAGATAATCCTCCGATCCCTGGAAATATTGCGTGTCCGTCAGCACGGACAGGCACGCGGCGCCGCCTGCCTGATAGGCGCGAGCATGGGCGGGGGGATCGAAATCGGCGCGGATCAGGCCCTTCGACGGGCTGGCCTTCTTGATCTCCGCGACGAGGCCGTAGCCGGGCGCATCGTCCAGCGCGGCGCGGAAGCCGCGCGGTTGCGTCTGCTGCCTCGCGCGCGCGTCGAGGTCGGCGATCGAGGCGCGGGCGCTACGATCTCGCACCTCATCGCGCTTGGTGGCGAGGATACGGGTGAGGACGTTGGTCATTTCCAGGCGATCCAGCGGTTGAGCAGAGCCTCCGCCGCGCCGGAATCGATCGCCTCGGCCGCGCGGGCGACGCCTGCGGGAAGCGCCTCTCCCTCCAGCGCCAGCGCGGTCGCGGCGTTGAGCAGCACGGCGTCTCGATAGGCCCCGCGCTCGCCGCGCAGCAGGCGGCGCAGCGCGTCGGCGTTATAGTCCGGGTCGCCGCCGTGGATCGCCGCGATCGGGTGGCGCGGCAGGCCGGCGTCCTCCGGCGCGATGCGATCGGGGAGGGCGACATTGCCGACCGACACCGCGATCGTCGGCCCCGCGCCGGACACCTCGTCCAGCCCCTCCTCGCCGGAGACGACCAGCGCCGCCTCCGCGCCAAGCTCGCCCAAAGCGGCGGCATAGACGGGAGCGTAATCGGGCCGGGCGATGCCGATCAACTGGCGCGAGACGCGCGCGGGGTTGGCGAGCGGCCCCATCAGGTTGAAGATCGTGCGCTTGCCGATGCGGCGGCGGATCGGCGCGATCCGCGCCATCGGCGGATGGTGGTGGGCCGCGAACAGGAAGCAGATGCCTAGCTCCGCCAGCATCTCCTCCGCCATCGCGCTCGCGCGCTCCATGTCGAGGCCGAGCGCCTCCAGCGTATCGGCGGCGCCCGCCTTGGAGGAGGCGGCGCGGTTGCCGTGCTTGGCCACCGGCACGCCGCATGCCGCGATCACGAGGCTGACGGCGGTGGAGACGTTGAGCGTATGGTGCCCGTCACCCCCGGTGCCGCATACATCGATGGCGTTGGCGGGCGCGCGGATCGGGATCATCCGGTCGCGCAGCGCGCGCGCGGCCTCAGCGATCTCGGTCGCCGTCTCGCCGCGATCGCTGAGCGCGATCAGGAAGGCGGCGATCTCCTCCTCGCTCACCTTCGCGTCGAGCATGTCGGCGAAGGCGCGCGCGGCGTCCTCGCGGGTCAGCGGGGCGGAAGGATCGGGAAGCGTCACGCGCCTGCCGTCAGCTTCACGAAATTGGCGAGGAGCGCGTGGCCATGCTCGGTCGCGATGCTCTCGGGATGGAATTGCACGCCATGGATGGGAAGCGCGCGGTGGCGCAGGCCCATCACCGATCCGTCCGGCGCGGTGGCGTTGACCGCCAGCGCCTCCGGCACGTCCTCCACGATCAGCGAGTGATAGCGCGTCGCGGTGAAGGGGGAGGGGAGGCCGGCGAACACGCCCGTCCCGTCATGCGTGATCGGGGAGGTCTTGCCGTGCATCAGCCCGCCGCGCACCACGCGGCCGCCGAAATATTGCCCGATCGACTGGTGGCCTAGGCACACGCCGAGCAGCGGCTTGCCCGCTTCGGCGCAGGCCGCGACCAGATCGAGGCTGATCCCCGCCTCGTTCGGGGTGCAGGGGCCGGGAGAGATGAGGAAGCCGGCCGCCCCGCTCGCCAATGCCTCGGCGGCGGTGAGCGCATCGTTGCGCACGACACGCACTTCCCCGCCCAGTTCCATCAGATAATGGACCAGATTCCAGGTGAAGCTGTCGTAATTGTCGACGACCAGGATCATTGCGCCTGCCTTAGCTTATTCCATCCGCATCGCAACGGCTGTTGCTGCCGCGAAACATCGGGTAATCGCATCGTCATGTTCAGCCCGGATACACGCCGCCGGGCCTAAAGCCGTTTCAAGATCCGAGGAGACTTGCGCCATGTTCCGTTCGCTGATTCCCGCCGCGCTGGCGCTTGTGCCCGCGGCCGCGCTGGCGGCGCAGACGGGCGAGACGGTGCATCAGGAAACGCAGGCCGAAACCGGCAAGCCGCCCCAGCGCATCCGCAGCGTGACGCTGCAGGGGAATGAGAAATGCCCCGCCTCCACCGCGAACGAGGTGGTGGTGTGCAACCGCCTCGATCCGAACGATCAGTATCGCGTGCCCAAGGAATTGCGCAAGCCGCCGGAGGTGCCCGCGAAGAACCAGAGCTGGGTCAACCGCGCGCAGACGATGGATCAGGTGGGGCGTGAGGCCGGCGGCCTGCCCGATACCTGTTCGGCCGTGGGCAGCGGGGGGCAGACCGGCTGCGCGCAGATGAACGCGCGGCAATGGTATCTCGAACGGCAGGCGATCAAGCGCGCCCAGCAGGAAGGCACGACTCCCCAGCCGCAGGATTGAGGCCGGGCGAAAGCCCCGCTAGGGCGGGCGCATGGACGCAGAAGACCCGCTCGGCCCGCTCGATCCCGATTTCGCCGCCGCCTTCGTGCGCGACGGGCGCCGGCCGCCGTGCCAGCTCTATCTGATATCCCCGACGGACGTGTCGGG
>JASGGR010000203.1:0-5281 GCA_047602705.1 Sphingomonas bacterium | reverse complement strand
CGCCGCGCCCAGCGCGCCGCCCGCGATGCCGCCGACGATCAGCCCGGTCGTGCCGTCGTTGCGGCGGCAGTAATAACGGCCGTCCTGCCCGACATAGACGCGATCGTTCGCGCCCAGACGCCGCTCGCGATAGCGCGGATTGTCGCGATAATAACGATCGGCATAATAGCCGTTATATTGGGGATCGGGCCGGTTGTAATCATAACGGCGGTAATTGTTGTCGCCGTAATAGCCGGGGCCGCCGCCGTCATCGACGCAACCGGCGAGCAAAGTGACCGCGCCCAGCGCCGCAAACGCAACCTTCCGCATCATCCATCCTCCAGTCGTTCCCATTGGAGGACAATGGTTTCGCAGGCGAAAGGTTGCGTGGCCTTCTTCAGCCCCGCGCGGCGAACCATGGGGCGAGCCGGCGCAGCGCCTCCTCGATCCTGTCGGTCGAGATCGCGAAGCTGAAGCGGACGAAGCGATGCCCCTCCACGGGATCGAAATCCACGCCCGGCGCGCTCGCCACGCCGGTGTCCTGGAGCATCCGCATGCAGAAATCCATGCTGTCGCCGGTGAGATGGCCGACATCGGCATAGATGTAGAAGGCCCCGTCCGGCGGCGCGATCCGGCGCAGGCCGAGGGCGGGCAGCGCCTCCAGCAGCAATTCGCGGTTGCGGGCATAGGTGCGGATATGCCCCTCCAGCTCGTCGCGCTCCTCGAAGGCGGCCAGCCCGGCGTGCTGCGCGAGCGAGGGCGGCGTGAGGAACAGGTTCCCCATCCGCGCGCGCGCCGCGTCCACCTCCGTCGGCGGCACGACCAGCCAGCCCAGCCGCCAGCCGGCCATGCTGAAATATTTGGAGAAGCTGTTGACCACCAGGGCTTCCGGCGCATCCTGCAGCATCGATCGCGCGGGGCCGATATAGCTCAGGCCATGGTAGATTTCGTCGGAGACGATACGGATGCCGCGCCGGCGGCACACCTCGGCGATCTTCCCCATCTCCTCCGGCGTGATGATCGTGCCGGTCGGATTGGCGGGGCTGGCGAGGATCAGGCCCCTGGGCGCGGGATCGAGCGCCTCGATCGCGGCCGCCGTGATCTGGAACCGTTCCGCCTCGCCGCAGCCGATCTCCACCGGATCGAGGAACAGCGCCTTCACCGTGTTGCGATAGGCGACATAGCCCGGCCGCGCGAACGCCACTTTGTCCCCCGGCGCGAACAGGCAGGAGAGCGCCAGCACCAGGGCGGGCGACGCGCCGCAGGTGAGCACCACCTGCTCGGGCCGGATCGCGACGCCATAGGCCTCGTCATAATGGCGCACGATGCGCGCCTTGAGCGGGCCGCTTTCCCAATAGCCCATCGGATCGTTGTCCAGCACGCGATGCGCCGTCGCGATGGCGGCGGCGGGCGCGCCGGTGGAGGGCTGGCCGAATTCCATATGGAGAATCTCGCGCCCCTGCGCGGCCAGCTTGTGGGCGGCGGCGCTGATGGCGATGGCGCGGAACGGATCGATGGCTGCGGACATGGCGCCGGTCTAGCGAGGCTTCAGCGGCGGAGATAGGCCGAAAGCCGCGCCTTCGTGCCGGGCGGGACGTGGAGGCCCAATTTGCTGCGCCGCCAGAGGATATCCTCCGCCGTCCGCGCCCATTCGCGCGCGACCAGATGATCGACCTCGCGCGCATGCAGGCCGCCGCCGAGATCCGCGCCGAGATCGGCCGGTGTCCGCGCGTCCCCCAGCACCTCGCCGATCCGCGTGCCATAGGCCTTCGCCAGCCGCTGCAGGAGGACGGGCGGGAAGCCGGGGCGTTCCCGCTCGACATCCGAAAGGAACGTGGGGAAATCCGCCATATCGCCGCCCGGCAGCGCAGCGCCCGCCGTCCATGCCTCGCCCGGCAGCCAGCGCGCGAGCTGCGCCATCGCATGTTCGGCCAGCTTGCGATAGGTCGTGATCTTGCCGCCGAACACGCTCAGCACCGGCGCGCCTGCATCGTCGAGATCGAGCACATAATCGCGCGTCACGGCGGAGGCGTTGCCGGCCTTGTCGTCATAAAGCGGGCGGATGCCGGCATAGCTCCACACGATATCGCCTTCGCCGAGCCGCCGCGCGAAATAGGCGTTGACGGTGTCGAGCAGGTAGCGCGTCTCCTCCGCGCTGATCCCGGCGCGGCCGGGCGCGCCCTCCCACGGCTCGTCGGTGGTGCCGATCAGCGTGAAATGCCGCTCATAGGGAAGCGTGAAGACGATCCGCCGGTCGGCGTTCTGCAGCATGAAGGCATGATCGCCCGCATAAAGGCGCGGGACGACGATATGACTGCCCTTGACCAGCCGCACGCCGCGATTGCTTCGCGCCCCGGCGGCGCGCGCGATCACGTCCGTCACCCACGGCCCGGCCGCATTGACCAGCACGCGCGCGCGGACCTGCCGCTCGCCCGTGGAATCGGCGATCGTGGCGATCCAGCCGTCCCCCTCGCGATGCGCCGAGACCAGCCGGGTGCGGGTGCGGATATCCGCGCCGCGCGCCTGCGCATCCTGCGCGTTCAGCACCACCAGTCGGCTGTCGTCCACGCGGCAATCGGAATAGACGAAGGCCAGCCCCTTCGGATCGGACAGGCCGTCGCCATAAGCGCTGCGCTCCAGCCGGATCGTCTCCGTCCCCGGCAGCTTCTTCCGCCCGCCGAGATGATCGTAGAGGAACAGGCCCAGCCGCACCATCCACGCCGGGCGCGGCGAATGGGTCTGCGGCAGCACGAAGCGCGCGGGCCAGATGATGTGCGGGGCCATGCCCCACAGCCGCTCGCGCTCGATCAGCGCCTCGCGCACCAGCCTGATCTCGCCATATTCGAGATAGCGCAGCCCGCCATGGATCAATTTGGTGGAGGCGGACGAGGTATAGGCCGCCAGATCGTCCTGCTCGACCAGCAGCACCTCGTGCCCGCGCCCGGCGGCGTCGCGCGCGATCCCCGCGCCGTTCACGCCACCGCCGACAATCAGCAGGTCGAACCGATCCCCCATGGTCAGGGCGTTGACCGGAATCGGGAAATGGTCAAGCGTCTCGCGCACGGACGATGTGGAGAGGCTGACGTTGGGCAAGACGCATATCCTGGCGATCGACCAGGGCACCACCTCCACCCGCAGCCTGGTCTTCGATCGCGGCGCGCGGCGCATCGGCGCGGCGCAGACCGAGTTCGCGCAGCATTATCCCGCCCCCGGCTGGGTGGAGCATGACGCGGAGGACATCTGGCGCGACACGATCGCCACCGCGCGCGACGCGATCGCGAAGAGCGGCGTCGACACGCGGGACATCGCCGCGATCGGCATCACCAACCAGCGCGAGACGGCGGTGATCTGGGAGCGCGCGACCGGCCGCCCGATCCACCGCGCGATCGTGTGGCAGGATCGCCGCACCGCCGAACTGTGCCAGCAACTGAAGGCGGACGGCGCGGAAGCCGAAGTGCGCGCGCGGACCGGCCTGCTGATCGACCCCTATTTTTCCGCGACGAAGATCGGCTGGATGCTCGACAATGTCCCCGGCGCGCGGGCGCGGGCGGAAGCGGGAGAACTCGCGTTCGGCACGATCGACAGCTTCCTGCTGTGGCGGCTGACCGGCGGCACGGTCCACGCCACCGACGTCACCAACGCCTCGCGCACCTCCTTGTGGAACATCCGCGAGAATTGCTGGGACGCGGAGATGTGCCGCCTGTTCGACGTGCCGCGCGCCCTGCTGCCCGAGGTGCACGACAACGCCCATGTCTATGGCATGACGACGCCCGACCTCTTCGGCGCGGCGATCCCGGTTGCGGGCATCGCCGGGGACCAGCAGGCGGCGCTGTTCGGCCAATGCTGCTTCACGCCCGGCAGCGCCAAGGCGACCTATGGCACCGGCTGCTTCATGCTGCTCAACACCGGCGAGAAGGCGGTGCTGTCGGATCACCGCCTGCTCACCACGCCCGCCTATCGCATCGCGGGGCGGACGACCTATGCGCTGGAGGGGTCGATCTTCGTCGCGGGCGCAGCGATCAAATGGCTGCGCGACGGGATCGGCGTCATCACCCATGCCAGCGACACGAACGACATGGCGACGCGCCTGCCGGACAATGGCGGCGTCTATATGGTTCCCGCCTTCGTCGGGCTGGGCGCGCCGCATTGGGACCCGGATGCGCGGGGCGCGATCTACGGGCTGACGCTCGGCTCGACGCAGGCGCATCTGGCGCGCGCCGCGCTGGAGGCGGTGGCCTATCAGACGCTCGATCTCGTCAGCGCGATGGTGGAGGACGGCGGCGCGAAGCCCGCGATGCTGCGCGTGGACGGCGGGATGGCGGCGAACGACTGGCTGTGCCGTTTCCTCGCCGATCTGCTGGAGGTGCCGGTGGAGCGCCCCGACGATCTGGAGACGACGGCGCGGGGCGCTGCCTTCCACGCGGGGCTTGCGGTGGGGCTTTGGTCCGGGCTGGAGGAGCTTGGCGCGATCTGGTCGCGCGAGGCGTGTTTCCGGCCGGACATGTCCGCCGAGGCGCGCGCGCCGCTGGTGGCGGGCTGGCACGATGCGCTGCGGCGGACGTTGCTCAGGTAATCACGTCCGGCGCATCCCGCCCAATATGCCGCGCGATCCCGGCGATCGCATCGGCGGCGGCGACCAGATCGGCCAGCATCGCTCCCGTTTCCGCATCGAGCACGCCGTCCGCAGGCTCGTAGCGTTCGAGATAGACGCGCAACGTCGCCCCGCTGGTGCCGGTGCCGGAAAGGCGGAACACCACGCGGCTCCCGCCCTCGAACAGCACGCGCACGCCCTGCCGCGCGCTCACCGATCCATCGACCGGATCGTGATAGGCGAAATCGTCCGCCGCCTGCACCGTGAGCGGCCCGAAGACGCGGCCCGGCAGCGTCTCCAGCGCGGCGCGCAACTCCGCCATCAGCGCCTCGGCCGACGCGCTTTCGACGCCCTCATAATCGTGCCGCGCGTAATAATTGCGCCCGAAGCGCGCCCAATGCGCCCGCGCGATCTCCGCCACCGGCTTACCCGTCGCGGCGAGGATGTTGAGCCACAGCAGCACCGCCCACAGCCCGTCCTTCTCGCGGACGTGATCCGATCCGGTGCCCGCGCTCTCCTCCCCGCAGATCGTCGCGCGCCCGGCGTCGAGCAGGTTGCCGAAGAATTTCCACCCCGTCGGCGTCTCGTAAGCGGCAAGCCCCAGCGCTTCCGCGACGCGATCGGCGGCCGCGCTGGTCGGCATCGAGCGCGCGACGCCCTTCAGCCCCGCGCGATAGCCGGGCGCGAGATGCGCGTTCGCCGCCAGCATCA
>JASGGR010000202.1:0-5330 GCA_047602705.1 Sphingomonas bacterium | reverse complement strand
AGTCCAGCCCCACCGCCGCCTCGCGCTGCTTCGTCGCCAGCGCGGAGGAAAAGCGCGCCGCGACAGCCACCCGCCGCGAATCGCCCAGCGCATAGGTGAGCCGCAGGCCGGCCTGGCTGCCCCCGAGCTGCGGCGCGAACGGCACCGCCGGACCATCGCCGCGCGCGATCAGCCAGAAGCTGCCGCCGAGGCGTGACGGACGCGCTTCACCGTGCGGCGATGCGGCGGGGAGCGGCGCGCCGATCGGGATGCTCGCCTGCGCGGGGGCGAGCATCGCTGGCGCGGGGGGAGGCGGCGTCGCGGCTGCATCCCCTGCCGGCGCGGCAGGTAGATAGACGGGAAAGCGGGGCGCCGAGCCGGCGCTCCTCACCCCATGCGCCGTGGCGGCGAAAGCGGCGACCGGCGTCACGATGCCCGGCGTTTCCAGTGCGGCGATCCGGTCCGTGGCGGCCTTCAATGGCGCGGCGATCACCGGCGGGACGGGGCCGTGCGCGGGCCACAGCAGGGAGACCCGCATGCCCGTCCAGCCGCCGACGATCACCATCACGAAGCGCAGCGGGCGGCTTTCCCCGATCATGGCGCGATATCCGCCGGAAAAGCATGGGCGGTCTTGTCCCAGCGCGGCGCGCGGCCGACGAGCAGCCCGGCATAGCGGATCGCGGCGCGGCGCGCGGCGAGCAGGGCGATGTAATTGCCGACGACCATCCTCAGCGGCGTCCACCGCGCCTCGCGCCAGCCGTAATGGCGCGCCGTCAGGGCGAAGCGCCATATCGCGCGCCACAGCAGCAGCACCAGATTGGCGAGGAGCAGCGCCTGCATCGCCGCGCTCGCGCCGGGCATGGCCGTGCCCAGCAAGCCATGGCCCGCCGCCGACAATCCCCAGCCGACCAGCGCGGCATAGCCGGCCGCCAGCACGATCACCGCCAGCGTCGCGCGGCGATCCCTGATGCGCATCCAGTGATCGCCCAGATCGGACAGGCGCGCCCAGCCCAGCCTGTCCCATCCGGCGAGCGCGATGCCCGTCATCCAGCGCGCTTTCTGCCGCACCGAGGCGCGCACCGTCGCGGGAAAATATTCGCGCACCGCGATAATCGCGCCGCCCGGCCGCTCCAGCACGCGCGCGAAATGCGCGGGATGGCCGGCCGCCGCGAGGCGGAGGCCAAGCTCGTAATCCTCGACGAGGCTTTCCGCGTCGAAAGGCGCGCCGTGATCGGCTGCGATGGCAAGCAGCGCCTCGCGCCGGATCGCGCAACCCACGCCGGCAAAGGGCAGGGCGGCCTTCAGCGCGGTGCGCACGACCAGCCCTTTTCCATGGGCCTCCGAAAATTCGTCGAGATAATGCCCGGCGACCAGCGGCGATTCGGCGCGCGGCAGCGGCAGGACGGGAATCTGCACCGCCGCATGGGAATCCAGCAGCGCGTCGAACAGCCGCAATTCGGCCGGATGCACCACATCCTCCGCATCGTGCAGCACGATCGCGTCGAATGGCGTGCCGGAGCGGAGGAGCGCGCGCCACAGCGTGTTGAGGCAATCCGCCTTGGTGGTCGGCCCCGGCCGCTCCCCGATCGCCAGCGCGACGCGCGGGTCCGCGGCGGCGATCTCCGCCACCGCCGCGATCGTCGCGCGATCGTTGGGATAGCAGCCGACGAAGATGCGGTAATCCGGATGGTCGAGCCGCGCCAAAGCGGCGCGCAGCATCGCGCCGATCACCGCGCTTTCATCCCATGCTGGCACGAGGATCGCGAAACGGCGCTGGCGTCCGGGCGGCGGGAGATCGGCGAGCGTTGCCGTATCGCTGCCCCGCAGCATCCGGCGCGCCAGCCACACCAGATCGATCAGCAGATCGTCCACTCCGCCGATCAGGAAGCCGACTGCGGCGAACAAGGTCATCTCGCGCGTCGCGGCGTCGATCCAGCCCAGCAAGATTTCCCCCATGCCGCTCCTCCCCCCAAAGTTCCGGCCGGGCGAGTGTGGCGTCATCAAGGAATTGATCAAACATTAATATTGGTTAGGCCCCGGCCAGGCCCATTGCCCGCCGCGCGCGCCTGCCCCACATCGCTGGCGTGACGATTACGCGCTTCGCTCCCTCGCCGACCGGGCGGCTGCATCTGGGCCATGCGTGGTCCGCGATCCTGAGCCACGATCTCGCGCGGGAAAGGAGCGGGCGCTTCCTGCTTCGCATCGAGGATATCGACGGCACGCGCAGCCGCCCCCAGCATGTCGATGCGATCCTCGAAGACCTGCGCTGGCTGGGGCTGGACCGGGACGGGGAGGTGACGTTCCAGTCGCAACGGCTCGATCTCTACGTCGCCGCGCTGGAGCGGCTGCGCGCGATGGGGCTGCTCTATCCCTGTTTCTGCACGCGGGCGGAGATCGCCGCCGCCAGCCTTTCCGCGCCGCACGGGGCCGAGCCGGTCTATCCCGGCACCTGCCGCGGGATCGACGCCACGGGCCGGATGGGCGAGCCGCATTGCTGGCGAATCGACATGGCGCGGGCGGCGGCGCGCGCCGGGCCGCTCTCCTGGACCGACCACGGGCGGGAAGTCGCGGCCGATCCGCTCTCCGCCGGCGATGTGGTGCTGGCGCGCAAGGACGCGCCGGCCAGCTATCATCTCGCGGTGACGGTGGACGATGCCGCGCAGGGCGTGACGGACGTGGTGCGCGGGCGCGACCTGTTCGCGGCGACGCATGTCCATCGGCTGTTGCAGGCATTGCTCGGCCTGCCGACGCCGGCCTGGCATCACCACGGCCTGCTCGCCGGCGCCGATGGGGAGCGGCTCGCCAAGCGGCACGGCAGCCCCACGCTCGCCGCGATGCGCGAAAGCGGGGAGGACGGGCGCGCCGTGGCGGCGATGCTGCGCGCGGCTTCCCATCGCTGGCGCGAGGGGATAGACATCCGCGCATGAAGACAATCCTCGTCATCCTGCTGGTGGCAGCGATGATCGCCACGGTGGTCGCGCTGGTGCGCGGCGTCGTCACCTTCCTTCAGGGCGCCAGCGCGGAGGCGCGGGGCGAGCCGCGCAACGGGCCGACCGAAAGCCAGCTCAAGTCGAACCGCATGATGCAGCAGCGCATCCTGTTCCAGGCGCTGGCGATCCTGATCTGCGTCGTCCTGCTGTTCGCCATGGGGCGGACCTGACGCCGCGATGGTGAAGCTCAACAAGATCTACACCCGCACCGGCGACGCGGGGACGACGGGGCTGGTGGACGGCAGCCGCGTGTCCAAGGCCGATGCGCGGATGCAGGCGATCGGCGACGTGGACGAGGCCAATTCCGCCATCGGCCTCGCCATCGCCTCGCTGGAGGATGCGGAGCTCCGCGTCGCGCTGTCGCGCATCCAGAACGATTTGTTCGATCTCGGCGCGGATCTCGCGACTCCGGGGGAGGATTTCACCCCCACCGAGATGACCCTGCGCATCGTGCCCGCGCAGGTCGAGCGGCTGGAGGCGGAAATCGACGCGATGAACGCGAACATCCCCCCGCTCCGCAGCTTCATCCTGCCCGGCGGCGCGGCGGCGGCGCTACATCTGGCGCGCGCGGTGGCGCGGCGGGCGGAGCGCTCGGCGGTGGCGATCGGCGGCGGGGTGAACCCGCAGGCGCTCATCTATCTCAATCGCCTGTCCGATTTCCTGTTCGTCGCTTGCCGCATGGTGAACCTGCGCGACGGCGGCGACGTGCTGTGGGTGCCCGGCGGGGCGCGGTGAGGGCCGGATTCGCCCAAAAGCAGACCTCAAGCCCAGCTCAGAATCTGAGCTTTGCAGGCGCTGTACGTCAGCAGGTGAGCCCGGGCCTTTACATGCTTCGAACAGGATGCAGGCCAGCCTTGACGTTGGCCGCGATAAACGGAAGCTTACCCAGTGAGATATATGAGCGCGCCCGAGCTTTGTACTGCACGCCTACGGCTCCGCGCCTACAATATGAACGATTTCAGGCACTTTGCTGAATTCTACGCATCTTCCCGCTCAGAATTCGCCGATGGGCCTGTGTCTCGCTCCACCGCGTGGGCGTGGTTCGCTGGTGGCGCTGGGCGGTGGGCTCTGGTCGGATACGGAGCTTGGGCGCTCGAACGGTTGGAAGACGGCGCATCCTTAGGAGTTGTGTCGCTCAATTATCCGACGGAGCTGCACGAAGAGCGCGAGTTAGGCTGGCTGCTTTGGCATGGTTATGAAGGCCTTGGCTACGCTAGCGAAGCCGCCATGGCGGCGCGGCAGTTCGCCTTTGAAGAGCTCGGATGGGAAAACTTGGTCAGCTATATTCACAAAGATAATGCTTCATCTGTTCGCCTTGCGGAACGTTTAAGCGCCCATTTCGATGCGGAGGCGAGCGCCGCGATCCCGGACAAGGATACACTCGTCTATCGCCACAAGCGGGTTGTTGTCGTCCGGTAAACACGCACGTCCGCTAACCACCCAATTCCCGCCCCATCCACCTCAATCCCACCCGCCCCTTTCCCCACGCACCGCGAGGGGCTATGGCGCGTCGTGAACGTGTCATGACCACCGCTTCCCCCCTTCTGCCGCCGGCGCACTGGCGGGATTTCCTCGCGCTCACCAAGCCGCGGGTGATGACGCTCGTGGTGTTCACCGGCCTGTGCGGGATGCTCGCCGCGCCGGTGGGGATCAATCCCGTGCTCGGCTTCACCGCGATCCTGTGCATCGCATTGGGCGCGGGTGCGGCGGGGGCGCTCAACCAATGGTATGAGGCGGATATCGACGCGGTGATGCGGCGCACCGCCGCGCGGCCGCTGCCGGCGGGCCGGATGGACCGGCAGGCCGCGCTGCATTTCGGCGTGGGGCTCGGCGCCTTTTCCGTGATCCTGATGGGGCTGGCGCTCAACGTGCTGGCGGCGGCGATCCTCGCCGTGTCGATCCTGTTCTATGTGCTGGTCTATACTGTGTGGCTGAAGCCGCGCACGCCGCAGAACATCGTGATCGGCGGCGCGGCCGGGGCCTTCCCGCCGCTGATCGGCTGGGCGGCGGCGACCGGACAGGTCTCGCTGCTGCCGTTCCTGATGTTCCTGCTCGTCTTCCTGTGGACGCCGCCGCATTTCTGGGCGCTCGCGCTGTTCGTGAAGACGGATTACGCCAATGCGGGCATCCCGATGCTGCCGGTGGTGGCGGGCGAGCGCACGACGCGGCGTCAGATCGGGCTTTACACGATTCCGATGGCGGTGGCCGCGGTGCTGCCATGGCCGCTGGGGCTGACGGGCACGATCTACGGCGCGGTTTCGCTGGCGACGACCGCGTGGTTCGGCCTGCTCGCGCTGCGCGTCGCGGCGCGCATGGCGGGGCCGGACGATGCGATGAAGCCCGAAAAGGCTCTTTTCAAAT
>JASGGR010000201.1:0-5382 GCA_047602705.1 Sphingomonas bacterium | reverse complement strand
CGAGCAGGGCGCGGGTGAGGCCGCCGGGGCCGGGGCCGACCTCCAGCACCTCCGCGTCCTCAAGATCGCCGGGTATCGCCGCGATCCGGGCAAGCAATTGCGCGTCGAACAGGAAATTCTGGCCCAAGGCTTTGGACGCGGAAAGGCCGTGGCGCGCGATCACCTCGCGCAGCGGGGGGAGATCGGTCACGCCGGGTCGCAGGCCGCGCGCCGCGCCGCCGCTTCCCCCGCCATCGCGATCGCGGCGATCATCGCCCCCGGCTCCGCCTTGTCCTGTCCGGCGAGGTTGAAGGCCGTGCCGTGATCGGGCGAGGTGCGGACGATCGGCAGGCCGAGCGTGATGTTCACGCCCTCATCGAAATGCAGCGTTTTCAGCGGGATGAGCGCCTGATCGTGATAGCAGCACAGCACCGCGTCATAGTTCGCGCGGGCGCGTGGGTGGAACAATGTGTCGGCGGCGAAGGGGCCGCGCGCGTCTATCCCTTCATCGCGCAGCAGGGCGATCGCGGGTTCGATCAGGTCGATCTCCTCGCGCCCGATCGCGCCGCCTTCGCCCGCATGGGGATTGAAGCCGGCGAAGGCGAGCCGCGCTTCCGCTATGCCGAAATTGCGTTGCAGCCCGCGCGCGGTGGCGCGCGCCTTGGCGACGATCAGCTCGATCGAGAGCAGCGAGGCGACGCGATTGAGCGGCACATGCGTGGTGATCGGCACGACGCGCAGGGACGGCCCGGCCAGCATCATCACCGCATTGGCGCCCGCGATGCCGCAGCGTTCCACCACGAACTCGGTCTGCCCCGGATGGGTGAAGCCGACGTCGTAGAGCTGCGCCTTGGAAACCGGCCCGGTCACCAGCGCGCCAGCCGCGCCCGATCGCGCCAGCCCGACCGCCAGCTCCAGCGAGTGGAGCGCGCAACGGGCGCCGTCGGCATCGGGCGCGCCCGGCTCGATCTCGCCCGCATCCTCCACCGTCAGCACGGGAAGCGCGGTGGGGAAGGCGGTCTTCACGGCGGCGAGATCGCGGATCGGTGCGATCGGCCCGCCCCATATGCGGGAGATCGCGCGGGCATCGCCCACCGCGACGAACGGCGGCAGCGCGCGCTCCTCGCGCATGTCCCATGCCTTGGCGATGATTTCCGGGCCGATCCCCGCCGGATCGCCCATCGAAATCACGAGCGGCTGCATCGGGCGATCCTCAGCGATATTCGATCACCGCATCGCGCCTCAGGTCGCGCAGCGCCTGCTGCGCGCGCAGGTTGACGCGCTGCTGCTCAAGCTGGCTCTGGATCTGCTCCGCGCCGGGAAGCTGGCCGCCGGCCGCCTCGTCTCGGCCGCACAGCACGAGCGTGCGCACCCCTTCCGTCGGCGAGCCGAACGGCGGCGACGCCTGGCCGACCTGGAGCTGGAGCATGATCTCCTGCAACGGCGCGGGCAGGTCGCGGATGCGGATCGTGTCGTTGTCGACCACCTCGGCCCCGATCTGCGCCGCCACCTTGTCCACCGATCCGCAGCCTTGCAGCGCATGGGTGACGTTGGCGAATTCGGTGGTGCGCGCCGTGGCCTGCGCCTGCGTGGTGCCGGGCGGGAACTTGATCGTCATCTGCTTCAGGCTCAGCCGCGCATCGCGCGGATCGGCCATCAGCACCTGCCTCTTGTCCACCAGATAGAGGACCGAGAAGCCGCCCGGCACCGCGACCGGCCCGGCGACCTGACCCACCTTCATCTGCCTGGCGGCATCCGCCAGCGCGTCCGGCAGTTGCGAGGCGCGCACCCAGCCGAGATCGCCATTCACGCCGCGGGTGGAGGCTTCGGAGAAATTGTGGGCGAAATAGCCGAACGGCGCCTGCCCCTTGTGGATCTCGTCGATCAACTGGCGGGCGTTGGCGTAGACCTGTTCGGTGCGGTCGGGCGTGGCGCTCAGGTAGATTTCGTTGAGGTGGAATTCCTCCGTGCCCTTCGCCGCTTCCAGCCGGGCGAGGATGGCCTTCACCTCCTCGTCGCCGACGTTGACGAACGGCTCCACGCGGCGGCGGAGATAGCGGCTCCACGCCATTTCCGCCTCGATCTGGCGGCGGATCGAGCGATCGGACGAGCCATGCTCGCGCAGGAAGGCGGCGAATTCCTTGGGCGTCTTCTTGAAGTTGCGCGCCACATTGTCGAAGCTCTGGTCGATCTCCGCCGGGGTGATCGTCACGTCCGCCGTCTTGGCCTGCTGGATTTCCAGCACCTCGTCGATCAACTGGCGCAGCACCTGCAGGCGCAGGCGATCATATTCCTCGCCCTGCAGGTTGATGTTGTTCGCCGCCATGATGAGCGCCACGCGCTGATCCACGTCGGTGCCGGTGATGACGGTGTCGTTGACGATCGCGGTGGCCTTGCGGACGTTCGGATCGAGCTTGCCGAAGATCTGCACGTTGGCGGGAATATCCAGCCCCGAATTGTCGGGTGGGGCCTGTTCCTGCGCCATGTCCTGCTGGCCGTAGGCGGCGGTCGCAGCCGCCACCGCCAGCATCGCCCCGATCAGGCGGCCGTGCCGCACCGCCCAGTTCCGTCGCTTAATCACTCTGTCCGAAATCCCATCTTCCGCGATGCGGCGTCTGTGCCTGAGCCTTGCTGAACTCCGGCTTAGCGCCCGAGGTTCTTGAACGCCAGCGTCAACAGATAGCTGTTGCCTGCGCGCGCGTCGCCGGTGGACTGGTAATCGCGCCGCCATGTCGCGCCGATCATCAGGCAATCGTCCTCATAGGTGATCCCGAACCGGTGGCGCACGGGGTTGAAGCCGTCGCTGGTGCTGGTGATGATCGGCGTGGTGTTGTTGCTGGCGGTGGTGCCGTTCGAAAGGTCGATCACCGTCGATCCGTAGGCGGACCAGAAGCGTGAGAACTTGACCCGGCCGCCCAGGCGCAATTCCTCCTGGTTCTGCAAATCCTCCACCGTGGTGATGTTGCGGTTCAGCCGGAGATAGCCGAGCATGACATAGTTGGAGCGCGTGCCGATCGTGGCATCCACCTCGTTGCGGCGGACGGCGAAATCGTTCTTGTCCACGCGATAGCGGTGGATGATCGACACGAGATCGCGGAACCGCAATTCCGTGCGCCCCACGATATCGGAAAGCCGATCGCTCAGCCCCGTGCCCGGCGGCAGGATCGAGGGCCGGTCGCTCAGGCGGTAGCTCTGGCCGATCACGGCCGATGCGGTGAAGCCCGGCAGGGTCAGCGCCCATTCCGCGCCATAGGTCGCCCGGCTCGAATCCTCCCAGCGGTCATATCCGGGGAAGCGGTTGAGCGCGAACAGGTTCGAATCCTCGAGATCGACCGCGCGCGCGTCCTCGTTCGGCACGTCGAGATTGTTGATTTGCGGCGATGCGACGATCTGGAAGCGCGGCGTGAAGCGCTGCGTCCCGCCGAACAGCGGACCGACCAGCGGCCAGCGGATATCCACCGCCAGCGCCGCGATGCCGCGCGTGTGGAAGCCGCTCAGCCCGCGATAGGTGTCCACGCTGGTCGCCGCGACGTCGCTGGTGTTGTAGGCGTCCACGCGCGAATAAGCGGTGAACGTCACCTCCTGGCCCCAGCGGGTGATGCGCCGCAGATCCCAGCGCAGCGAAGCGAAGGCGCGCTGCGTGTCCTGCCCGGAGGTGCGCGACAGGGCCAGCGTGTTGAGCTGCATCTGGAACATGCCGCCCAGCAGATTCTCCCCGAAGCGGCGGCGATAATCCAGTTCCGGCAGGGCGAAGGGCTGCAGGCCCTGGCGGTCGCCCACGCGCATCGTCTGCACCGCCCAGCCGGCGAGCGAGAAATAGCTGTCGCGGTCCACCCGCTCCAGCGCCAGCGTGGTGCGCAGCCGGTCGTCGTTCGAAATGTCGTAGCGGCGCAGGAAGGTACGGTCCGTCGTCAGCCGCAGCGAGCCGGAGATGCTCCACTTGTCGTCGAACTGGAACCTGCCCGCGGCGTCGAGATAGCCGCGCAGCGCCATGGTGGTCGGCGCGTCCGGCCCGGCGGTGATGTCGTCGCTGCGGCGGCTGGCGGTGATGAAGCCGCCGATGCTGAACGCGCCCTTCCTCTCCAGCGCCTGATAATTGGCCTGCAGCATCGGCAGCACCGCGGAGAAGATGTGCGGCGTGACGATGAGCGAGCGGTTGCGCGCCAGATCGAAATAATAAGGCGTCGAAATCTCCAGCCCGTTCACGCCGTTCAGGCGGATCGAAGGGCTGAGCAGGCCGCTCGCATTGTCGAATCCCGCCGGGTGGGAGAAGCGCGGTAGCGGCATGGTGGCGAGGCCGAAGATGTGGATGCGCGCGCCGGTGTAGTAGACGCGCTCCTTGTCCGGGCGGTAGAGCACCTTCACGGCGGTGATCTTCCAGCTCGGCTCCTTCGGGCAGCCTTCGGAATCGGTGACGGCGCAGGCGGTATAGGCGGCGTGGTCGAGCGAGATCGATCCGTCCTCGTGCCGCGTGCCGGCGTTCGCCGCCAGCCGGCCGCCCTGATCCAGCACCAGCAGCAGGTTGTGGATCATCCCGTCGCGCAGCGAATCGGTCAGGTCGATAGAATCCCCATAGGCCACGTCGCCTTCGGGATTGGTGATCGCGACATTGCCGTTGGCGACGACCTGCCCGGTCTTGCGATTCCACACCACGCGCCCCGCGCGCAGCCTTTGTCCCTGGCGGAACATGCGCACGTCGCCGGTGGCCGTTACGATATCCGCGTCATAATCATATTCGAGCGACGTGGCGCTGAACTGCACCTGATCGTCGGACGTCGGTGGCGCTTCGGCGGAGGGCGGGGGCGGCTGGACCTCCCGGTCCTGAAGATCCTGCGCCTCGGCGCCCCCCGCCGCGAGAGCGAGAGACAGAGCGCAACAGGCCAGAAGGTCGAAACGCAACGCGCGCAAATCCCGCAATAACCCCCGCCTGGCCGGAATGGCCGCGGACCTTGTCGCCCTATCGCATCCGAGCGCGCGGGCTGCAACGCCTTGCCAGCAGGCCCGCGAAAGCCCAGTGACGGTGCGGCGTATTGAAGGAAGTTTCGGATGAAGATCGTTTTCGCCCCGTCCCGTCCCTCCGATGCGGAGGCCGTCGCGTTCGTCGTTAAGAAGGACGACGTGCCCGCGTTCGCGCTGCCCGGCGTGGATGCGTCCGCGCGCGCCGTGCTCGCGGCGGCGGCGACCGGCCAGCGTTTCGAAGGCGAGGCGGGCGGCGTGGCGGAAGCATATGTCGGCGAAGGGGAAGGGGTGCGCCGCATCCTGCTGCTCGGTGTCGGCACGGGCGACGATGCCGCTTATGAGCGCGCTGGCGGCGCGCTGGCGGCGAAGCTGCTCACGGTCGCGAAGTCCGTGACGATCGACCTTTCCGGCAGCGGCGCGACCGCGGTCGCCGCCGCGCGGCTG
>JASGGR010000021.1:0-27175 GCA_047602705.1 Sphingomonas bacterium | reverse complement strand
GAGCGCGGGCGGCAGCGGCGCCCAGCAGAACATGGGGGCGCGCGCCGGCGGAATGTCCCAGCCCGCGCGGCCGAAGCTCTCGACCAGAACGTCGCGGCGCTTGTGGTAGAGCTGGCGGTTCTTCTCCACGATATCCTGCGGCCCGTTGAGCGCCGCGCAGGCCGCAGCCTGGATCGGCGTGAACGCGCCGTAGTCGAGATAGGATTTCACCCGCGTCATCGCCGCGATCAACTGCTTGTTGCCCACCGCGAAGCCGATGCGCCAGCCGGCCATCGAATAGGTCTTGGAAAGCGAGGTGAACTCGACCGCGACGTCCTTCGCCCCCGGCACCTGGAGGATCGAGGGCGTCGGATTGCCGTCGTAATAAAGTTCGGAATAGGCGAGATCGGAGAGGATCCACACCTTGTTCTCGCGCGCCCACGCCACCAGCCGCTCGTAGAAGGCGATATCCACCGTCTCGGCCGTGGGGTTCGACGGATAGTTCACCACCAGCACCGACGGGCGCGGCACGGTATAGGCCATGGCGCGTTCGAGGCTCTCGAAATAACGCTCGTCGGGCGTGGTCGGCACCGCGCGGATCGTGGCGCCGGCGATGATGAAGCCGAAGGTGTGGATCGGATAGGACGGGTTCGGCGCCAGCACCACGTCGCCCGGCGCGGTGATCGCGGTGGCGAGGCTGGCCAGCCCCTCCTTCGACCCCATGGTGACGACCACTTCCGTTTCCGGATCGACATCCACGCCGAAGCGGCGCGCATAATAATTGGCCTGCGCGCGGCGCAGCCCCGGAATCCCCTTCGACTGCGAATAGCCGTGGGCGGAAGGCTTCTGCGCCACCTCGCACAATTTATCGATGACGTGCTGCGGCGGGGGCAGATCGGGGTTGCCCATGCCGAGGTCGATGATGTCCTCCCCCGCCGCACGCGCCGCTGCCCGCATCGCGTTCACCTCGGCGATGACATAGGGGGGCAGGCGTTTCATGCGGTAGAATTCGTCGGACATTTTTGCTCCTTTCGCATCCGCATCATATCGCACCCGAAGCGCAGGCGACAGTGCCCCCGCCGCAAAAAGCCGTTATCCTGCCCGCACGAGCTTGCTAGGGTTCGTGAATCGGTGAGGCCAAGGAGAGGATGATGAGCGAATTCCAGACCCCGAGCCTTGCCGACCTGCAACGCTGGACTTGGGTGCTCGGCCGCGCGCAGCAGATGATGCTGGAGCACGGGCTGGCCACGATGCAGCAGGGCAGCCCGGCCGGGATGCCGGTGATCCCCGGCCTCAACGATTCCGCCACGCTGGAGCGCACGGCAGGCTTCTGGCGCGACAGCCTCACCCTGTGGCAGCGCTTCCTCACCCCGGCGGACGGTGCCGCGAAGGCCCCCGCCCCCGATCCGGCCCACGCCAACGACCGGCGCTTCAAGGCGGAGGCTTGGCGCGACAATCCGCTGTTCGCCTGGATTCGCGAAAGCTATTTCACCATTTCCGACCAGTTGCTCAGCAACGTCGATGCCATGACCGGCCTTCCGCCGAAGCAGCACGAGCAGCTCCGCTTCGCCGCCAAGGGCTTCGTCGATGCGATGAGCCCGACCAACTTCGCCTTCACCAACCCCGAAGTGATCGAGAAGACGATCGAGACCGGCGGCGAGAATTTGCTCAAGGGCCTGCAGCATATGCTGGCCGACCTGTCGCGCGGCCAGATGACGCAGACGGCCGAAGGCGTGTTCGAGGTCGGGCACAACCTAGCCGTCACCCCCGGCAAGGTGGTGAAGCGCACCGCGCTCTACGAACTGATCCAATATACGCCGGCGACGAAGAAGGTGCTGGCCGTGCCGCTGGTGATCTTCCCGCCGTGGATCAACCGCTTCTACATCCTCGACCTGACGCCGGAAAAGAGCTTCATCCGCTGGTGCGTGGAACAGGGCATCACCGTGTTCGTCGTGTCGTGGAAATCGGCCGACGAATCGATGAAGGACGTGATCTGGGACGATTATATCGCCGCCCAGATCGACGCGATCGACACGGTGCGCGACGCGCTGGACGTGCCGGCCGTCCACACCATCGGCTATTGCGTGGCCGGCACCACGCTCGCCGCCACCCTCGCCCTGCTCGCCGCGCGCGGGGAGGCGGAGAAGGTGGCGAGCGCGACCTTCTTCACCGCGCAGATCGACTTCACCCGCGCGGGCGACCTGACCAATTTCATCGACGACGAGCAGCTCGCGATGATCCGCCAGCTATCGCCGCAGGGCTTCCTCGACGGGCGCTACATGGCGGCGACCTTCAACCTGTTGCGCGGGCGCGACCTGATCTGGAACTACGTCACCAACAATTATCTGCTCGGCAAGGATTATGCGCCGTTCGATCTGCTCCACTGGAACGGCGACACGACCAACCTGCCGGCGAAATGGCATCTCGCCTATCTCACCGATCTCTATCGCGACAATCTGCTGATCCAGCCCGGCGCGATGACCGTGGACGGCACGCCGATCGACCTGGGGAAGGTGAAGACGCCCAGCTATGTGCAGGCCGGGCGCGAGGATCATATCGCACCGGCCGAAAGCGTGTGGACGATGACGCGCATCTTCGCCGGGCCGGTGAAGTTCCTTCTCGCCGGATCGGGGCATATCGCGGGCGTGGTGAACCCGCCGGCGCAGAACAAATATCAATATTGGACGAACCCCGGCCAACCCGGATCGCTGGAGGAGTTCATCGCCGGCGCGACCGAGACGAAGGGAAGCTGGTGGCCGGACTGGCTCGGCTGGCTCCGCGCGCTCGACGCGAAGGACGTGCCCGCGACGCGCGGTCGCATGCCCGGAAAAGGCAAATTGCCCGCTATCGAGGATGCGCCCGGAAATTACGTCCGGCAGAGATAATCTTGGCCCCGCAATGACTTGATCGTGGCGCGGCACGTGCTTGCTGCGTCGCACAAAAATCCTTGCAAATCCGCTTCGGCTCCACTATGTTGCACCGCAGCAAGAAATGGAGTCGAGCAGATGACCGATACTGCCGCCAAGGCGGAGCCGGCAACCGCAAAGGAAGCCACCGCAGCCAAGCCCGCCACGACCCCCGTGGTGAAGCCGGTCGAGGCGCCCGTCGCCAAGGCGGTTGCGGCCCCTGCCCCCGCGACGCCCGTCGCGAAGGCCACGGCCACGCCTGTCGCATCCGCTCCCTCCGTCAAGGAAACGAAGCCGGCGGTTCGCCGTCCGGTCGGCAGGCCGCGCAAAAACGCGGCCCCCCAGGCCCAGGCGAAGGCCGTTCCTTCGCCCAAGCGCACCGCCGCCGGGCGGGCGACCACCGCAGCAAAGAAGGAACTGAAGATGGCCGATACGATCAAGACCGCGACCGAGAAGACCCAGGCCTATTTCGCCGAGGCCGGCCAGCGCGCGAAGAGCGCGATGGAAAAGGGCACCAGGACGTTCGAGGACGTCAACAGCTTCCACAAGGGCAACATCGAGGCGATCGTCGAATCGTCGAAGATCGCGGCCAAGGGCTTCGAGAAGATGGGCCAGGACGCCGCCGCCTACGCCAGGACCTCCTATGAGAAGGCGAACGAGGCTTTCAAGGCGATGGCTGCCGTGAAGTCCCCGACCGAGCTGTTCAAGCTCCAGAGCGATTTCGTCCGCTCGTCGTTCGACGCGCTCGTCGCGGAAACCTCGCGCTCGACCGAGGCCGCGCTGAAGCTGGCGGGCGAAGTCTCCCAGCCGATCTCCAACCGGTTCGCGCTGGCGATGGAGAAGGTGAAGACCGCCGCCTGATCCGCGCGCTTCGCTGAAAACACGAAAGGGGTGGCCGCGATGCGGTCGCCCCTTTTTCGTCGTTAACACGCGGACGCCGCCCTTGCCCTCACGGGGCCGGATGCCATATTTTAACGCACCATGCAGCGCGAACCCCTTTCCCTTCAGCCGGCCCTGATGGCCGGGCGGCACGACGACGATTCCGGCGACGGAACCGGCATCGGCATTGCCACCCGCACGCGGACGCGCACGAAAAAGCCCACGCCCTATCGCGTGCTGATGCTGAACGACGATTACACGCCGATGGAATTCGTCGTCCTGTGCCTCCAGCGTTTCTTCCGCATGAACGTGGAGGAGGCGACACGGGTGATGCTCCACGTCCACCAGAAGGGCGTCGGCGTGTGCGGCGTGTTCAGCTACGAGGTGGCCGAGACGAAGGTGGGGCAGGTGATCGACTTCGCCCGCCAGAACCAGCACCCGCTGCAATGCACGCTGGAGAAGGCTTGACCGGCGGCGGATAGTACCGCTTGGCGGCGCCCTGCCGCTTCGATAGACGCGAGGATATGGACCGTATCCTCATCCGCGGCGGCAACCGCCTTTCCGGCACCCTTCCGATCTCCGGCGCGAAGAATGCGGCGCTGACCCTGCTTCCCTGCGCATTGCTCACCGACGAGCCGCTGACCCTGCGCAACCTGCCGCGCCTCGCGGATGTGGACAGTTTCGGCCACCTGCTCAACCAGTTGGGCGCATCCACCGCGATCGAAGGCTCCCGCCCGGAGGATTTCGGCCGCGTGATGACGATCCGCGCGGGCCAGCTCACCTCCACCGAAGCGCCTTATGATATCGTCCGCAAGATGCGTGCCTCGATCCTCGTGCTCGGCCCGATCCTGGCGCGCTCGGGCGAGGCGCGGGTGTCGCTGCCCGGCGGCTGCGCGATCGGCAACCGCCCGATTGACCTGCACCTGAAGGCGCTGGAGGCGATCGGCGCGGAACTGGAGATGTCCGCCGGCTACGTCACGGCGCGCGCGCCGGGCGGGCGGCTTTCGGGCGGGCGCTATGTCTTCCCGGTCGTGTCCGTCGGCGCGACGGAGAATGTCGTGATGGCCGCCGTCACCGCCAAAGGATCGAGCCGGATCGAGAATGCCGCGCGCGAGCCGGAGATCGTGGATCTCTGCCGCTGCCTCGTCGCGATGGGCGCGCAGATCGAGGGCATCGGCACCGAAACGCTGGAGATCGAGGGCGTCGACCGCCTCCACGGCGCGACCTATGCCGTGATGCCGGATCGGATCGAGGCCGGCAGCTACGCCTGCGCCGCCGCGATCACCGGCGGCGATATCGAGCTGACCAACGTCGATCCGCACGACATGGGCGCGACGCTGGACGCGCTGCGCGAGGCGGGCGTGACGGTGGAGGAAGGCAAGCGCAGCGTGCGTGTGGCGGCGAGCGGACGGCTTCGGCCGCTGACGCTCTCCACCGCGCCCTATCCCGGCTTCGCCACCGACATGCAGGCGCAGTTCATGGCGATGCTGTGCAAGGCGGACGGCGCGAGCGTGCTGACCGAGACGATCTTCGAGAACCGCTACATGCACGTCCCCGAGCTGGCGCGGATGGGCGCGGACATCCAGGTGCGCGGTCGCACGGCGGTGGTGCGCGGGGTCGACCGGCTGGTCGGCGCGCCCGTGATGGCGACCGACCTGCGCGCCTCGATGAGCCTGATCCTCGCGGGGCTGGCGGCGGAGGGCGAGACCTCGGTCAGCCGCGTCTATCACCTCGATCGCGGCTATGAGCGGCTGGAGGAGAAACTGAGCGCGGTCGGCGCGGATATCGAGCGCGCCAGCGACGGGTGAGCCACCCCGCCGCCGTCCGTCATGCCGGGCTTGACCCGGCATCCAGGGCAACACAGGTTCAACGCCCGCGACTCTGGATGCCGGGTCAGGCCCGGCATGACGATAAGGGTATTCCCACCCCCCGGTTCGCCTGAACGGTTGAGGCGCTCCCTTACCGCGTCGGAACCGGCGTCTCGCCCGAATAATCGTAGAAACCGCGCCCGGTCTTGCGGCCATACCAGCCTGCCTCGACATATTTCACCAGCAGCGGCGCGGGGCGGAACTTGGGGTCGCCGGTGCCTTCGAACAGCACGCGGGTGATCTCGAGGCAGGTATCCAGCCCGATGAAATCGGCGAGCGTCAGCGGACCCATCGGGTGGTTCAGGCCGAGCTGGCACGCCAGATCGATATCGGGGATCGTCGCCACTCCCTCGCCCAGCGCGAAGCACGCCTCGTTCAGCATCGGCATCAGCACGCGGTTGACGATGAAGCCCGGCGCGTCATTGGCGCGCACCACCTGCTTGCCCAATGCGACGGCATAATCCTCCACGCGCTTGACGGTTTCGTCCGAGGTGGCGAGGCCGCGGATCACCTCGATCAGTCCCATCACCGGCACGGGATTGAAGAAATGCACGCCGATGAAACGCGACGCGTCGGGTGCGGCCTGCGCCAGCCGCGTGATCGGAATTGAGGACGTGTTCGACGCCAGCACCGCATCCGCCGCCAGCGCCTTGCCGACCTCGGCGAAGATCGCGCGCTTGATCTCCTCGCGCTCGGTGGCCGCCTCGATCACCAAAGCGCAAGGCGCCATGGCGGCGAGCGTGTCGACCGGCTCGATCCGGCCGAGCAAGGCGTCGCGCGCGGCGGCGTCGATCTTGCCCTTCTCCACGTCGCTGGCGAGCCTTTTGGCGATACCGGCCTTGCCGGCCTCCGCCCGCGCCTTGTCCACATCGGCGAGCAGCACGCGATAGCCCGCCGCGCCCGAAACCTGCGCGATCCCCGCCCCCATCTGGCCCGCGCCGATCACGCCGATTGCCTGCATCACATTCGTCTCCTGATAGCCGTGGAGACGCCGAATAACGGGTTTGGTGAAGGATGCCAGCCTATTGGCCGAACGTGCCCGCGCGATAGAGGAGCGTGATCGCCACGCGGCGGTTGCGCGGATCGGCGGGGTTGTCGGCGATCATCGGCTCGCGATCGGCCACGCCCTCGATCCGGTTGAAGCGCGTCTCCGGGATGCCCGCCTGCGCCAGCCGGCGGCGCGTCGCCTCGGCACGGCCGGTGGCGAGCGTCCAGTTGTTCATCGCGCGCGGATCGCCATAGGGCACCGAATCGGTGTGGCCGCGGATCATGATCGGGTTGCCGGTCTTGGCGATGCTGTCCCCCACCATGCCGATCAGCTCGGATGCGGCAGGCTCCAGCACGGTCGTGCCCAATGCGAACATCGAGTAATTGGCATCGTCGATCAGGTCGACGCGCATCCCGTCCTGCGTCATCACGAAGCGGATGTGGCGGGAGAGCTTGGCGAGTTCCGGCCGCATCTCGATCCGCCGCATCACCTGCCGGCGCAGATCGGCGAAGTTCCGCCGGTCCTCCGCCGCCATGGCCTCGGGGCTGCGCAGCGAGCCTTTCTTGCCCGCGCCCATCTGCGGGCCGCCGGCGACGCTCTCCACCTTCGACATTACGGAGGGGAGGCGCGAGTTGCCGATATCCGGGCCGGACTGCTCCTTGCTCAGGATCGACTTGCCGCCCAGCACGCCGGAGCCGCCCACGCCCATCGACTTGGTGTTTAGCACGGTGGGCGCGAAATAGTCGGCGATGCCCTTGCGCTGCTTCTCGGTCGTCGCGCCGAGCAGCCACAGCAGCAGGAAGAACGCCATCATCGCGGTCACGAAATCGGCATAGGCGACCTTCCACGCGCCGCCGTGGTGGCCGCCGTCGCCCTCGATATAGATTTTCTTGTAGATAACCTTCGGCGGCACGTTGGTGCCATGCGGCGCGCGCGCGGCCATGGCTTACCTTCCCCGCAATCCGTCGAACACCTCGGCGAAGCCGGGCTGGTTCTTGTGCGCGATGCCCGAGCGCGCGGCTTCGATCACCAGAGGCTGCGGATGGCCGTGCAGCGAGGCGATGATGATCTGCTTCACCACATGATAAATGGCCGCATCGGCGTCGATCACCTGCTTCAGCCGCCCCGCGAGCGGGCTGACGATGCCATAGGCCAGCAGCACGCCCATGAACGTGCCGACCAGCGCCGAGCCGATCATCGCGCCCAGGATCGACGGCGGCTTGTCGATCGAGCCCATCGTCTTCACGATGCCGAGCACCGCCGCGACGATGCCCAGCGCGGGCAATGCATCCGCGAGGCTGCTCAGCGTATGCTGCGGGCCTTCGACCTCGTGGTGGTGCGTCTTGATGGCGTTGTCCATCACCTCCTCCACCGCATGCACGTCGAGCGTGCCGGAGGAGACGACCACCAGCCGCAGCGTGTCCGCGATCAGGTTGACGAGCGTGTGATCGGCCAGAAGGCGCGGATATTCGGCGAACACCGCGCTGGACTTCGGGTCCTCGACATGCGGCTCCAGCGCGATCGGGCCTTCCATCCGCAGCATCTTCATCAGCTTCGAGACGAGGAAGATCGTGTCGAGATAATCCTGCTTCTTGTATTTCGGCCCCTTGAACACCTTGGCGAGGCCGCCGCCCATCGCTTTCAGCTCCTTGCCGGAATTGCCGATGATGAGCGCGCCGGCCGCCGCGCCGCCGATGATGAGCAGTTCGTGCGGGATCGCCTCGAACACCGGCCCCAGCGCGCCGCCGGTGATGGCGAAGCCGCCGAAAACCATGCCGAGAAGGACAACAAGGCCGATGGCCGGAAACATGCGCTAACCCCCTGCGGCGGATATTCGTTCGGATCGTGGTTAGCGGAGGTTGGTAGCCATCCGGTTAACCAGCGGAATTTCAGGGGAGATCACGACCGCAGATAATCGAACAGCGACATGCTGGAGAGCTTGGTGAAGCTCGCCTGCGTCGCCTGGAGCGTCGTCATCGTCTTCTGCAATTCGGCGATCGCGGTGGTATAGTCGAACCCGTCGACATCGGTGCGCGCCTGCGAGCGATCTGCGGTGGCGGTGGTGATCTGCCCGGCGACGATATCCACGCGCGCCGCGCGCGCGCCGACCGAAGCCTGCGCGCTCGTCACCTGCTGCGTCACCTGATCCAGCGTCGCCTTCGCATCGGCGGGCACGTCGCCCCCGGCGTTCAGCGCCGCGATCATCGCGGTGATCGCCTGGCCGAGATCGCTGGTGCCGGTCTTGAGGAAGCTGGAGGCGTTCGCGCTCGGCTGCACCGTCTGCCCGTCGCCGATCGGGATGGAGGAGGCTTGCCCGGCGGCGAAGCCGAGCGAGCCGTCCGCATTCTGCGTCACCGCCTGATCGCCGCCGCTGCCGCCGAACAGCGGACCGCCACGCATGTCGTTCACGTTGACGGTGGCCATGATCGTGGAGAGGATCTCGGAAAGCTGGCTGGCCATCGCCGTCCGTCCTTCCGCCGGCAGGGTGCCGTTCCCGGCCTGCACCACGAGCGAGCTGATCTGCTGGAGCTGGTCCCCCACCTGCCCCAGCGCCGAATCCGCCTGTTGCAGCACCGATTTCGCGACCGAGACGTTCGCGGTATAGGCGCTGTCGTTCGCATCGGCCTGGGAGAGGCCCTGCAACCGCGTCCACGCCACGCTGTTGTCGGACGGCGCCAGGATGTTGCTCTGCGCGGTGATCTGCTGGTTCAGCCGGTCCGCCTGCGCGGTGATCGACTGCATCGAGCTTGCCGCGCGATTGTAGAACAGGTTCGTGGAGGGTGCGATGGTCATCAGCGGATATCCAGGATCGTCTGGAAGGTATCCCGCGCCACCTGGATGACGCGGCTGGAGGCGGAATAGGCCTGCTGGAAGCGCAGCAGGTCCACGGCTTCGGTATCGAGGTCCACGCCGGAAACGGCATCCCGCGCGCTCACCGCGCTATCGTGGATCGCGCTTTGCGCCGAGGCCACGGTGTTGCGGTTCTGAAGCGCGGCGGCATTGGCGGACACCATCGTCGTCATCGTGCTTTCGAATCCGCCGTTGGCGCGCAATGTCTCGAACTGGAGGATATTGCTGTTGTCGCGCGTGCCGCCGCCGGTCGCCGCCGCCGCGATGCCGTTCGGATCGGTGAGCGCCAGCGAGATGTCGGTCGGCGCGTCGCCGACGCTGAACATCGGCTGGCCGCCGGTGCCGTTCAGGTCCTCGCCCTGCGCCTGCAAGGCGTTGACGCCGTCGACGAAGCCGGTGGCCAGCGTGTTGAGCTGGTCGCGCGCGTCGGCGATCCGCTGCGCGCCGTCCACGATCCCCGCCAGCGCGCCGCCATTGGGGGTGAGCACGGAATAATTGCCGTTGCCCTGCACCGCGAATGAAACCGTGCCCGCCGCGTTGCGCGCATAGGTGACGGTCGCGGCATCCTTGCCGGACACCAGCACCGGCCCGGTCGCGCCGCCGCCGCGCACCGTGGCACGCCCGGCGTCGTCGAACGTGACGCTCACGTCCACCAGCGCGCTCATCTGGTCGAGGATCGAATCGCGCTGGTCGGTGAGGTTGGCGGCCTGCGCGCTGTTCGCGGTCGTGCGCCCCAGCCCGTCGTTCACCTTGGCGAGCGCGGTGGCGAGCGAGCTCAGGCTGGCGGTGGCCTGATCGGCGTTCGCGTCCAGATCGGCCGTCACCTGCGCCAGCGCGTTGCCGGTCGCGGCAAAGGCGCTGGCGGCCGTGGTCGCATTCTCCAGCATCGTCGCGCGCGGCGCGGCGGACGCGGGATCGGCGGCGACCGACTTGGCGGCGTTGAAGAAATTGGTCAGGCTGGTCGAAAGATCGGGGCCGGTGAGGGCGGACTGGATGCGATCCAGCCACACCGATCCAGCCTGCGTCCGCGCCAGATCCGATCCGGCGGCGCGCACCGCGGCGGACTTGAACATGTCCGACGCGCGGTTCACCCCCGCCGCGATCGAGCCATAGCCGTTGAGCGCATTGGCCGCCGTGACGAGCTTCGTCGGCGCGGCCACTTCCCGCACGTCGACGGAGCGGCGCGCATAGGACGAATTGCCGACGTTCGCGATGTTCTCCGACACCGTCGAAAGCGCCGTCTGATACGTGCGCACGCCCGAAGCGCCGATGGAAAGCAGGTCGGCCATCAGCCAGCCGCTAGATCATCCTGGTTAAGATCGCGTTGAGAGCGCGAAAGAAACTCGGTCATCGCCTTGCCGATACCCAGCGGCGCGTGCTCCGCCATTTGCTGAACCACCTTCTGATCCTGCATGTCGCGGAACGTATCCAGCGCCTTGCTGTCGAACAGGGGGTCGGCGAGTTTGGCGGCGCGCATCGATTTCAGCATCATGCCGGTGAACACCGCCTCGAACTGCTGCCCCGCCTTGGCGAGGTTCTCCTTCGACGCGGTGCGCGAAAGCCCCGTGTCCACCCCGGTCGTGCCGGTGATCTGCGTCCTGGCGACGGCGCTGGCGATATCCGCGCTCATAGCACCACCAGATCCGCCCTCAGCGCGCCGGCTTCCTTCAGCGCCTCCAGGATGGCGACGAGGTCGGCCGGCGACGCGCCGATCGCATTCACCGCCTTCACGATGTCCGCCAGCTTCGGGCCGGGCGAGAGCAGGAACATCGGGCGGCGCTCCTCATCGATCGCGAGGTTCGATTTCTGCTCCACCGCCGTCTGCCCCTTGCTGAACGGGCCGGGCTGGCTGATCCGCTGGTTCTCGTCGATCCGCACGGTGAGCTTGCCGTGCGTCACCGCCGCAGGACCGACCCGGACGGCGGAGTTGATGACCACCGTGCCGGTCCGCGCATTGACGATCACCTTCGCGGGCGGCTCGGCGGAAACCACGTCGAGATTCTCGATCGTGGACATCAGGGCCGCGCGCACGTCGGCCCCGAGCGGAGCCTTCACCGCGATCGACACGCCGTCCTTCGCCTCCGCCGTGCCCGCGCCCAGCCGGCCGTTGATCGCATTGGCGACGTTCTGCGCGGTGGTGAAATCCGCCCGCGCGAGGTTGAAGGTGAGGAAGGGCGTCTGCTCGAAGCCCGTCGCCACCGCGCGCTCCACGGTCGCCCCTTCGGGGATGCGGCCGGTGGAGGGCACGTTGACGACGATCTGCGACCCGTCCTTGCCCTCCGCGCCCAGTCCGCCGACCGCGAGATTGCCCTGCGCCATGGCATAGATCTGCCCGTCCGCGCCGATCAGCGGCGTGAGCACGAGGCTGCCGCCGCGCAGCGACTTCGCCTTGCCCATCGAGGCGACGGTGATGTCGATCCGCTGGCCCGGCTTGGCGAAGGCGGGAAGATCCGCCGTCACCATCACCACGGCGGCGTTCTTCAGCCCCGGATTGACGCTGGGCGGCAGTTGCAGGCCGAAGCGCGAGGCGACCGCCTTCACCGATTGCACGGTGAACTCCAGATTGTCGTCCCCCGTGCCCGGCAGGCCCACGACGATGCCATAGCCCGTGAGCTGGTTGGAGCGGATGCCCTGGAAGTCGCCGAGGTCCTTGATCCGGTCGGCCGAAGCCGGCGTCGCGGCGAAAAGCGCGATGAACAGCGCCAGCCGGAAACGTGCGAGAAGGGAAAGGATGCTGCCCATCAGAAGGGACTCACCACCTGGAAGAAGCGGCTGAGCCAGCCCTGCCGGCTGGCGCGGGCGACGTCGCCCTTGCCGGTGTAGGCGATCTTGGCGTCGGCCACCCGGGTGGAAGGCACGCTGTTGTCGAGATCGATATCGGCCATGCGGACGATGCCCTTGATCTGCACCGTCTCGTCGCCGCGATTGAGCGTCACGCGCTTCTGCCCCTGCACCAGCATCGTGCCGTTGGGATAGATTTGCGCCACCGTCACCGAGATCGCGCCGGTCAGCGAATTGCTCTGGTCCGCCGCGCCGCTGCCGGTGAAGTTGCGCGTGCCGCTGGCCGAGGCGTCGGTCGGCCTGAACAGCGAGAGCGCGCCCGTGCTGGGCGGCGTGATGCCGAAGCCGCCGCCCGAATCGAGCTTGGAGGAGGCGGATTTCGACGCCGCCGTGCGCTCCACCAGCACGATCGTCAGCGGATCGCCGACACGCCGCGCGCGCCAGCCTTCGTGCAGCGCGGCATAGCCGTTGGCCGGCTGGAAGATCGCGCCGTTGGCCGGCTGCTCCAGCGCGACAGGCCGCGCGGCGGAGAAATCCTCCACCGGCTGCTTCTTGCCGCCGCCGAAAAGCTTCGCGGACGCCGGGGTCGCGCCAAGCGCCAGCCCGGCGGCGAGAAGGGGAATCGAGGAAAAAAAGCGCATCATGTCGCGTCCCGGCATCAGATGTTCTGGTTGACGTATTTGAGCATGTCGTCGGTGGCGGAGATCATCTTCGAATTGACCTCATAGGCGCGCTGCGTCTCGATCATGTCGACCAGTTCCTCCACGACGTTGACGTTCGACGCCTCCAGCATCCCCTGCCGCACGGTGCCGCGCCCGTCCTCGCCCGGCACGCCCATGTTGGCGGCGCCCGACGCGGTGGTTTCCATGACGTAATTGTCGCCGGCGCTCTGAAGCCCGGCCGGATTGGGGAAGCTCGCGGTCTGGATCTGCCCCAGCGACTGGGAGGTCGTGCTGCCCGGCAGGTTGGCGGAGACGGTGCCGTCCGTGCCGATCGAGATCGAGGTCGCGCCCTGCGGGATGGTGATGCCCGGCATCACCTGATAGCCGTCGCTCGTCACCAGCAAGCCTTCCGGCGAGCGGGAGAAATTGCCCGCGCGGGTGTAGCCGAGCTGACCGCCCGGCATCTGCACCTGGAAATAGCCGTCGCCGTCGATCGCCATGTCCAGGCTGTTGCCCGTGGTGTTGAGCGAGCCTTGCGTGTCCATCCGCGCGGTGCCCTGGATGCGCACGCCGGTGCCGAGGTTCAGGCCGGTGGCATATTGCGTGGTCTGCGTCGATTGCGCGCCCGGCGCCGTCACCACCTGATAGCCGAGCGTCGCGAAATCCGCGCGGTCGCGCTTGAAGGCGGTAGTGTTCACGTTCGCCAGGTTGTTCGAGATGACGCGCATCCGCGTATCCTGGGCGTCCAGCCCGGTGCGCGCGATGTGCATGGCGGCGGTGGTCATCGTTCAGTTCCCCTAGCTCGGAAGGCGCATCACGGATGCGGAGCCTTCGTCCATGTCTTTTGCGTTCTTGAGCAGGCTGGCCTGCACCTCGTAGCTGCGCTGGTTCTCGATCATATCGACCAGCGCCTGCGTCATGTTGACGTTCGAGCCTTCGAGCGTGCCGGACACGACCTGCGCATCGAGGTTCTCCGGCAGCGCGCCGCCGCCGCGTACGTGGAGCAGGTTGTCCAGCCCCTTCACCGTGTCCGCGCCCGTGTCCGACACCAGCTTGATCTTGTCGATCACCTCCGGCTTTCCGGTGGCGTCGCCCTGCGGCACGATCGAGATCGACCCGTCGGAGCCGATCGTCAGCGAGCCATAAGGCGGGATGGTGATCGGGCCGGACTGGCCCATCACCACGAAGCCGTCCCCGGTCTGCAACGTGCCCGACGCGGATACGGAAAGGTCGCCGCGCCGCGTATAGGCCTCGCCGCCATCGGGGGACTGCACCGCGATCCAGTCCCGCGCGCCGGACACGGCCACGTCGAGGTTGCGCCCGGTGGAGATCAGCGCGCCCTGCTGGCGATCGGCGTCCGTCACCTCCTCCGACGTGGGATTGCGCGCCATCAGCGATGCGCCGCCGCCGCGAAGCTGGATCTGGTCGAACACCACGCGATCGGCGCGGAAGCCGGTGGTGGAGGCGTTGGCCATGTTGTTGGCGATCGCCGCCTGCGCCTGCATGTGCGCGCGCAGGCCCGTCGCCGCCGTATAGACCAGTTTGTCCATCTACGCCTCCCGCGCCCCTTTCGCGATCACGACCGGATGTTGATGATCGTCTGGGAGATCTGGTTGTCGGTATCGAGCGCCTTGGCGTTCGCCTGGAAATTGCGCTGCGCCGCGATCAGGTTGACCAGTTCCTCCGTGATGTCGACGTTCGATTGCTCGATCATCCCGCTCATCAGCGATCCCGCGCCATTGGAGCCTGCGGATGCCGCGATCGGCGCGCCGGAGATGCCGGTCTGCGCCCAATAGCCGTTGCCGAGCTGCCGCAGCCCCTCTGGGTTGGAGAAATTGGCGATCGCCACCATGCCCAGCGGCTTCACGTCGCCGTTGGAATAGCTGGCCTTCACCACGCCGGTGCTGTCCACCGTCACCCCCTGGAGCTGGCCGATGGCGGAGCCGTTCTGGCTGCGCGAGGCCATGCTGAACGGCGATGCGACCTGCGTCGTGCTGCTGCCGTAATCGAGCGTGATCGACTGCGCCGTACTCGAGCCGTTCGGCGTGATCGGATCGGACGTGGACGATCCGCCCGACACAAGCTGCCCCGCGCTGCTGAACGTCAGCGTGGTGTGATCCTGCCCGCCCGTCGTCACCGGCTGGTCGCCGATGAAGCTATAGGCGTCCCATGTGCTGGTGCTGCCGGCATTGGCGGGATCGGCCGCGCTGGTGCGCCGGAAATAGGTGGTCATGGTCAGCGGGTTGCCCGCCGAGTCATAGACGGTCGTCGACGTGGAATTATTGTAGGTGGAAGGATCGAAGCGGTCGAACGTCCCGCTCACCGTCGACGCGCTGGACGGCAGGTTCAGCGAATATTGCACATTGGTGGTCGGCGTCGCCACGCCGCTGGTCGGCGGCAGGGTGAGCGATACGGTGGAATCCAGCCCCGTCGCCACCACCGTGCCCGATCCGTCGACCGGATAGACCTGGAGCTGGCTGCCGTTCGAATCCACGACATTGTAATTGGCGTCCACGCTGAAGGCGCCGTTGCGCGTATAATCCGTGACGGCCGCATTGCCGTTGGGCTTGACCGCGAAGAAGCCGTCGCCCGAGATCGCGAGGTCCAGCGCGTTCGACGTCTGGACCATCGAGCCCTGCTTGAACTGCTGCACATTGCCCTTCACCACCACGCCGGAGCCGACCGCCGCCGAAGGCGCGACCGCAAGGTTGGTGGCGATCACGTCCGCGAATTCGGTGCGCGATTTCTTGAAGCCGTCGGTCGCGACGTTCGCCAGATTGTGGCTGATCACCGACATGTCGGTCTGCGACGCCTGAAGGCCGCTGAGCGCAGTGTAGAAGGTCATGGGGGTTGCTCCTGAAAAACTCAGCCGATCTGGCGGACGTTGGAGGCATCGGTGTCGCCGATGCCCGGGAGGGTGAGGACGGCGCTGCCGCTGGTGGTGGAGACGGACTGCACCGGCGCCCAGACGAGGCCGGTGGCCTTTACGGCGACGCCGTTGTTCTGCGCCGAGACGGAGACGCTGAACGGCCCGCTGCCCGCGTCCTGCCCCTGATTGGTGGTGCCGTCCCAGTCATAGGTCATCGTGCCGGCGGCATGCGCGCCGAGCTGCATCGTCTTCAGCACCTGCCCGTTCTGGTCGGAGATGGTGACGTTGACGTTGCTCGCGTCGCCGCCAAGCTCGATCGCGCCCTCGATCCCGCCGGAGGTGCGGCCGTAAGCGACCGATCCGGGGACCAGCACGGTCTTTCCGATATAGCTCACCGCGTCGGACGTGGTGGTGGCGCCCAGCTTGTCCGCGATCGCCTTCAGCGTCGTGGACATGTCCGAAATGCCGGAAAGCTGGGAGAATTGCGCCATCTGCGCGACCATCTGGGTGTTGTCGACCGGCGAGAACGGGTCCTGGTTCTGGAGCTGGGCGGTCATCAGCTTCAGGAAATCCGCCTGGCCGAGCGTGGTCTGCCCGGTGGTCGGCGTCGCGCTCGCCCCGGTATATCGGTTGATGCCGAGCGAGGAGAGCGTGGAATCATAGCTGCTGGTGGTCGTGGTCATCTATCAGCGCCCCATCTTGAGGGTATCGAGGATCAGGGTCTTGGCGGTGTTCATCACCTCGACGTTGTTCTGGTAGCTGCGCGCCGTCTCCATCATGTCGACCAGTTCGCGGGTCTCATCGACGGCGGCCTCGTAGATATTGCCGTCCTTGTCCGCGATCGGGTTGGACGGATCGTAGCGCTTGGTCGGCGTGGAGCCGGCGGTGACGACCTGCACGGCGTCCACCGTCGACATGCCGGACGCGGCATCGTAGCTGGTGCGGAACACCGGCTTGATCGTGCGATAGGCCTCCGCCTCCGAACCGGCGATGCCGCCGGCATTGGCGAGGTTCGACGCGGTGGTGTTCATCCGCACGAGCTGCGCGGACATCGCGCGGCCGGCGACCTGGAAGATGGAGAGCGGCTGGCCCATCCTCATTCTCCTTTCAGCGCGCGGGTGATCTGGTCGATCCGGCCGTTCAGGAAGGAAAGCGTGGTCTGATATTGCACGGCGTTCTCGGCGAAGGCGGTCTGTTCCTGGCTGAGATCGACGGTGTTGCCGTCCATCGAGGGCTGGAGCGGCACGCGATATTTCACGCTCGCGTCGAAGCCCGTGTCGCCGGATCGCTCGACCGCGCCGAGCGCCTGCTGGAAATTCACGTCCCGCGCCTTGAAGCCCGGCGTCGAGGCGTTGGCGATGTTCGACGCGAGCAGGCCCATGCGCTGCGAGCGCACCTGCAATGCAGCGCCATGAACACCGAACAAACTCTCGCTGGCCATCGGCCCGGTCTCCTGCACGGAAGTGTGCGCGGGACTTTCAGCAAAGGGCGTGCCAATTGCCATTGCCCCGGCGTGGGGCGGAGGGCGGCGGTGGAAAGCGGCAAGATCTTGCCGGGCGGCCGGCAACGCTTGCCGCCCCGCCGGCGCGCGGGTGGGACGGCGAACGGCGCTGACACAAGCGCGCGGCAATTGGCCCGCCCCTTGCAATCACCCACGGCATGAACCCGGCCATCTTCCTCGATCCCTATGCCGCCGCGATCGTCGGCGGGGGCACGCTGGCGGCGGCGGTGCTGCGCGCGCCGTTCGCCGATCAGGGGCGCGCCTTGCGTGCCCTGCTGACCCTGCCGCGTCGCGATTTCTCCGCCGGGCCGCTGCTCGATCAGGTCCATGCCCTGTCGCGCCTCGCGCGGCGTCAGGGGCCGATCGCGCTCGATCGCCCGGTGATCGCCGATCCCGATCTCGCCGCCGCCGTCGCGATGATCGTCGATGGCGAGGGCGGCGATGCGGTCGCCGCCGAGATGCGCCACCGCCGACGCGCGCGGATCGAGCGCCATGCCGCCGCCGCCGAGGTCTGGTCCGGCATGGCCGAGGCCGCGCCGGCGATGGGCATGGTCGGCACGCTGATCGGCCTCGTCACCATGTTCACGCGGATGAACGATCCGCGCACGATCGGGCAGGCGATGGCGATCGCGCTGCTCGCCACGCTCTATGGCGCGATCCTCGCCAACCTCATCCTCCAGCCGATCGCCAGCCGCCTGCGCGCCGCCGCGCGGAGCGAGGCGTTCGAGCGCGCGCGGCTGGAGGCCCCGGTCGCCCTGCTCGCCGAGCGGAGCGCCCCCGGGCCAAGCCGCCGCGGCGAGCGCGGCTTGACCGACGATTTCCCACCGGCCCGGCGCCCGTTGTGGCTGGTGACGCTCGCCGATCTGTCGCTGCTGCTGTCGGCTTCTTCGTGCTGCTCCAGGCCACACGTCGACCGCGCGCGCTGGCGCAGGGGATGCGCGGGGCTTCACCGGGGCCGTCCCCCGCCCCGCTCCGCCCATGCCCTGGCCGCCGGCGATGGCTTCGCTCCCGGCTCCGCCGCATTGCCCGGACCGCCCGACGCGCTCATCGCATGGGCGCGGGAAGCGGCGCGCGATCCGCGCATCACGCTCACCGTCACCGGAGGGACGGACGGCTCGGCGGCCGATGTCGATCCCGCCAGCGGCAGCGCGATCGTGCTCGCAGCCGACCGCGCCGCCGTGGTGGCCGCCGTGCTGTCGCCGGTCGCGCCCGGCCGCATCCTCGCTTCCACAACCAACCGGCCCGGCCCGCGCCGCGCCATCGTCACGCTCGCCTTCGCGGGCGAAGGGAATGTCCGATGATCGCTCTCGCCCTGCTCGCCGCAGCCTCTTTCCAGAATATCGCCACGCTCGATCGCGGGGTCGCCGCCTTCACCGGGCGACCGATCGGGGAGGAGGGCGGCGCGCGCGCGCCGGTCGATCCCCGGCTGAAGCTGGCCGCCTGCCCGATGGTGTCGATGGCCTGGCGCACCGAGGCGCATGACGCGGTGGTCGTCACCTGCACCGGGCCGGAGTGGCGCGTCTTCGTGCCCGTCACCATGCCGGCGCGCACCACGATCATCCCCGCGCCCGCCGCCGCCGCGCCCGCGAAGACCGCGGAGAAGGTCATCAAGCGCGGCGATCCGCTGATGATCGAGGCGGGGTCGGACGGCTTCTCGATCACCCGCGAGGGCATCGCGATGGGCGACGCCGCGCCGGGCGAGCGGCTGATGGTGAAGGTCGCCGACAATCGCATGCCGGTGCAGGCGGTGGCGGTGGAGGCGGGCCGCGCGACGCTGCCGGGATGGGGCGATCAGCAATGATGCTAAAACTTCCTCACCATCGGCCGTTTAATGCCATGTCAGCGGAACCGGAAAGGTGCGGACATGGTGGATTCGATCGGCGCAAAGCCAGTAACGACAGGCGATCTCGCGATCCCGGCCGTCACGCGCGTGGCGGCCGCGGGCGCTGTCTCCTCCACGCCGGAACAGGCCGGAACGGTGAGCGCGCAGCCGCAGACGCTCGCCGCGCAGCTCGCATCCGCGCCGCCGGTCGATACGGATCGCGTCCAGCGGATCAAGGACGCGCTGGCGAACGGAACCTTCCCCATCTCTCCGGCGACGATCGCGGACCAGTTGATCGCGCTCCGCTACGACTGGCTATCGCATGACAAGACGTGACGCCCTGATCCGCGTGATCGAAACGCTCCATGCCGAGATCGCCGCGCTGAAGGCGAACGACATCGCCGGCCTCGAACGCGCGACCGCCGAGAAGCTCGCCGCGATCGAGACTCTCCGTGCGCTGGGCGAAGGCCCCGCCGGCCCGGAATTGCGCGAGCTTGCGGACGAGGCCGACCGGCTGAACGACACCTGCCGCATCTACGTGAACCTGATGGCCGCCAACGTCCGCCGCCGGCTCCAGATGCTGACCGGCGAAGGCGGCCATGCCTATGCCAGAGGCCCGATCGCGGCTTATGCTTAAGTTGGCATAAACCTTGCTGTGAAGTTTCCCGAACAGGGAACAGAACGCAAGGGCCATGACCGTCAACGCCATTTCCCAGACTGCCGGCCGCATCCAGTCCGCGATCCAGCGGGCGGCGGAGCGGACGGGAATCGATTTCGACTATCTGCTGGGGCAGGCAAGGGTCGAAAGCGGCCTGAACGCCAATGCCCGCGCCACCACTTCCTCCGCGCGGGGACTGTATCAGTTCGTCGAGCAGAGCTGGCTCGCGGTGATGAAGCAGCACGGCAGCGAATATGGCCTGGGCTGGGCCGCCGACGCGATCGGGCGCGGCGCTTCCGGCAAGCTGACGGTGAGCGATCCCTCCACGAAACAGGCGATCCTCGCGCTGCGCAACAACCCTGAAATCGCCTCCGTCATGGCGGCCGAGCACGCCTCCGACAACAAGGACGCGCTGGAAAGCGCAACCGGGCGCGCGGCCAGCGGCACGGACCTCTACATGGCGCATTTCCTCGGGCTGGGCGGCGCGCGGCGCTTCCTCTCGGCCATGAGCAGCAACCCGGATTCGAGCGCGGCCAGCCTGTTCCCCGCCGCCGCGCGCGCCAACCGCAACGTGTTCTACGACAGCAACGGCAACGCACGCTCGCTCTCCGACGTCTACCAGCGCTTCGCCGCGAAGCTGGGCGGCAATGCCGGCAACGGCGGCAACAATTTGCCGGCCATGCAATTCGCCGCCCGCACGCTCGACATGGACGGCGCGACCGTCATCACCGGCGCGAACCAGAGCACGGCGGACGCATTGAGCTGGGCCAGCGCGGCATTGGGCGCGCGATCGGGGCAGGCGCAGACGGCCAGCCTGTTGCGCCCCACGCCGGACAATGCGCGCCTCGCCTATCTGATGCTCGCGAGCATGGGAGGCTGAGCCGGTGACGAAGCTCCTCGGCAACGTGCGCAACGCGGCCCTTCCGCTGGCGATCCTGCTGCTGGTAGTCGTGATGGTGGTGCCGATCCCGGCGGCGCTGCTCGACGTGTTCTTCGTCGCGAATATCGCGATCAGCCTCGCGGTGCTGATGGTGGCGCTCAATGCGCAGAAGCCGCTCGACTTCTCCGCCTTCCCCACCGTGCTGCTGTTCGCCACCCTGTTCCGCCTCGGCCTCAACGTCGCCTCCACCCGCGTGGTGCTGGTGCACGGGCATGAGGGGGAGAGCGCGGCGGGCCATGTGATCGAGGCGTTCGGCACCTTCCTGATCGGCGGCGATTATGTCGTCGGCATCTTCGTCTTCGCGATCCTGATGATAATCAACCTGATCGTGGTGACGAAGGGCGCGGGCCGCGTCTCCGAAGTGTCGGCGCGCTTCACCCTCGATGCGCTGCCCGGCAAGCAGATGGCGATCGATGCGGACCTGAACGCCGGCCTCATCACGCCGGACGAGGCCAAGAAGCGCCGCGTCGAGGTTTCAACCGAGGCGGACTTCTACGGATCGATGGACGGTTCGTCCAAGTTCGTGAAGGGCGACGCGATCGCCGCGATCCTGATCCTCGCGGCGAATATCGTCGGCGGGCTGATCCTGGGCCCCGTCAGCCACGGCATGACGATCGCCGCTGCCGCCAAGGGCTATGTGCTGCTGGCGATCGGCGACGCGCTCGTGGCGCAATTGCCCAGCCTGATGCTTTCCATCGCCGCCGCCGCGATCGTCACCCGTGTATCCTCCGACAAGGATCTCGCGGGCCAGATCGGCAGCCAGTTCGGCTCGGCGCGGACGTGGACGCCGGTGGCCGCGATCCTCGGCCTGCTCGGCGTGCTGCCGGGGATGCCGCACATGGTGCTGTTGCCGGCGGCCGCGATCGCGGGCTTCACCGCGTGGAAGCTCCGCCAGATCGCCAACCGCCCCGCGCCCGCCGAGCCGGTGAAGGCCGAGCCGGTCGACCAGTCCCGCATCGGCTGGGACGAGGTGACGGATGCGATGATGGTCAACCTCGATATCGGCTACGGGCTGGTGCCGCTGGTGGACGAGCGCAAGGGCAGCCCGCTGATGGCGCGGATCACCGGCGTGCGCCGCCAATTGTCGAAGGAACTCGGCTTCGTCGTGCCGCAGGTGAAGGTGCGCGACGACATCAACCTCGCGCCCTATACCTATCGCCTGCTGGTCGGCGGCGTGGTGGTGGGCGAGGATCAGGTCTCGCCCGACGAGATGCTGGCGCTCGATACCGGCAACGGTTTCGGCGAGCTTCAGGGCAAGAAGGCGAAAGATCCCACCTTCGGACTGGACGCCACCTGGATCGCGCCGGGCGACGCCGATGCCGCGACGGGCGCGGGCTATCTGGTGGTCGATGCGGGCACCGTCATCGCCACGCACCTCAATCACGCGCTGGGCGCCAATTCCGCCGACCTGCTGAGCGCGGACGAGGTGCAGGCGCTGCTCGACGGGCTGAAGGAGCGCAATCCGCAGCTCGTCGCCTCGCTGACGCCGCAGCCGCTGCCGCTCACCACGCTGACGACGGTGCTGAAGAGCCTGCTGGCGGAGGGTATCCCGCTCAGGGAATTCCGCCGCATCGCCGGCGCGGTCGCCGTCATCGCGCAGAAGACGCAGGATGCGGACGAGATCGTCGAGCTGGTCCGTCCGGAGCTTGGCGCGCTCATCATCCAGAAATTGTGCGGCGTGCGCGAGCCGCTGCGCGTGATGACGCTGGAGGGGCAGCTCGAAGGGCTGCTGGGTCAGGCGATGCGCGCCGATCCCTCGCGCCGCCACGTCATCGAGCCGGATCTGGGCCGCCGCATCGTGGACGCGCTGCAACGCGCGGCCCAGCCGCTGCTCAACGAGGCGAAGCCGTTCGCGCTGGTCGTCCAGCCCGCGATCCGCGTCGCCATCCGCAAATTGGTCAAAACCGTGCTGCCGGACACCCCCGTGATGAGCTTCTTCGAAGTCCCCGAGGACAAGGCCGTCGAGGTCGTCGCCGTGATCGGCGCGCCGGAAGCCCTGCCCGCATGAGCGCCGAGCTGCCGCACCGCGACGCCTTCGCGAAGGCAACGCCGCTCACCTATGCGCCGCGCGCGCGGGACGAAGGCGCCATCGTCCGCGAGCATCTGCCGCTGGTCCGCAGGCTGGCTTGGCATATCCACGGCAGCGTCTCCACGGCGGTGGAGGTGGAGGATCTGGTGCAGGTCGGCCTCGTCGCGCTGGTCGAGGCGGTCGCGGGGTTCGAGGATCGCGGGCAGGTGACGTTCCGGCAATATCTCGCCACGCGGCTGCGCGGCGCGATGATCGACGAGCTGCGCCGCCACGCCGCGATGACGCGCGGCGCGATTCGCCGGCGGCGCGATTACCAGCGCGTCTCCGCGCTGCTCTCGGGCGAGCTGGGCCGTGCGCCGAGCGATGCGGAAATGGCCGGGCGGCTGGGCGTGTCCGTTGAGAAGCTGCGCACCGAATATGCCACCGCCGAGGCCGTGCGCTTCGAGCCGATCGACGAGGTCTATGCTGACGACCAGCCATGGTTCGCCAGCGACGAGCCAAATGCCTTCGACCAGCTCGCGGAAGGCGAGACGCGCGACCGCCTGATCGCCGCCGTCGCCGCCCTGCCGGAGCGCGAGCGGCTGGTGATCCACCTCTATCACGTCGAGGAACTCAACCTCGAGGAGGTCGGGCAGGTGCTGGGTGTGGGAGCCGCGCGGGTGTGCCAGATCAAGGCCGCCGCCCATGCGAAGCTGAAGAAGGCGATGGAGGGGCGGTAGGCCCGCCCCCTCCGTTCGGGCCGAGCTTGTCGAAGCCCTATCCTTTCTTCCGCGGAATGGTGGCCCCGTCGCGGCAAAGCCGCGCCGCCGGCCGGGCAAGCCCGGAAGAATTCACATTTGACCGTGGGTTAAATGTGAATGGGCTTGCCGGTCACCGCCATTGCCGCTTCCTTGATCGCCTCGCTGTGCGTCGGATGGGCGTGGCAGGTGTAGGCGATATCCTCGCTCGTCGCGCCGAATTCCATCGCCTGCGCGGCCTGCGCGATCATCGTGCCCGCGACGGAAGCGATGATCCACACGCCCAGCACGCGATCGGTCGTGGCGTCGGCGATCACCTTCACGAAGCCGTCCGGCTCGTGGTTGGTCTTGGCGCGGCTGTTGGCGAGCATCGGGAACTTGCCGACCTTCACCTCACCGCGCTCCTTCGCCGCTTCCTCGGTGAGGCCCACGCCCGCGATCTCCGGCCAAGTGTAGACCACCGACGGGATCACGTCGTGGTTCACGATGCCGTGCTGGCCCGCGATATTCTCCGCGACGGCGATGCCTTCGTCCTCCGCCTTGTGCGCCAGCATCGGGCCGGGGATGACGTCGCCGATCGCCCAGACGCCGGAAACCGCCGTGCGGAAATCGTGATCCGTCTCGATCTGCCCGCGCTGGTTGGTTGCGAGGCCGATCCTGTCCAGCCCGAGGCCATCGGTGTTCGGCTTGCGGCCGATCGACACCAGCACGCAATCCGCCTCCAGCGTGGCCGCCTCGCCGCCCGCGGCCGGCTCCAGCGTCAGCGTGGCCTTGCCGCCATCAACCTTCACGCCCGTCACCTTGGTGCCGAGCCGGAATTCGATGCCCTGCTTCTTGAAGATCTTGTTCGCTTCCTTGCGCACCTCGCCGTCGAAGCCCGGCAGGATCTGGTCCAGGAACTCGACGCACGTCACCTTCGCGCCCAGACGCCGCCATACCGAGCCAAGCTCCAGCCCGATCACGCCGCCGCCGATGACGACCATATGCTCCGGCACCTTCGGCAGCTCCAGCGCGCCGGTGGAATCGACCACGACCTTCTGGTCGATCTCCACGCCCGGCAGCGGGGTGACGGAGGAGCCGGTGGCGATGACGATGTTCTTCGCCGTGACGCTCTGCCCGCCCACCGACACGCGGTGCGCATCCTCGAAGCTGGCGCGGCCCTTCAGCCACGTCACCTTGTTCTTCTTGAACAGATATTCGATGCCGCCGGTGAGCTGTTTCACGGCATCCTTGCGCTGGCCGTGCATCGTGTCGAGATCCAGCTCCGGCGTCACCTTGATGCCGAGCTTGGCGAACGCGCCATTGGCCGCGGCGTCATAATATTCCGATGCATGGAGCATCGCCTTGGACGGGATGCAGCCGACGTTGAGGCAGGTGCCGCCGAGCGTCTCGCGCGATTCGGCGCAGGCGGTCTTCAGGCCAAGCTGCGCCGCGCGGATCGCCGCGACATAGCCGCCGGGGCCCGCGCCGATCACCAGCACGTCAAAGTCGAATTCGTCAGCCATTGCTCGCTCGCTTCTTCGCTATCGGATTGGTTGCGGTGCGCAATAGACCCTTGGGGCATGGAGACAAGCCCGCGCGGCCTTATTTCAGCAGCACCAGCTCCTCGGCCATCGTCGGGTGGAGCGCCACGGTGGCGTCGAATTGCGCCTTGGTCAGCCCCGCCTTCACGGCGACGGCCGCCGCCTGGATGATCTCCGCCACGTCCGGCCCGATCATGTGGATGCCGACCACGCGATCCGTCTCCGCATCGCACACCATCTTGTAGAGCGATCGCTCGTCGCGGCCCGCCAGCACGTTCTTCATCGGCCGGAAATCGGAGGAATAGACCTTCACCGATCCCAATTTCTGCCGCGCCTCGGATTCCGTCAGCCCCACGCCCGCGATCGGCGGGTGGCTGAAGCAGGCGTTGGGCACATTGTCATATTCCACCCGCACGTCGCCGCCCGCGAACAGGTTGTCGGCGAAGGCCTGCCCCTCGCGGATCGCGACCGGGGTGAGCTGGATGCGATCGGTCACATCGCCCACGGCATAGATCGAGGGACAGGTGGTGCGATTGTCCGCGTCCACCTTCACCGCGCCCTTCCCGTCCAGCTCCACGCCGGCGCTCTCCAGCCCAAGCCCCTCGGTATTGGGCAGGCGGCCGGTGGCGAACATCACGCAATCCACCACCGCCGGCTCATGGCCGGACATGTGGACGGTCAGGCTGCCGTCATCATTCTTCGCGATCTTCTCGAACTTCGCGTCGAAGCGGAACTCCAGCCCCTTCATGATGCTGATCTGGAGCAGGCGGTCGCGGATCTGCTGGTCGTAGCCGCGCAATATCTCCTTCGATCGGTTCATCACGATCACATGCGCGCCGAACTGGTGGAAGATGCCCGCGAACTCATTGGCGATATAGCCCGCGCCCGCGATCAGCACGCGCTTCGGGATCGCCTCCAGATGGAACGCCTCGTTGGAGGTGATGCCATGTTCGTGGCCGGGGCAATCGGGCACGTGCGGACGCGCGCCGGTGGCGATCAGGATCGTCCTGGCGGTCTTCCTCGTGCCGTCCGCCAGCGTCACCTCATGCGGGCCGGAGATGGTGGCGCGCTGGTGGATGATCTCCACCCCGTTCGATTCGAGCGTGTGCGTATAGGCGCCGTTGAGCCGGTCGACATCGGCCAGCACATTGGCCTGCAGCGTCTTCCAGTCGAACACGCAATTTTCCGGCACCTGCCAGCCGAAACGGCGCGCGTCCTTCAGATCCTCCGCGAAATGCGCGCCATAGACCAGCATCTTCTTCGGCACGCAGCCGCGGATGACGCAGGTGCCGCCGACGCGATATTCCTCCGCCACCGCCACGCGCGCGCCATGCGCCGCCGCCACCCGGCTGGCGCGCACCCCGCCGGAGCCGGCGCCGATGGTGAACAGGTCATAATCATAGTCGGACATTCAGATGCCTCCGCGCGATGCTCACCTTGCGCAATATGGGGGTGAGGCGTCGCGCGAAAGTGCGGAAATCCCGATCACTGTGAAACAGCGGGGCGGGAACCCCTTACGCCAGCCCCGCCCGCCGGATCAGGTCGTCGGTGGAGGGGTCGAACGTCCCTCCCCCCTTCGCCGCCGCCTTCGCCATCTCCTTGCCCAGCTCGACGCCGAACTGGTCGAAGGAATTGATGCCCAGCAGCACGCCGTTCACGAACACGCGATGCTCGTAGAAGGCGATCAGCGCGCCGAGCGTCCGCGCGTCGAGCTGGTCGAGCAGGAGCGTGGAGGAAGGCCGGTCGCCCGGATAGGCGCGGGCCGGATCGTCCGGGTTCGCCTTGCCCTGCATCAGCGCCGCGCCCTGCGCGAAGGCGTTGAGCAGCAGCATCCGGTGGTGGTCCTCCGGCAGCATATCCCCCTGCTCGATCACGCAGAGGAACTCGACCGGCACGAGATGCGTGCCCTGATGCAGCAACTGGAACACCGCATGCTGCGCATCGGTGCCGACCCCGCCCCAGGTGATCGCGGCCGTGGGATATGTCACCGGCTTGCCGTCCACCGTCACGCCCTTGCCGTTCGATTCCATCTCGAGCTGCTGGAGGTAGCTCGGCAGCAGCCGCAGCCGTTCGTCATAGGCGAAGGGCGCGCGCGTCCCGGCGCGGCGGACCTGCGTGTAGTAAAGGTCGGCGAAGGCGGCGAGGGCGGGGGCGTTCTCGTGGAGGGCCGAGAGGCGGAAGTG
>JASGGR010000003.1:0-58870 GCA_047602705.1 Sphingomonas bacterium | reverse complement strand
CCGCGAGGGCGCGACCCTGATCCAGAACGCCGCCGACGTGATGGAGCAGATCTGCCCGTTCGACGCCCGCGCGGTCCGCTCGCCCGCCGCTCCCTTCGGCGCACCGCCGCCGGCGGATGCGGACGATGCAGCGCGGCGGGAAGTGACGGCGCTGCTCGGCCCCGTGGCGGTCGCGGTGGACGAGGTGATCCGCCAGTCCGGCCACGCCCCCGCGATCGTGCAGACCGTGTTGCTGGAACTGGAGCTAGCCGGCCGGCTGGAGCGTCATGCCGGCGGACGGGTGAGCCTAGCCTGAGCGCTGCGGCGTCATCAGCCACATCAGCAGCGGCGTGCCCACCAGCAGCATGAGCAAACCGGCGTGCGGCGCGATCATCCCTGCCGCCAACGCAAGCGCGCCCACCAGCAGCGGAATACCGCGCAGCCGCAGAATCTCCGCAATCTCCGCTGCATCGGCGTCGGCTCGCACCAGTCGCCGCCCGCCGAGCGCGCAGCCGATCACCGCCAGATTGGCCAAGCCCACCAGCATCAGCCACACCGCATAAAAGCCCACCGCCACCCGCTCGATCGCATAATCGCTGAGGACGGCGGTGGGGAAAGGCATGAAGGCGATCGCCATCAGCAGCGCGAGATTGGCGCGCACCAGCCGCTGGTCGCCGCGCTCCAGCAGCCCCATCAGCCGATGATGCGCCATCCAGAAGCGCGCGATCACCACGAAGCTGACGATGAAACCGATATAATTGGGCACCAGATCCACCAGCGCCCGCGCCAGCGCGCGATCGCTCTGCACGGCGAGGTGCGGCACGCGCACCTCGATCACCAGCAGGGTCATCGCGATCGCGAACACCGCGTCGGAAAAGAACGTCAGCCGCTCCAGCTTGCCCTGTTCATGCGCGTGCGCGTTCATGGCTTGCCCCCATCGTGCCTTTCGACGCAATCTCCCGTGCCATGACCACGATGTCCACGCCGAAATGGGTTTCGCGCTGGTTCCGGGGCGCGGCGATCTACGGCCTGATCGTCCTTCTCCCGCAATATCTGCTGACGCCGCCCGTCGGCGCGGAGGCCTATGCTTACGGCTTCATCGGCACGGCCGCCGCCTTCCAGCTTGCCTTCTGGATCATTGGCGGCGATCCGGCGCGCTATCGCGCGCTGATGCCGGTGTGCGTGGTGGAGAAGCTGGTGTTCGCCGTGCCGGTCGCGATTCTCTGTGCGCAGCGCCGCGCCCCGCTGGAGCTGCTGCCGTTCGGCGCGATCGATCTGGCGCTCGGCATCGGCTTTTTGCTTGCATGGCGCGCCACGCCGCGCTCTTGACGCTGCCCGCGTCGTCTCTCCACCCTCGCGCGTGTACGTGTAAGGACATTCCCGGACTACAATGCAGCTTGTCATCGTCGAATCGCCGGCCAAGGCGAAAACCATCGAGAAATATCTCGGCGCCGACTATCGCGTCCTCGCGAGCTACGGCCATGTCCGCGATCTGCCGCCGAAGGACGGGTCGGTCGATCCCGACCACGGCTTCGCGATGGAATGGGAGAATTACGCGGACAAGGCGAAGCAGCTCAAGGCGATCGCCGACGAGGCGAAGAAGGCCGATCGCCTGATCCTCGCCACCGACCCCGATCGCGAGGGCGAGGCGATCTCGTGGCACGTCCGCGAGGTGCTCAGGAACCGCAAGGCGCTGCCGGACAAGGTGGAACGCGTCACCTTTAACGCGATCACCAAGCCCGCCGTGACGGCGGCGATGGCCGCCCCGCGCGATCTCGATACCGATCTGATCGACGCCTATAAGGCGCGCCGCGCGCTCGATTATCTCGTGGGCTTCACCCTCTCCCCCGTGCTGTGGCGCAAGCTGCCGGGGGCGAAATCGGCCGGGCGCGTGCAATCGGTCGCGCTCAGGCTGATCGTCGATCGCGAGCGCGAGATCGAGGCGTTCAGGTCGCAGGAATATTGGTCCGTCACCGCGACGATGGAGCAGGACGGCACGCAATTCGCCGCCCGCCTCGTCCAGTGGGAGGGCAGGAAGCTCGATCGGCTGTCGATCGGCGACGAGGGCACCGCGAGCCGCGCCAAGGCCGATGTCGAGGCCGGGCGCTTCGCCGTCCAGTCGGTCGAGACGAAGCCCGCGACGCGCAACCCGCCGCCGCCCTTCACCACCTCGACGCTCCAGCAGGAGGCGGCGCGCAAGCTCGGCTTCTCCGCCAGCCACACGATGCGGATCGCGCAGGCGCTCTACGAGGACGGCGCGATCACCTATATGCGGACGGACGGCGTGCAGATGGACGGCTCCGCCATCTCCGCCGCGCGCAAGGCCGTCGCGGAGCGCTATGACGCGAGCTACGTGCCGGACAAGCCGCGCCAGTATCAGACCAAGGCGAAGAACGCGCAGGAAGCGCACGAGGCGATCCGCCCGACCGATTTCTCGCGCGATCGCGCAGGGAGCGGCGACCACGCGCGCCTCTACGAGCTGATCTGGAAGCGCGCGCTGGCAAGCCAGATGGCGTCCGCGCGGATGGAGCGCACCACGGTGGAGCTGGCCGACGGCACCGGCCGCCACATCCTGCGCGCCACGGGCCAGGTCGTGCTGTTCCCCGGCTATCTCGCGCTCTACGAGGAAGGCGTGGACGATGCCGAGGGCGACGACGCCCGCCGCCTCCCCCGGATGCGCGAGGGCGATGCGCCAGCGAAGAAGGCGGTCGAGGCCGAGCAGCATTTCACGCAGCCGCCGCCGCGCTTCTCCGAAGCGTCGCTGGTCAAGCGCATGGAGGAGCTGGGCATCGGCCGCCCCTCCACCTATGCCTCGATCATCCAGACGCTTAAGGACCGCGCCTATGTCCGCATCGAGAAGAACCGCTTCTTCGCGGAGGAGAGCGGGCGGCTGGTGACGGCTTTCCTCGAACGCTTCTTCGAGCGCTACGTGGGCTATGATTACACCGCCGAGCTTGAGGAGGAGCTGGACGACGTGTCCGGCGGCCGCGCGCAATGGCAGGCGGTGCTGGAAGCCTTCTGGCGCGACTTCAAGCCGCGCACGACCGAGGTGATGGAGCAGAAACCTTCCGACATCACCGCCGCGCTAGACCAGTTCCTCGCGCCCTTCCTGTTCCCCGAACGGGCGGACGGCGGCGATCCGCGCGCCTGCCCGAATTGCGGGGACGGCAAGCTCGCGCTTCGCGGCGGCCGGTTCGGCGCGTTCATCGCCTGCTCGAACTATCCGGAGTGCAAATACACCCGCCGCTTCGCCCAGCCGGGCGGCGCCGGCGAGGACACCGGGCCTGAATCCCTCGGCCGCGATCCCGAGACCGGGCTGGAGGTGGAGCGCAAGTCCGGGCGATTCGGCCCCTATATCCAGCTCGGCGAGGGCAAGGACGCGAAGCGCGCCTCCATCCCCAAGGATATCGGGGAGCTTGATCTGGAATGGGCGCTGAAGCTGCTCAGCCTGCCGCGCACGATCGGGGACCACCCGGAAACGGGCAAGCCGATCACCGCCGCGATCGGGCGCTACGGGCCGTATCTCGCGCATGACGGCAAATATGCGCGGCTCCAGTCCACCGCCGACGTGTTCGACACCGGCATGAACGCGGCCGTGGTGAAGCTGGCGGAAGCGGCGGCCGGCGGCGGTCGCCCGCAGCGCGGCGCGGCGCGCGAGCCGCTCAAGGTGCTGGGCGCGCACCCGCGCACCGAGGCTGAGATCAAGCTGATGGAGGGGCGTTACGGCCCCTATGTCACCGACGGCACGACCAACGCGACCCTGCCCAAGACGATCGCGCCGGACCAGTTGACGCTGGAGGAAGCGGCGCAGTTGATCGATGCCCGCGCGGCGGCTCCGGCCAAGGGCAAGAAGAAGGCCGCGCCGAAGAAGAAGACGCCCGCGAAGAAGGCCGCTGCGAAGAAATAAGCGATCCTCCCCTCTCGTTCAGGGAGGGGAGCGTCGCCTTATGCCGGACGCCAGCTTCGCGCATCCTCCGCGACGCGCAGCACGTCATAGGCCGCCTGGATCGCCTGGAAGCGCGTCGCCGCCTCCGCGTCGCCGGGGCGCACGTCCGGGTGATTCGCCTTGGCGAGCCTGCGCCACGCCGCGCGGATCGTCTCGAAATCGGCGTCCGCCTCCAGTTCCAGCACCTCCAGCGCGCGCATCTCGTCGCGCGACCGCGTGCCGTCTCCGGGGCCGGACCAGCGATAGTGGCGCGCCTGCTCATATCCCGAGGAATCGCGCCGCTCCGCCGCCTCGCGCGCGGCGGCTTCCTCCGCGTCCAGCCCTTCGAAATAATTCCAGCCGCGATTATATTCCGCCGCGTGGCGCTCGCAGAAATACCAGCGTTCCGGGCTGTTGGGCGATTTGGGCGCGGGGCAATTGCCCGGCTCCTCGCAGCCGTGGCGATCGCACAGGCGCACCTGCTGCGCCTCGCGGCCCGCGCCATAGCCCCGCCAGCGTGGAAAGCCCCAGTCGTTTGATCTGCTCGAACGCGCCATTTGCGAGGCGAGATAGGCACTCGCGCGAACCCACGCAAAAGGAAATTGCCAGAGGGCCTGTAAGCCGGGTTCTGTCCATCCCGCACGAGGCGGGACTGGGCGACCATTCCTCTAGGCCCACCGTTGCCGATGGGCTCAAGCGACCAACCCGGGCGAGCCGGCGGGAACACGCCGATATGCCGCCCCTATTCGGTCTTGCTTCCGGTGGGGTTTGCCATGCCGCCGCTGTCGCCAGCCGCGCGGTGCGCTCTTGCCGCACCCTTTCACCCTTGCCGCGCCCGTTGCCGGGCGTTTGGCGGTCTGCTCTCTGTGGCACTTTCCCTGGGGTCGCCCCCGGCGGGCGTTACCCGCCACCGTCGTTCCGTGAAGCCCGGACTTTCCTCGCCCTCCCCATAAGGAGGCCGCGGCCGCCCGGCCCTCTGGCAAACCCTCTCTAATCGTCTCCCTGCGGTTTGGGAAGCAGCAGCGCGAGCAGGATCATGCGGCACTCCGCATCGATCTCCCCATCGATCAGCTCGGGCCGGAAGCGGCGCTGGAAGGCGACGATCGCGGCCATGGGATCGCTCACGTCATAGCCGAAGCGCTCGAGCGCGAGGAGGAAGCCGGACTGGCTCCACATCGGGTCCATCAGCTTCTTCGTCGGTCGCGGCAATGCGAGGCGCAGTCGGGCGAGCTTCCCCCATGGGAACAACTCCCCCGGATCGCGCTTGCGGGCGGGCGCGACATCGGAATGGCCGACGATATTGCCGCGCGTGATCTCGTGCCGGTCCTTGATGTCGTGGACCAGCCGGATCACCGCGTCGACCTGCTCGTCCGGGAACGGGCGATAGCCGAATTCGTGGCCGGGATTGACGATCTCTATCCCGATCGAGGCGGAGTTCACGTCATCCACGTCGCGCCAGTGCGACGCGCCCGCGTGCCATGCGCGCTTGTCCTCATCCACCAGCCGCAGGATCGTGCCGTCCTCCGCCACGACATAATGGGACGAAACCTTCGCCGCCGGATCGCGCAGGCGCGCGATGGCGGATTCGCCGTCCTGCATCCCCGTATAATGGAGCACGATCATCGTGATCGGCAGCGACCTGTCGTCGAAATTGGGCGACGGCGCCTCGATGATCGTCATTCGCGATTCCGCTTCCAATGGTGCGCCATATGGCTAGCCAATGCGCGCGGCGGAACCAAGCGAAAGCTGGGCCTGCGCGGCGATCAGCGCGCCGATCGCCTCTGGCGGCATCACGGCATCGGCATGGCCCGCATCCACCACCGCGCCCGGCATCCCCCATATGACGGACGAGGCCGCATCCTGCACCACCACCGTTCCCCCGGCTCGGCGCACCGCGCCCGCGCCCTCCAGCCCGTCGCGCCCCATCCCGCTCAGCACCACCGCGAGCAGGCGCGGGCCGTGGATGTCCGCGAGCGAGGCCAGCATCGGATCGACCGAGGGCATGTTCCCGTTCGCGACGGGATCGCGCGAGAGGCGGATCATGCAATGCCCCCCCTTGCCCGGCACCGCCACGATATGCGCATCGCCGGGCGCGACGACGATCCGGCCGGGACGCACCGGCATCCGATCGGTCGCCACCTGGCACGGGCGGTTGCCGAACACCGCCATCTGCGTCGCGAAGGAGGCGGAGAAGGCGGCCGGCAGATGCTGGGTGATGAGGATCGGCGGCTCGAACCCCGCCGGCACCGCGCGGAGCAGGCGCGACAGCGCGTGGATGCCGCCGGTCGATGCGCCGATCGCCACCATGTCGAACCGTCCCGGCGCGCGGCCCGGCATGTGGGGAGCCTCCGCCGCGGCGCGCGGACGCTCGGTCAGCCGCGTCATCCGTTCGCGCAGCGCCGTCGCGAAGCCGCTCACCGCACCGCCCGCGCCCGGCTTCACCAGCGTATCGGCCGCCCCGAGCGCGAGCGCCCGGATCGTCGCGTCCGCGCCCTGTTCGCAGCTCGAGGACACGACCAGCACTTTTGCGCCACGGCCCACCGCCAGCAGATCGGGCAGGCCGGTCAGTCCGTCCACCCCCGGCATCTCCAGATCGAGCAGGATCAGATCGACCCGCTCCGCCGCGAGGAAGGCGAGCGCCGCGCCGATATCGGCCACCGCGCCGGCCACCGCGAACCCTCCGCCCTCCTCCGCCATCCGCGCCAGCACCCCGCGCGCGATCGCCGAATCGTCGACGATCAATACGCGGGGCAGCACGCCCGAAGCGGAAGGTGGGGAAGATATCTCCATCGCCTCCTGCACCGCCCGTCCGGCGATCAGACGACGCCGACCGTGTGAAGCTTGCTTTCCAGCGTCTCGCGGTCGAACGGCTTCATCACATATTCGTCAGCCCCCGCCTCGATCGCGGCGCGGATGTGGGCGGTACCGTTTTCCGTGGTGCAGAACACCACCTTGGGCCGCGATGGGAGCGCGGTTCCCCGCAGCGCCCGCAGGAAATCCATGCCACTCATCACCGGCATGTTCCAGTCGAGCAGGATCACGTCGGGCACGTCCGCGACGCAGCAATCCAGCGCCTCGCGCCCGTCGCACGCCTCCGCCACCGCGAAATCCATCCCTTCCAGGATGCGCCGCGCGACCTTGCGGATAACCTTCGAATCATCGACGACCAGGCAGGATTTCATGCTGCGGTTCCACTGGCAGGCATTGACGGGCCGTTCTGGCAGACAGCGGTAACGGCAAGGTTAACCCGTCAGCCGCGCGATCATCCGGGGCAGGTCGATCACCAGCATCGGCTCGCCGGCGTGCACCGCCGCGCCGCTGGCGATCGCGCCCCAGCACTCTCCCAGCGCGGCGCCGGGTGTGAGCGGCGCGACGCGGACGGGCGCGACATCCTCCATCCCGTCGAGCAGCACCGCATAAAGCTGGCCATCGACCACGCTGGTCACGGCGCGCCGCCGGTCGCCGCGCGGCGCGGGAAGGTCGAGCAATTCCCAGCTATCGATCACCGTTGCCACGCGGCTGCGAAGCGCCGTCAGCCCGCGAACCCCCGCGCCCGCACGGGGCGCGGGCACGATCTCGCCCACGTCCACCACCGATTCCACCTGCGCCGCGTCGAACAGCACGCCGCGTCCGCCGAGCCAGCCGATCAGGTGCAGCGCCTCGCTCATGCCACGCGCTCCAGCGCCGCGATCAGGGCGGCGCGATCGTAGCGGTAGAGCGCCGCCCCTGGCGCCCGCCCAAGCCGGAGGACGGAGCCTTCGCCGACGCCCTCGTCCTCCTCCATGGCCAGGGTGACGTCCGCCACCTCCCCTTCCGCCAGCCGGCGGACGACGCGATAGCCGGCGGCCTCGATCGCGGGCTTGAGGAAAATCTCCATCCACCCGGCCTCCGCACCGCCGAGCAGGCACAGCCTTCCTGCCCGCGCAACGCCGCCGGTGAGCGCGAGCGGGTCGATCAGTTCCACCGGCTCCCCCTGGATCATCGCAATGCCCGCGATCACGCCGCCGTCGCCGGCCGGCGCGATCCCGGCCGGCAGAGTGACGATATCCACCGCCTCGCGCACCGGGCAGGCATGGGCGCCCAGCTCCGCATCCAGCCTGAGCACGGACCAGCCGCGTTCCGCCTCGCGCGGGGCGACGGCGCTGACCAGGCCGATCGCCTCCTCGCCGGCGGTCATCCACCAGCGCCCGGCCGCCTCGTGCACCGCCTCCGGCAGAAGCGGCTCGATGCGGTTGACCGCCGCGAGCGGGATGGCGCGGCGGCGGCCGTCGATATCGTCGAACAGCAGGGCCTGCATGCCCGGCGGCGCGGGGATCGCCTCCGGCGCTTCCGCCCCCTCCTCGATCGCGGAGAATTGCACGCCGCCCGCCGCGGCCAGCCCGGAAACATCGAGCAGCAGCATCGGCAGGCCGCTGTCCGGCAGGGTCTGCCCGGCATAGACGCCCGCGCGCATCACGGCCGGCGCGGCCGGACGGATCACCAGATCCTCCGTATCGAGCACCCCGTCCACCGCCAGCGCGAAGGCCCCGCCGCGCATCTCCAGCACGATCAGCAGGGTCGGCGCGCGGCACGGCAGGCCCAGCGCGGCATCCAGCTCCACCACCGGAAGCTGGCGGTCGCGAATCGTGGCGAGCTGGCCTTCGCCGAACGGATCGATCCGCACCACCTCCGCGCGGGTGGAGACGATCTCGTCCACCGCCTGACGCGGCAATGCGAAGGCCTGTCCGCCTGCCTCCACCACCAGAGCGGAGAGGATCGCCAGCGTCAGCGGCACCTCCAGCGTGATGGTCAGGCCATGGCCGGGATTGTTGGCGAGCGTGATTCGCCCGCCCACCTGCGCCACATTGGTGCGCACCACATCCATGCCCACGCCGCGCCCGGACAGGTCGTTCACCACGTCGCGGCTCGACAGGCCCGGCTCGAAGATCAGGTCGAGCCGCCCGCGCTCGCCAAGCGCGCGCAACTCCGCCTCGCGCGCGGGATCGTGCGCCAGCGCGCGGGCGACCAACCGATCGGTATCGATCCCGCGCCCGTCGTCGCTGATCTCCACGAGGATGCGATTGCCCGACTGGCGGGCGGAGACGACCAGCCGGCCCGTCTCGCGCTTGCCCGCCGCGCGGCGCTCGGCGGGCGATTCCAGCCCGTGGTCGATCGCGTTGCGGACCATATGGACCAGCGGATCGCGCAGCAGCTCGATCATCTCGCGATCCAGTTCCACGTCGCCGCCGTCGATCGTCAGCGCCACCTGCTTGCCCAGCGCCGCCGCCGTATCGCGCACCACGCGGGGCAGCGCGGAGAACAAGGCGTCCACCCGCTGCATCCGCGTGCGCGTCACCGTGTCGCGCAGGTCCGCCACCGTCTGCGACAGCCGGTCGAGCGTGGAGCCGGCGATATCCTCCCCCGTCCCGCGCAGGCGGCGGGCAAGCTCGTTGCGCACCTGCACCATCTCCGACACGCCGTTCATCATGCGATCGAGCAGGTCGACCGACATGCGGATGCTGCGCGCCGGACCGCGCGACGCGAGGGAGGCAAGCTGCACCGGAGAGGCCAATGCCGCCCCGCCTTCCAGCGCCGCGATCAGCGCATCCTCGCCCGAATCGTCGAGCGCGACATTGGCGTCGATCGCCTCCACGATCTCCCCGATGCGGTCGACGATCGACAGCACGGCATCGACCAGAAGCCGATCCGGCACGCATTCGCCCGCGCGCACGGCGGCCAGCGCCTCTTCCGCCGCATGGCTCAGCCGGCCGATGCGCGGCAGGTCGAGGAAGCCGCAACTGCCCTTCACCGTGTGGACGAAGCGGAAGATCGCATCCAGCCGCGCGCCATCGGCGGGGTCCGCTTCCCATGCGACGATCTCCCCCGCGATCGCCTCAAGCGATTCGCGGGTCTCGGCAATGAAATCCTGCAGCAGATCGTCCATCGGGCGCGCGTGATGCGCCCTGCGTGGTTAAAGCGGCGTTTACCGCGTGTGGAGCGTCGCGCCGAACAGCAACACATTCTCCGCCGGATCACTCACCTGCACCGAGCCGCCAGCCTCGCCCACCAGCGCATGGACCATATAGGCCGCCGCCCCGCGCGGGGTGACTTCGCCGCCCTCGCCGCCCCTGGTGAGCATCCCCCGCAATTCCTCGTCGAGGATCACGCGCGCGCCTTCGGCCTTCAGCACGATCTCCACCACGCCGTTGTTCATTTCCCCGCCGATCGCCAGCGTGCCGCCGCGCACCAGCGCATCGCCGGCGATCATCGCGAGGTTCAGCAGCACCTTGATCGCCGTCTTGGGCAATTCCGCCTCCTCCACCATCCAGTGGAGGTCGATCCTCTTGTTCTCGCCGATCAGCCCCGTGATCGCGCCCTGCGCCTCGCGCGTGTCGACCATCGCGCCGAAGCCCCCGCCCGCGCCGAAGGCGAGCCGGAAGAATTTCAGCTTGTTGGCGGAAGCCCGCGCGCTGTCGTTGAGCAGATCGAGGCAGCGCTGGCGCATCGCCGGATCGGTCTCGTCGGCAAGCAGTTCAAGCCCGTTGTTGAGCGCCCCCACCGGAGAAAGGAGGTCGTGGCACAGCCGCGAACAGAGCAGGCTGGCGAAATCGACCGGGCTGATTGTCATAGTCTTCCCCCAAGAGGTGCCGGCCTTTTGGCGAAGCGCAGACTCGCGCGCAAGCCTCAGTGCGATACGATGCGCAGCGGATCGAAGCGGCCATGCACCGCCCCGTCGCGCGTCGCGCGCCACGCCCGCGCCTCGCGTCCCGCGACGATCAGCCACACCGCGCCGTCGCCGGCCGCCTGCGCCGCATCGGCGATCGACGGCATCGCGTCGCCGGAAGGGTGCGAATGGTAATGGCCGATCACCTTCGGCCCCCCGTCCCGCGCCGTGCGATACGCCGCGATCAGCGCGGCCGGGTCCAGCTCGAAATGCGTGGCCGGGGTGGGGTGGACGTTGGCGCACGGATGCGGCTCCGCCCCCTCACCCGCGTCGAGGAGCAGCCCGCACACTTCCGCGCCGCTCGCCCCCGCATGCGCGACGATCCGCGCCAGCGCCGATCTTGAAATCCGCAGCGTCCTATCCATCTAAGACACAATGGACCTGGGGGCTTCCATCATTCAAGCGACGATCGCACCTGCCGCCGACGGCTGGCGCCTCGATCGCGCACTGGCGGACGCGGTGCCGACGCTCTCGCGCGAGCGGCTGAAGGTGCTGATCGCGGGCGGCAAGGTCACGCGCGCCGGCCAGCTCATCCGTGAGCCGGCGCGCAAGGCCGCCGCCGGAGAGGTGTTCGCCGTCTCCGTCCCCGATCCAGCGCCCGCGCATAACGAGGCGCAGGACATCCCGCTCTCGATCGCGTTCGAGGACGATCACCTGATCGTGGTGGACAAGCCCGCCGGGCTGGTCGTCCATCCGGCGGCGGGCAATCTCGACGGCACGCTCGTCAACGCCCTGCTCCACCATTGCCGGGGATCGCTCTCCGGCATCGGCGGCGTGGCGCGGCCGGGGATCGTCCACAGGATCGACAAGGACACGTCCGGCCTGATGGTCGCCGCCAAGACCGATCGCGCGCACGAGGGGCTGGCGAAGCAGTTCGCCGATCATTCGATCGACCGCCGCTATCTCGCGATCGTCTCCGGCCAGCCCGCGCCGCCCGCCGGCAGCGTGGACGCGCCGCTGGCGCGCAGCCCGCAGAACCGCAAGAAGATCGCGATCGTCGCGGGCGGCAAGCGCGCCGTCACCCATTATCGCACGGTGGAGCGCCTGAAGCGCGACGCCGCCCTGGTCGAATGCAGGCTGGAAACCGGGCGGACGCATCAGGTGCGCGTGCATATGGCCTCGCTGGGCCATGCACTCGTCGGCGATCCCGTCTACGGCCGGACGAAACAGGCGCATCGTGCGATTCTCGATACGCTCGGTTTCCGCCGACAGGCCTTGCACGCCGCGCGGCTGGGGTTCATTCATCCTATAACAAGAAACGCTTTGGCGTTTGAAAGCACAATGCCTGCGGACATGCAGGAACTGTTCATTCAGCTTAACGTATAAGAACGGAGAATATCGCGAGGCGCCTCAAACCGGGCCTCGCGGCTTTTCCGCAAGGGGAAAGGGTTTACGATCATGGCAAACGGCAGCAACGTCCCCGCGACGATCCCTGCGCTCGGCGGAGAGCAGAGCCTCAACCGCTATCTGGCCGAGATCCGGAAGTTCCCGATTCTGGCGCCCGAACAGGAATATATGCTCGCCAAGCGCTTTCAGGAGCATGGCGATACGGAGGCCGCGGCGCAGCTCGTCACCTCGCACCTGCGCCTCGTGGCGAAGATCGCGATGGGCTATCGCGGCTATGGCCTGCCGGTCAGCGAGCTGATTTCCGAAGGGAATATCGGCCTGATGCAGGGCGTGAAGAAGTTTGAGCCGGATCGCGGCTTCCGCCTCGCCACTTATGCGATGTGGTGGATCAGGGCCTCGATCCAGGAGTTCATCCTGCGCTCGTGGAGCCTCGTGAAGATGGGCACCACGGCGGCGCAGAAGAAGCTTTTCTTCAACCTCCGCCGCATGAAGGCCCGGCTCGACGCGTTCGAGGACGGCGATCTGCGGCCAGAGGACGTGCAGAAGATCGCCACCGATCTCGGCGTGACCGAGGCGGAAGTGGTCAGCATGAACCGCCGCATGGCGATGGGCGGCGACACCAGCCTGAACGTGCCGATGCGCGAGGACGGCGAGGGCCAGTGGCAGGACTGGCTGGCCGACGACGCACCCTTGCAGGACAGCGTGCTGGCCGAGTCGCAGGAAGCCGACGTGCGGCACGAGATGCTCGTCTCCGCGATGGACGACCTCAACGACCGCGAGAAGCACATCCTCACCGAACGCCGCCTGACCGACGATCCCAAGACGCTGGAGGAACTCTCGCAGGTCTATGGCGTCAGCCGCGAGCGCGTCCGCCAGATCGAGGTGCGCGCGTTCGAGAAGCTGCAGAAGGCGATGATGCGCATCGCGGGCGAGAAAAGGCTGCTGCCGGCCTGAGATTTCCGCGTCTTTTCATTGGCGCCGTCGCCCGGCCCCGTGCCGGGCGGCGATCGCCTGACGGCTCCCCGCTTGTTCCGCACCCCCGATCCGTCCTAACCACCGCCCCATGATCCGGGTGCTTCGTATCGGCGGCAAGATCGCCCTTTGGTTCGTCGGCCTTTCCGTGCTGTGGGTCGCGATCCTGCGGTTCGTGCCCACGCCGATCACCTTCACGATGCTGGGCGACATGCTCTCCGGCCATTCGATCAGCAAGGAATGGCGGCCGCTGAGCGCGATCGATCCGAATATGGCCCGCGCCGCGATCGCGGGCGAGGATGCGCGCTTCTGCTCGCATCACGGCTTCGACTTCCGCGCGATCGCCGGGGCCGCCTATCGCAATGCGGAGGGCGGGCGGATTCGCGGCGGCTCCACGATCAGCCAGCAGACCGCGAAGAACGTCTTCCTGTTCCAGGGCGGCGGCTATGTCCGCAAGGCGTTCGAGGCGTGGTTCACCGTCCTGATCGAGGCGATCTGGGGCAAGAAGCGGATCATGGAGATGTATCTGAACGTCGCGGAGACGGGCATCGGCACCTATGGCGCGGAGGCCGGGGCGGAACGCTATTTCAACCATTCCGCCGCCCATCTCACCCCGCTGGAGGCCGCGCGGATCGCCGCCGTCCTGCCGCTTCCCAAGAAGCGCGAGGCGGTGGACCCGAGCGGCTTCGTCCGCCGCCATGGCAATGCGCTGGCGCGCTACGTTGCGGTGGTGAAGCGCAGCGGACTGGATAACTGCCTGAAATAACACGCCCTCCCTCTCCCCGATCACGGCCGCAGGGATACGGTGACGCGCACATGCGTTAAGCCCCGGTCCGCCATATGCGGGCAACGACGGGAACGGAGAGGGAGACGAAGGTGATGAAGCTCGCTTATGCGATCGCGCTGGTTCCGCTGGCGCTTGCCGGATGCAACAGCCACAAGCCCGAGGTGAAGGCCGAGAACGCCTCCGTCGCGGACGTGTCCGCCGCCGCCGACAATGCGATCCGGATGGAGCCGGGCAAGTGGCGCACCGAGGTATCGGTGGATTCGGTCGAGATCGCCAACGCCCCGGCGCAGGTGGCGGATGCGATGAAGAAGCAACTCAGCACCAACGGCAAGCAGACGATCGAAGCCTGCGTGACCAAGGAACAGGCCGAACGTCCGCCGGAGGATCTGCTCGGCGGCAAGGGCATGCAATCCTGCCGCTACGACACCTTCGAGATCAAGGGCGGCAAGCTCAATGCCGAGATGACCTGCAAGGGCGCGAACGGGGATACCGGCACGATCCACAGCAAGATTTCCGGCGATTTCGGCGCGAAGAGCTACGATCTCGTGAGCGAGACCAAGGCCGACATGGGCGGCCAGAGCGTCACCACCAAGACGAAGGTGAAAGGCTCCCGGATCGGCGACTGCGCGACCGTCGCGAGCTGACCGGCGAACCGGCGCGGACGGAACGCCACCGCCCGCGCCGGACAGCCGATCGGCGCCCGATCAGAACGGCAGCTTGAAGCCCGGCGGCAGCGGCAGGCCGTTCGTCATCTTCGCCATCTCGGCGGAGGACGCCGCATCCGCCTTCGCCCGCGCGTCGTTGAGCGCGGCGGCGACAAGATCCTCCACCATCTGCTTCTCGGAAGGCTGGAGCAGCGACTCGTCGATCGACACGCCGATGATCCTCCCCTTGGCCGATGCCTTCACCTTGACGAGGCCGCCGCCGGCCATGCCTTCCACCTCGATCGTGTCGAGGCTTTCCTGCGCCTTGGTCAGCTCGTTCTGCACGTTCTGCGCCATGGCGAGAATGTCGTTCAAATCCTTCACGATATGCTCCGTTTGGGCCAGTCGATGAGTTCGGCCTCGGGGAAAGCGGCGCGCGCCGCCGCAACGATTGGGGAATCGAGGATCGCCTGACGCGCGGCTTCTTCCGCGGCGTCGGCGGCTTCCTTCAGGGTAGGCGCGCCCGGCTCGTCGACCATCGCGATCTTCCACGCGCGGCCGGTTTCCGCCTTCAGCACCTGCGCCAGCTCGGTCAGCGTGTCGGCGGCAACCGGGCGGGAGCCGCTGAACGCAATCTCCCCTTCGGCCGCGCGCACCAGCCGCGCATTGCTGCGCAGGCGGTGGTAAAGCGCATGGTGGCCGCGCTCCTCCAGCAGCGCCATCACGCCCGCGAAGGCATCGGCTGGGCGCGGCGCGGGAGCGGGCGCGGCGCGCGGCCGCCGGGCCGCTCACCGAGATGGAGCCGCTCGCGATCTGCCGCGCCAGTTCACCGGGATCGGGGAGCGTGGAGGCGTGGACGACGCGCAGCAGCGCCATCTCCGCCGTCTCGATCGGCATCGCCGCGCGGGCCACCTCGTCATGCCCCTTGAGCAGCAACTGCCACAGCCGATGCAGCATCGCGAAGGAAAGCTTCGCCGACCATTCGCGATATGCGGCGCGCTCCTCCTCCGGCTGGGCGGGATCGTCCGGCGCGCCGACCTTGGTCAGCGTTACGCCGTGCACCGCCTCCAGCAGCGCGCGGAACACGGATTGCGGATCGACGCCTAGGTCATATTGCCGCCGCAGCGCCGCCAGCGCGCCCGGCGCGTCGCCCGCCAGCAGCAGGCCGAGCAGGTCGCGCACCGCGCTCCTGTCCGAAAGGCCCAGCATCTCGCGCACCGCCGCTGCACGCACGCCGCCGCCTTCGAGATCGGCATGGGCGATCGCCTGATCCAGGATCGAAAGCCCGTCGCGCGCCGATCCTTCCGCCGCGCGCGCGATCAGCGCCAGCGCCTCCGGCTCGGCCACGGCATTTTCCTGCTCGCAGACGCGCGCGAAATGCCGGGCCAGCATTTCCGCCGGGATGCGGCGCAGGTCGAAGCGCTGGCAGCGGGAGAGCACCGTCACCGGCACCTTGTTCACCTCCGTGGTGGCGAACAGGAATTTCACATGCGCCGGCGGCTCCTCCAGCGTCTTGAGCAGGCCGTTGAAGGCCGCTTTCGACAGCATGTGCACTTCGTCGATGATATAGATCTTGTAGCGCGCGGAAACGGCGGCGTAGCGCGACGCCTCGATGATCTCGCGGATATCGTCGATGCCGGTGTGGCTGGCGGCGTCCATCTCGATCACGTCGATATGGCGGCCCTCCGCGATGGCGCGACAAGGCTCGCATTGCCCGCAAGGGTCGATCGTCGGGCTGCCCTGCCCGTCCGGGCCGATGCAGTTCAGCGCCTTGGCGATCAGGCGCGCGGTGGAGGTCTTGCCCACCCCGCGCACGCCGGTGAGCAGGAAGGCATGGGCGATACGCTCGCGCCGGATCGCATTCTCCAGAGTGCGCACCATCGCCTCCTGCCCGATCAGCGCGGAGAAGGTCTGCGGCCGGTATTTGCGCGCCAGCACGCGATAGGCGTCGCCGCGCTGCGGCTGGGGCGGCTCGTCGAGACCGAGAGAGGCGGGGAGATCGTTCACATCAGGGTAGATAGGGGGTGCGGAGGGATTCGTCAGCGGGAAAAAGTCCATGCCCTTGCCGGCCCTCCCATTCGTCATGCCGGGCTTGACCCGGCATCCAGAGCCACGAAGGTCATCGCCCGGGAATCTGGATGCCGGGTCAAGCCGGCATGGCGGCGGTGATATGGTGGATGGTGCCTGAGGCGCACGACGCGGCGAAGCCGCGTCGTCGGACGGCGCTCTTGCGCCGCCGGCCGCGCTTGCCAGCGTGGCGCGATGCAATCGCGCTCTCGCTGGCTGCGCGGTGGGAGCCGGAACGACCCGTGGCGAAATCGTTGTGGCTGCTTCCGTCAGGATCTGACCAGGTTGGCGACGACCACGTCCGCCCGACTCCCGCGCGCCATATGGCGAAGCGCGGTCGTCTGTTCAACCCGTCTTACCAGACCCGCGCGCGATAACAGACGCGGTGCGGACGATAGCGGCCCCGCCATTCGCACACCGTGCGCCAGCGCGGCCCCCGATTCCAGCCGCGCCCGCGATCCCAGCCACGATGATAGACCCGGCCCTTGTGCCAGCCGCGATCATATTTGCCGTAGCCGCCGCGATAATAACCGTCATAGGCCTGCGCCGTCCCCGGCACCGCCGCGCTTGCCGCGATCACGCCGGCCAGCGCCAGAATCATGCGTTTCATGTGATACCTCCTTCACATGCGGCGCACGTTAGGTCAGCGCCCCTGCATGTTCCGTGAACCCGTCGGTAATCTTACAGTCAGGCCGTCCAGCGCCTCCGTCAGCACGATCTGGCACGACAGGCGGCTGGTGCGCGTGGCGGCGTAGGCGAGGTCCAGCATATCCTCCTCATCCTCGCACGCGGGCGCGAGGCGATCGAAATCCCCCGCCTCGACGATCACATGGCAGGTGGCGCAGGCCATCTGCCCCTCGCACGTGCCCTCCAGCGGCTGCCCCTCGCGCTGGCCGACCTCGAGCAGGCTTTCGCCCGGCGCGGCGTCGGCTTCGCGCACCGATCCGTCGGCGGCGATGAAGCGCACCTTCATGCAGCCAGCCTCTGCGCATCGGCAGCGGCGATGATGCGGGCCAGTGCGTCCTCCAGCTCATCCTCCTTCGTATAGCGGCCGAAGCCGAGACGGATCGAGCTGCGCGCTTCCGCCTCGCCCAGCCCGATCGCGCGCAGCACATGGCTCGCCCGCCCCGATCCGCTGGCGCAGGCCGAGCCGGCGGAAAAGGCGATATCGCGACAGTCGGACATCAGCCGCGCCACGTCCAGCCCCTCGCGCCGCACGTTGAGGTTGCCGCGATAGCGATGCTCGACCGATCCGTTGATCGTCCATCCCGCCAGCCGCTCCGTCGCCAGCGACCAGAGCCGCTCGACATGCGCGGCATCCTGCTCGCCACGCTCCGCCATCAGCCGCGCCGCCACGCCGAAACCCACGCACAAGGCCGGGCTGAGCGTGCCGGAGCGCCCGCCCTCCTGATCGCCGCCGTGGAGCAGGGGCGCGGGCGTCACGCCATCGCGAATCCACAGCGCGCCGACGCCCTTCGGCCCGTGGATCTTGTGGGCGGAGAGCGCGATCATGTCGCAGCCTTCGGGGATTGCGATCCGCCCGAAGCCCTGCACCGCGTCGCAGAGCATCAGCGCACCCATCTCGTGCGCGCGGGCGGCGATGTCCGCGACCGGCTGGATCACCCCGATCTCGTTATTGACCAGCATGGCCGCGACAAGCGCCGCATCGGGAATGGCGCCCACGTCCACCAGCCCCTCGCGGTCGACCGGCAGCACACGCGCATCGCCCCGCGCCCGCGCGATATCGAGCACGGCGGCATGTTCGGTCGCGATCGTCGCCATCGGCCCGGCGATGCCCTTGATCGCCCAGTTGAGCGCCTCCGTCGCGCCGGAGGTGAACACCACCCTGCCTCCCCCGGGCAGCAAGGCGGCGACCCGCGCGCGCGCCACCTCGATCGCGGCCTTCGCCTTGCGGCCGGCGGAATGGGCGGAATGGGGATTCGCGAAATCGTCGCGCAGCCACGGCACCATCGCCTCGAACGCCTCGGGCGCGAGCGGCGTCGTCGCCTGGTAATCGAGGTAGATCACGCCGCCAGCCGCCGCGCCGCCCGCGCCACGTCGCGCCACGCGGCGATGAAGCGCTCCACATCCGCCATATCCGTCGCTCGCCCGAAGCTGACGCGCACCACCTCGCGCGTTTCCTCCTCGCTCCAGCCCATCGCGCGGAGCACATGGCTCGGCTTCATGCTGCCGCTGGAGCAGGCGCTGCCCGCCGAAACCGCGATGCCAGCGATGTCGAAGCGGATCAGTTGCGCCGTCGCCGCGAGGCCGGGGAGGCGATAGCTGCCGATCGCCGGATGGCGCGGCGCGCCTTCCGCCACCACGATCCCGCCCGAGCGGCGGATCGCATCGTCGAGCCGCGCGCGCAAAGCCGCGTGATCCGGCTCAGGCTCGACGATGGCCGCGGCATAGCCCAAGGCGGCGGGCAGATTCTCCGTTCCCGGCCGATAGCCCCGCTCCTGACCACCCGTGGGCCGCAGCGTCGCGAGATCGCGCACCAGCAGCGCGCCGATCCCCGGCGGCCCGCCGCGCTTGTGGGCGGAGAGCGCGACGAAATCGGCATGGCCGGCCAGTTCCGCGCTCGCCGGCATCTGCGCGGCGTCAACCAGCAACAGGCCGCCCGCCGCATGGACGATCTCCGCCGCCGTCGCGACCGGCTGGCGCACGCCCGTCTCGCTGTTGCACCATTGCAGGCAGACCACAGCGCCCGCCGCCGCGCGCGACAGGGCATCGAGATCGATCACGCCGTCCTGATCGACCGGCAGCATCTCCGCACCCTCGCCGGCCGCGCGGATCGCGGCATCATGCTCCACGGCGGAGATGACGCGCCGCGCCGCCAACGACCGGCCGAGCGCGAGGCCGAGCGACTCGCTCGCCCCGCTGGTCAGCAACGTCTCGCCTTTCCAGCCATAGGCAGCCGCGATCGCGGCGCGCGCTTCTTCCAGCGCGGCGCGGGCGGCGCGGCCTTCGGTATGGGGAGAGGACGGATTCGCCCATATGGCCTGCCCGCGCGCGACGGCGGCGATCGCGGCCGCCGTCATCGGCGTGGTGGCGGCGTGATCGAGATAAAGGCGGGGCGGGACTACAGGTTCAGGCAAAACTCGTTCCAAATCCGGTGACGCGCCCTATATAGCGCGCATTGCCCCGCGCCACACCCGCGCCCAGACAAACGAGTGACGATGCCAGAAGTGATCTTCCCCGGCCCCGAAGGCCGCCTCGAGGGCCGTTTCGCCCCCGCCCCCAAGCCGCGCGCGCCCGTCGCGATGATCCTGCACCCGCATCCCAATGCGGGCGGCACGATGAACAACCATATCGTGCAGCAGCTTTACAAGACGTTCCAGCGCCGCGGCTTCGCCACGCTCCGCTTCAACTTCCGCGGCGTCGGCAAGAGCCAGGGGACGTTCGACAACGGCATCGGCGAGCTTTCCGACGCGGCCAGCGCGCTCGACTGGGTGCAGAGCTTCCACCCGGAAGCGTCGACCACCTGGATCGCGGGCTTCTCCTTCGGCGCGTGGATCGGGATGCAGCTCCTGATGCGGCGGCCGGAGATCCGGGGCTTCATCTCGATCGCGCCGCCGGCGAACCTCTACGATTTCACCTTCCTCGCCCCCTGCCCCTCCTCGGGCATCATCATCCAGGGCGAGCAGGATGAGGTTGCCACGCCGGGCGCGACGCAGAAGCTGGTCGACAAGCTCAGGACGCAGAAGCACATCACGATCCACCATGACGTGATCCCGCGCGCCAACCATTTCTTCGAGCATGAGATGGACGACCTGATGAAGTCGGTCGACAATTATCTCGACATGCGCCTTGCGCCGGATTCGCCGATCCGGTGACCTTACGAGCCTCTCCCCATCGGGAGAGGCTTTTCATCGCGCGGCAGGCAAGGTCCAGATCAGCACGTTCGCCACCAGCACCGCGGCCATCACCAATAGCAGCGCGGCACGCTTCCGATCGCGGCCCTTGCTGATGAGATAGATGCCGCCGATCAGGCAGGCAAAGGCTCCGATCATCCCGATCGCGGGCGCCGACTGACCGATGCCGGTCAGCACATTGTTCACACGCGCCCCATCGCGAGAAATTTCGCGCGGCGGTCCTTCCGCAACGCATCCGCCGACATGCCGGAAAGCTCGCCCAGCGAGTGTTCCAGCGCATCGCCGAGCGCGGCGATCGCCGCCGCCGGATCGCGGTGCGCGCCGCCGATCGGCTCCGGCACGATCGCATCGATCACGCCCAGCGCCTTCAGGTCCTGCGCCGTCACCTTCATCGCCTCGGCGGCTTCGGGAGCCTTGTCGGCGGTGCGCCAGAGGATCGAGGCGCAGCCTTCCGGCGAAATCACGGAATAGACGGCGTGTTCGAACATCAGCACGCGGTTGCCGCTGGCGAGCGCGATCGCGCCGCCGGACCCCCCCTCGCCCACCACGGCCGCGACCATCGGCACGCCGAGCGCCAGACACGCCTCGGTCGAGCGCGCGATCGCCTCGGCCTGCCCGCGCTCTTCCGCCTGCAAGCCCGGGAAGGCGCCGGAAGTATCGACGAGCGTCATCACCGGCAGGCCGAATCGCCCCGCCAGCTCCATCAGGCGCACCGCCTTGCGATAGCCCTCCGGCTTGCCCATGCCGAAATTGTGGCGGAGGCGCGATGCGGTGTCGTCGCCCTTCTCATGCCCCAGCACCATCACGCGGCGGCCACGGAAGGTGGCGAAACCGCCCAGGATCGCCTGATCGTCGGCAAAGGCCCGGTCGCCGGCCAGCGGCACGAATTCGCTGAACAGCCCGGCCACATAGTCCTTGAAATGCGGGCGCTCCGGGTGGCGCGCGATCTGCGTCTTCTGCCACGGCGTCAGCTTCGCGAAGGTATCGCGCAGCAGCTTGTCGGATTTCGCCTGCAGCTTGGCGATCTCCGTCCCGAGATCGACGCCGCCCGAGGCGCTCGTCTCACGCAGTTCGTCGATCCGCGCCTGAAGTTCGGCGATCGGCTTCTCGAAGTCGAGGAAAGTCGGCATCCGATTGCGCTAAGGCGCCCGCTTCGCCACGTCAACGAGCGGATGGCGTTCGTTGACCAGTTCCACCAGCCGCCGGCTATCCACATGCGTGTAGATTTCGGTCGTCGCGATATCGGCATGGCCGAGCATCGATTGCAGCGCGCGCAGGTCCGCGCCCCCTTCCAGCAGATGCGTGGCAAAGGCGTGGCGAAGGACGTGCGGGCTGATCCGGTCCGGCGGAATCCCCGCCGCCTGCGCCAGCGCGCGGATGAGCTGATACAGCCGCACGCGAGAGAGATGCCCCTTGCCGGAGGGGAAAAGGAACGGCCGATCCGCCGCGACATGCTCGCGCCACGCCGCCACCGCCGCGCGCGCGCGATCGGAGACGGGCACCAGCCGCTCGCGTCCGCCCTTGCCACGCAGGATCAGATAGGGGCGATCGGGCTGGATAGCGTTGCGCGGCAGCGACACGAGTTCGGTCGCGCGCAGGCCGGAGCCGTAGAGCAGCTCCAGCAGCGCCTCCATCCGCCGGTCGTTGGGATCGGGCGGATCGCGCTTCAGCCGCGCGGCGATCGTCTCGAACAGGCGATCGACATCGGCATGGGACAACGTCTTCGGCAGGCCGCGCCGCGCGCCGGGCCGGGGCAGCGCCTTGCCCGGATCGTCGCCGCGCAGCCCCTCGTCCACCAGAAAGGCATAGAAACGGCGCAGCGCCGCCGCCTTCCGCGCGACGCTGGATCGGGAGAGATCGGCCCAGCTTCCGCCCAGCCGCTCGATCGCCTTCTCGTCCGCGCTCGCCAGCGCGCCGCCCAGCGCCTCCGACGCGAGCATCAGGTCGCTGCGATAGGCCGCGATCGTGTTGCGCGCCGCGCCCGCCTGCGCCGCCATCATCTCCAGGAAACGCTCGATCAGGTCGCGGTCGCTGCCGGCCATGGCGGTCAGGCGCGCGTCAGCGCCTCTGTCGCGATCATCCGCGCCTCGCTGCCGAGGCCGACGACGCGCAGGGCGGTGACGATACGGTAAAGCGCCTCCGGCGAAACCCCGCCCCAGCGCGCGCTTTGCATCCCGATCGCGGAGAGCAGGAGCACGGTGGCCGGCTGGCGATCGCGCGTGGCGCGATCCAGCGCGCGGGTCCACGCATTGTCCGTGCCGATCTTCACGTCGAACGCCTGCGCGCCGCGCTCGATATCGCCGGAGGAGAGCCGCCCCAGCCCGGCCAGCCCGGCGAAGAACAATTGCTGCCGCCGTCCGCTGGCGAAGCCGGAAACCTGCCCGTAGCTCAGCCGCGCGCCCGCATCCGGGTCCGCCAGCATCAGCAGCGCCCAGCCGTCGGTGCCCGAAGACACCATGTCGCGCCAGCGCATCGCGGTGCGGTCCATGCCCGCCGAGAGCATCGCGGCGATGATCCGGTCGGCCTCCTCCTTGCCGTCCACCGGACGGACGCGCGCCGCCGCGCGGGCGGTGAGGATCAGGCGGGCATATTTGTTGTCGCCGCCCCACAATTGCCGGAGCGCCCCGATCCGGGTCGCCACATCCGGGCCGACATAGGCGTCGCGCAGGTCGGAAGCGGTGGCGGAAAGCGTGGTGGGCATGTCGTCCGCCGCGTCGATCGCGCCGTAAAGGTCCACCAGCGCCGCGCTGGAGAGCACGCCCATCTCCGCCGCCCGCTCGGCCGGGACGGCCCGGTCCGCCAGCGGGATCGCCGGCGCCAGCGCGCGCCAGCCCGTCACCTGCCGCCCGACCGTATCATATAGCGAATCGGGCACCTTGATCCCCGTCGCGGTGGCAAGGCCGAAGCGCCATGCGGTGAGCTGCGTCACCGGCGTCCATTCGATCGTGATCGCCTGGCGGCTGTCCGCGCCCGCGCCGATCACCTTTTGCGCCAGTTGCAGATCGATCCCGTTCGCGGCGCGGCTGCGGCGCGCCTGCGCGATCATTGGCCGCGCTTCCTCCGCCTTGCCGACCAGCGCCGCGCACATCGCCTGCGCCAGCACCCAGCCGGGCTGGTTGCCGTGCCTGAGCGCCGCGTCGGTCAGCGGGCACAGGCCGGCGGGATCGGCGGTCGCCAGCGCTGCCTGCATCCACACCTCGCGCAGCTTCGGCGTGACGTTCATCGTGTCCACCGACTGCGCCAGCGCGCGCGCCGATACCGATTCGCCCATGCGCAGCAGCAGCCATGCGCGCTCGGCGGCGAAATCCGCGCCGTTCAATCCGCGCGGCGTATCCACCCGCTACAGCAGCGCGCGGCGCAGCGCGATCGACAGCCAGCGCGACGGCAATGGCGCGGAAAGCCGCCGCATCAATGTTTCGAGATAGCGCCCGTCGGCCCTGCCCCAGGCGTCGGGAGCAAGCCCGCCCTCCGCCATGCCGGTCGGCCCGACGATGCCGAGCGAGCGGCGTGCGAACGCCGGCATCTCATATCGCGCCAGCGTCGCCGCATCGGGAGTGGCGGAGGCGCTGGGCGTCGGCGCGGGCGCCGCGCTGTTGCCGAGCGCGGCGGAAAGGTCCACCGGCCCCGCCGGCGCCGGACCGGCCGGCGTGGCGGCGGGCCGGGGCGCGCCCTGCGGCTGTTGCGGCGCGCGCTCGGGCTGCTGGGGCACCGGCTCGCCGAAGCCGGGGGGCAGCAGCGATTCCGGGGACTTGTTGCCCTGCGCCACGGCCGCCGCCGCAAGACCGGCGGCGGTCAGCGCGGCGGCGGCGAGCTTAACCCGCGAGATTGCCAAGTTCGACCGCCTTTTCGATCCGCGTCTGGGGCTTTTCGCCCGTGCGCCCGGCGAAGAAGAACAACGCGCCGATCACGATCAGCAGCAACACCACCAGCGAGACGACCAACCGAGACATCGCATCCATCCTGTCCGAGCGCGGCGAAAACGCGGCCATGTCCACTATGGCCTCCGCGCTGCCGCGCTGTATAGCCGGGAGGACGATGTTGCAAAGCCCCGCCTCCGCTTCTCCTCCCTGGAACGGCCAGCCGATCGTGCTGGTGGGGCTGATGGGCGCAGGCAAGTCCACCGTCGGGCGGCGGCTGGCGGCGCGTCTTGGCCTGCCCTTCGTCGATGCCGATCATGAGATCGAGGCCGCGGCGGGGATGGCGATCTCCGAAATCTTCGCGCAATATGGCGAGGCCTATTTCCGTGACGGGGAACGGCGCGTGATCGCGCGGCTGATGGACGGCGCGCCGAAGGTGATCGCCACCGGCGGCGGCGCGTTCGTCAACGAGGAGACGCGCGCGCTGATCCTGGCGGAGGCGCTGGCGATCTGGCTCGACGCCTCGATCGAGGTGCTGGTGGAGCGGGTGCGCAAGCGCAACCACCGCCCGCTGCTGATCGGCAAGGACCCGGCCGTGGTGCTGCGCGAGCTGGCCGAGGTGCGCAATCCGCTCTACGCGCAGGCCCCGATTCGGGTGCCGAGCAACAACGTGCCCCATGACATGACGGTGCGGGCGATACTGGAGGCGATCGGCAAGTGAGCGTGGTGCAGGTGGAACTGGGGGCGCGCAGCTATCCGGTGGTGATCGAATCCGGCCTGCTCGCCCGCGCCGGCGAGCATATCGCGCCGCTCGCGCGCGGGCGGCGGATCGTGATCGTCGCGGACGAGAATGTCGCCATGCATCTCGACACCCTGCGCGCCGCGCTCGATGTGCCGAGCGAGGCGATCCTGATCCCCGCCGGTGAAGGGTCCAAGAGCTGGGCGACGCTGGAGACGCTGTGCGACCGGCTGCTCGCGCTGGGTGTGGAGCGCGGCGATCATGTCGTGGCGCTGGGCGGCGGGGTGATCGGTGATCTGGCCGGCTTCGCTACCGCGATCCTGAAGCGCGGCTGCGGCTTCGTGCAGGTGCCGACGACCTTGCTGGCGCAGGTCGATTCGTCGGTCGGCGGCAAGACCGGGATCAACACGCGCGCGGGCAAGAACCTGATCGGCGCCTTCCACCAGCCGAAAATGGTGCTGATCGATCCCGACGTGCTCGATACGCTCCCCGCGCGGCAGGTGCGCGCCGGCTATGCCGAGGTGGTGAAATACGGGCTGATCGACGATCCCGGTTTCTTCGCCTGGTGCGAGGCGAACGGCGCGAAGCTGCTGGCGGGCGATGCCGAAGCACGCACCTATGCGATCACCCGCTCCGTGGAGGCCAAGGCGCGGATCGTGGGGGACGACGAGTTCGAGACATCGGGCACGCGCGCCCTGCTCAATCTCGGCCACACCTTCGGCCATGCGCTGGAGGCGGAAGCGGGCTTCTCCGACAGGCTGCTCCACGGCGAGGCGGTGGCGGCGGGCTGCGCGCTGGCGTTCGGCTTTTCCGCGGCGCAGGGGCTATGCCCGCCCGGAGATGTGGCGCGCGTGGCCGCCCATTGGCGCGCGAGCGGGCTGCCGGACGGCCTCTCCGCCGCCGGGATCGACGCGCCCGCCGCGCGGCTGGTGGAGCATATGCGCCACGACAAGAAAGCCAGCGCCGGCCGCATCCCCTTCCTCCTCGCGCGCGGGATCGGACGGACCTATCTGGATCGCGACGTCGATCTGGCGGCGGTGGAGGCATTCCTGGCGGGCTAGCCCCGCATCCCGCTCCACGCCAGCCACAGCCAGCCCGCGATCAGCAACGTCCCCCCGATCGGCGTCACCGCGCCCAGCCAGCGCGGGCCGCCGAGCGCCATCAGGTAGAGGGTGAGCGCGAACAGCCCGCCGCCCGCGACGAACAGCCACGCCGGCCCGCGCGCATCCAGCCGCAGCGCCACCAGCGCCGCAACCGCATGGATGAGCTGGTAATGCGCGCCCGTCTTCAGCCATTCCGCCGCCTGCCCGCTCGCGCCATGCGCGCCGAACGCGCCCGCGCCCACCGCCAGCGCGCCCGAGAGCGCCGCAAATATCAACAGCCAGTTCATCGCCCTTCGCTCCCCCACGGCACTTCCCGCGCGACACTCGCCCGCGCCGCCGCCATGTCGCCTGCCTCCACCTGGATGCGCAACCGTTCCTTGTCGCGCGCGCGATACATGTCTTCCGCGCGATCGATATCGGCCTTCTCTACCTGCAGCCCTTCCAGCGCGAGCCGCGCCATCTTCACCGCCGATTCCAGCACCTCGCGCACCACGAAGGCGGCCGGGCCGTTCTTCAGCTTCACCAGCGCGCGCCGGTCATAGGCGCGGACGTAGATGGCGGCGTCGGGGAAAGCCTCATGCACGCCTTCGAGGATATCGGGCGTGATCTGGTCGCCGTCGATGCAGAACAGGATCAGTTCCGCCTCCGCCGCGCCGGCCTGCCGCAGCACGTCGATCCGGGTGCCGTCGCCATAATAGACCTTCGCGCCGAATTCGGCGGCGATATCGATCATCTCGATATCGGTATCGATCAGAGTGACGGGAATATCGTTCGCGCCGAGGATCTGCCCCACCGTCTGCCCGAAGCGGCCATAGCCGACGACGAGCGCGTTGGCGCCGTCCGCCTGCGGCCCGTCACGTCCTTCCTGCGCGACGATCGGCTGCTCGCGCAGGCGGCGCGTCGCCATCATCAGGAACGGCGTGGTCGCCATCGAAAGCGTGACGATCGCGCCGAACAGCGATGCCGCCTCCGGATCGATCAGCAATGCATTCGTCGCCTGCGCGAACAGCACGAAGCCGAATTCGCCGCCCTGGCTCAGCAGCACGCCCAGCGCCAGCGCCGCGCGCCAGTTCATGCGGAAGGCGAGGCCGATCGCCATCATCACCAGCGTCTTGGTCGCGATCAGCGCCAAAGCCATCGCCAGCACGAACAGCGGCCGCTCGGCGATGGCATGAAGGTCCAGCGTCATGCCGATCGTCAGGAAGAACAGCCCGAGCAGGATCGAGCGGAACGGCTCCACATCCGTTTCCAGCTCGTGGCGATAGGGGCTGTCCGCCAGCATCACGCCGGCGACGAACGCGCCCAGCGCGGTGGAAAGCCCCAGCGCCTCCATCAGCGCGGCGCTGGCGATCACGGTGAACAGCGCAGCGAAGACGAACATCTCGCGCTCGCCCAGATTGCCGATGCCGCGGAACAGCGGGCGCAGCACGAAACGGCCGGCCGCGATCAGCCCGGCAATCGCCCCGATCGTGTAGATCACCAGCAGCCAACCCGGCGGCCCGCCGCTGGCGGCGGGGTTGCGGCTCATCGCCGCGATGATCGTGATCATCGGGATGATCGACAGGTCCTGGAACAGCAGGATGGAAAAGGCCCGCTCCCCGAACGGCGTGCGCAGCCGGCCGGAGGATTGCAGCATCGGCAGCACCTGCGCCGTGGACGAAAGCGCCAGCGGCAATGCCAGCGCCAGCGCCGCCTGAAGCGAGAAATGCGCCCCGCCCCAGATGATCGCGGTGATCGCCGCGCCGCAGGCCACGACCTGGATCAGCCCCAGGCCGAAGATATCCTGCTTCATCCGCCACAATCGCGCCGGGCTCAGCTCCAGCCCGACGACGAACAGCAGCAGGGTGATGCCAAGCTCCGCAATCCCCATCTTCGATTCGGCGTCACCGACAAGGCCGAGCAATTGCGGCCCGACCACCGCGCCGGCGACCAGATAGCCCAGCGTCGCGCCCAGCCTCAGCCGACGGAACAGCAGCACGAAGGCCAGCCCGGCGCCCAGCAGGATGAAGCCGTCGCGCAGCAGCGAGGAGGTGGCGGCCGTATCGTGCATCAATCGCCCTCCCGCGCGCGCAGCGCCGCCTCCACCGCCTCCGCCGCCGCCTCGAACGCCAGCCGGATCGCGGCATGGCGCGCATGGTGCGGCAATGCGGGGATGAAGACGTCGATCCCCGGCCAGTCCGGCATCGCGCCCTCGCCCGCCAGCCATGCGGCAAGCGCATCGCGCGCCACAGTCAATTCCTCCACCGAACGCCCCACCCCATGCCCGGCGAGCAGGGCGGCCGAAGCCTGCCCCAGCGCGCAGGCGCTGAGCTGCATCCCGATCTCGCGCACGCGTCCGTCCGCGCGAAGATTCACCTCCACCGTCACACGGCTGCCGCACACCGCCGATTTTCTCTCGCCAACCCCCATCGGCGCATCGAGCCGGCGATCGGGCACCTCCGTCGCAAGCCGCAGGATGCGTTCATTGTAGAGCGGCGCATTCATTGCCCGGCCATGCCGCTGCCGTTGCCGAACACCGGCTCCCCATGCCGTCGGCGGTCGACGAAATCCGCGATCCCCGCGCTGGTAGTGTTGAGCAGCGGATAGGTGCGCGCCTCCACCAGCCATGCCGGGCGCATCTTCGGCCCGCCGCCCATGGTGTCGAGCACCAGCACCAGCAGCAGGAAGACGAGGCTGGAGAGGATCAGCCCCTTGAGCGCGCCGAAGCCGAAGCCCAGGGCGCGATCGACCGGCCCGATCACGGAAGTGCGCACCCGCGATCCGATCGCATTGGCCACCAGCCGCCCGAGGAAATAGGTGACGCCCGCCAGCAGCGCAAACGCCAGCACCGCCGCCCCGGACGACGTGCCGATCGTGCCGGTCAGCACTTTCGACAGGGGCAAGTGGAACAATTTGAGCGCGAAGACCATCGCCACCCAGGCGAACAGCGCCAGCACCTCCGTCACGAAACCGCGCTTCACCCCCAGCAGGGCGCTTCCTCCCACGGCCAGCAGGACCAGAATGTCGACGCCGTTGAGGTTCATCGGGATTGCTTCGATCTCGTAGAGGAGGAGCCATCCGTCATTCCCGCGCTGGCAGGAATCCATTGGCGTTGCCCGTGCGGCTCCATCGCAACGGCCGGCGCATCTGGACCCCGTTTACGCGGGAATGACGGCAGTGGGAATATGGCCTTAACCTAGCCGCGCCCCAGCATATGGTCAACGAACTGGCCCAATGTGCGGAAGCCCGCCAGACGCAGATCGCTCGCCTCCCCCGCCGATGCGGAGGGAAGGAGCGCGCGTTCGAACCCCAGCTTCCCCGCCTCCTTCAGGCGCAGCGCGGAATGGGCGACCGGACGCACCTCGCCAGACAGCGCGATCTCGCCGAACGCCACCGCGTCCGCCGGGACGGGCCGCTCGCTCAATGCCGAGACCAGCGCCGCCGCCACCGCCAGATCGGCCGCCGGATCCTGCACGCGATAGCCGCCCGCGACGTTCAGATATACCTCCGCCGACGAGAAGCTCAGCCCGCACCGCGCCTCCAGCACGGCGAGGATCATCGCCAGCCGCCCGGAATCCCAGCCGACCACCGCGCGGCGCGGCGTCGCCCCGCTCGCCAGCCGGACGACCAGAGCCTGTATCTCCACCAGCACCGGCCGCGTCCCCTCGAGCGCGGGAAAGACGGTGGTGCCCGTCACGCCCTCCTCGCGCTGGGTGAGGAACAGGGCGGACGGATTGGACACCTCCGTCAGCCCCTCCGTCTGCATCGCGAAGACGCCGATCTCGTCCGTGCCGCCGAAGCGGTTCTTGATCGCGCGCAGGATGCGATACTGATGGCTGCGCTCGCCCTCGAACGACAGCACCGTGTCCACCATATGCTCCAGCACGCGCGGGCCGGCGATCGTGCCGTCCTTGGTGACATGGCCGACCAGCACCAGCGCCGTGCCGCGCTCCTTGGCGAAGCGGATCAGTTCCTGCGCAGAGGCGCGGACCTGGCTAACCGTGCCGGGGGCGCCCTCGATCAGGTCCGAATGCATCGTCTGGATCGAATCGATGACGAGCAGGGCGGGTGGCCGCCCCTGCCCCAATGTCGTCAGGATATCGCGCACCGACGTGGCGGAGGCGAGTTGCACCGGCGCGGTCCCCAGCCCCAGCCGCCGCGCGCGCAGCCGCACCTGATCCGCCGCCTCCTCGCCGGAGACATAGGCGACCTCCGCCCCCGTCATCGCCAGCTTCGCCGCCGCCTGCAGCAGCAGGGTGGACTTGCCGATCCCCGGATCGCCGCCGATCAGCGTGGCGGAGCCTTCGACGAAGCCGCCGCCCAGCGCGCGATCGAGCTCGGCGATTCCGCTCGCCAGCCGCGCGGGCAGCGCCACCTCCGTATCCAGCCCGACCAGCGCGATCGAGCGCCCGCCGCCCTGAAGATTGTGCTTGGCCTGGAACGGCGTGACGATCGCCGGCGCCTCCTCCACCAGCGTGTTCCATTCGGAACAATCGAGGCACTGCCCCTGCCAACGCGATGTGACAGAGCCGCAGGATTGGCACACGAAACGCTTCTGGACCTTCGCCATGCCTCCACGCGTAGCAGATGCGGAACGATTAGGGAACACGGATGATGATTATCGTCCATATGGCTCGCCCTACCGCAATAAGGGGGGCCTTCCCGCTCCATTATGGTTGTTGCCATGGGACAATCTAAGGAGTGGACATGCTGAACAAGATTTTCCCCTTCGTTGCCGGTACCTTGCTCGCCAGCGCTGCGGTTGCGCAGACGCCGCCTGCGGCTCCGGCGGCGCCCGCGGCCTCGCAAGCGCCTGCGGCAGGGGCGACTGTTTATGATGCACAGGGCGGCGTGGTCGGCACGATCGCCTCGACGGATGGGACGAACGCGGTGGTCGACACCGGCAGCGTGAAGGCCGCCGTGCCGCTGACGTCGTTCGGCACCAGCCCGAAGGGGCCGACGCTCGGCCTGACGAAGGAACAGCTCGAGGCCGCCGCCGGACAGCAGGCCGCCTCGCCCGATTTCAAGGCCAAGCTGGTCGCCGGCACGACCGTCTACGACAGCGCCGGCGAGGAACTGGGCACGATCAAGGCGGCCGACGCCGAATTCATCACCCTCGCCACCGCCAGCGGCGAGGCCCGCCTGCCGGTTTCCGCCTTCGGGCCGGGGCCGAAGGGCGTGGCGATCGGCATGACCAAGGCGCAGCTCGACGCCGCGATCAGCGGCGCAGCGCCGAAAAAGTAAGGTCTGATGAAGCCCCCTTCCCTTCGGGGATGGGGGCTTTAGCCGTATCGCCGTTCAGGGGATGGCGATACGGTCTGGCGGCTAGGCAGCCGCCCGCGCTTCCTCCAACGCGCCGCGAACGGCAGCGACCGCGTCCGCCGCCCTGCCCGCATCCGGGCCGCCACCTTGCGCCATGTCGGGACGGCCACCGCCGCCCTGCCCACCGAGCACCGCGACCGCGCGCTTCACCAGATCGACCGCGCTGAACGTCGCGACCAGATCGTCCGTCACGCCGACCGCGACCGAGGCGCGCCCGTCGTTGATCGCCACCAGCACCGCCACGCCCGAGCCGAGCCGCTGCTTCGCCTCGTCCACCGCGCCGCGAAGCCCCTTCGCCTCGAAGCCGTCGAGCACCTGTCCGACGAAGGCGACGCCGCCGGCCTGCTCGGCCTCGGCTGGCGCGCCGGAGCCGCCGCCCATCGCCAGGGCTTTCTTCGCCTCGGCCAGCTCACGCTCCAGCCGCTTGCGCTCCTCCAGCAGGGCAGCCACGCGCGCGGGCACCTCGTCCGGCGTGGTCCTGAGCGTGGCGGCAGCCTCGCGCAGCTTCTCCTCGCGCTGGGCGAACCAGTTGCGCGCCGCCTCGCCCGTCAGCGCCTCGATGCGGCGGACGCCGGACGACACCGCGCCCTCGCTCACCACCTTGAACAGGCCGATGTCCCCCAAAGCGTTGACGTGGGTGCCGCCGCATAATTCGAGCGAATAGACCTTGTCGCCTTCCTCCGCGCCCATCGACACGACGCGCACCTCGTCGCCATATTTCTCGCCGAACAGGGCCATCGCGCCCATTTCGATCGCATCGTCCGGCGTCATCAGCCGCGTGGTGACGCTGCCGTTCTGGCGGATCATCGCATTGACCTGCGCCTCCGCGTCGGCGATCTCCGCCTGGCTCATCGCCACGGGATGCGACACATCGAAGCGCAGGCGATCGGGCGCGACCAGCGAACCCTTCTGCGCGACATGCGTGCCGAGCCGCTGACGCAACGCCTCGTGCAGCAGATGCGTCGCGGAGTGATTCGCGCGGATCGCATCGCGGCGCTTCACGTCGATCGCGAGCCGCACCGGATCGCCGACCTTCACCTCGCCCGTATCGACCGTCGCATGGTGGGCGAACAATTTGCCGAGCTGCTTCGACGTGTCGGACACGCTGGCGGCGAAGCCATGCTCGCCGGTGATCGCGCCGGTATCGCCCACCTGCCCGCCGCTCTCGCCATAGAAAGGTGTCTGGTTGACGATGATGTCCACCGCGTCGCCTGCGCCCGCGCGATCCACCCGCGCCCCGTCCTTCACCAGCGCGAGGACGACGCCCTCGCCGGTGTCGTTGGCATAGCCGGTGAACTCGGTCGTCCCCAGCTCCTCGGCGAGGTCGAACCACAATTCGTCCGACGCCTTCGCGCCGGAACCCTTCCACGCCGCGCGCGCCGCGCGCTTCTGCTCGGCCATCGCGGCATCGAAACCGGCGCGGTCCACTGACAGATCCTGCGCGCGTAGCGCATCCTCGGTCAGGTCATAGGGGAAGCCGTAGGTGTCGTAGAGGCGGAAGGCCGTCTCGCCGGGCAGGATATCCCCCGCCTTCATGCCGACCGTGGCTTCGTCGAGCAGTTTCAGCCCCTTGTCGAGCGTCTGGCGGAAGCGCGTCTCCTCCTGCTGGAGCGTGGCCTCTATCAGCGGCTGCGCGCGGACCAGTTCGGGATAGGCAGCGCCCATCTCCGCCACCAGCGCGGGCACCAGACGGTGCATCAGCGGCTCCTTCGCGCCGATCAGATGCGCATGGCGCATCGCGCGGCGCATGATGCGGCGGAGCACATAGCCGCGCCCCTCGTTCGCCGGCAGCACGCCGTCCGCGACGAGGAAGCCGGAGCAGCGCAGGTGATCGGCGATCACGCGATGGCTCGCCTTCATCTCGCCGTCCGTGGCGGTGTGGGTCAGCGCGCCGGAGGCGGCGATCAGCGCCTTGAACGTGTCGGTGTCGTAATTGTCGTGGACGCCCTGCATCACCGCCGCGATCCGCTCCAGCCCCATGCCGGTGTCGATCGACTGCTTGGGCAGGTCGCCGATGATCTGGTCCGCCTCCTGCACATATTGCATGAACACGAGGTTCCAGATTTCCACGAAGCGATCGCCATCCTCGTCGGGCGAGCCGGGAGGGCCGCCGGGGATATGATCGCCATGATCGTAGAAGATTTCCGAGCACGGCCCGCACGGGCCGTCTGACCCCATCGCCCAGAAATTATCCTTGGTGGGGATGCGGATGATCTTCTGGTCGGGCAGGCAGCTGATCTTCTTCCACAGATCGAACGCCTGATCGTCGGTGTGATAGACCGTCACCAGCAGCCGCTCGACCGGCAGCGCGAAATCCTTCGTCAGCAAGGTCCAGGCATGGATGATCGCCTGTTCCTTGAAATAGTCGCCGAAGGAGAAATTCCCCAGCATCTCGAAGAAGGTATGGTGCCGCGCGGTATAGCCGACATTATCGAGGTCGTTGTGCTTGCCCCCGGCGCGGACGCATTTCTGCGAGGAGGTGGCGGTGGAATAGGGCCGCTTCTCCAGCCCGGTGAACACGTTCTTGAACGGCACCATGCCGGCGTTGACGAACATCAACGTCGGGTCGTTCTGCGGCACCAGAGGCGCGGAGGGCACGATCTGGTGCCCGGTGCGGCCGAAATAGTCGAGGAACGCGCGGCGGATGTCGTTGGTCGAGTTCATGCCTGCGACTTAGGCGACGCCCAAGGGCGGAGCAATATGTTACGTATTGCCCGGCATGCGCGTCAGGCCGCCGCCTTGCGCGCCTTGTCCAGCTTCTTGAGCAGCATCTGGCGCTTCAGGCGCGAGATATGGTCGATGAAGAGCACGCCGTTCAGATGATCGATCTCATGCTGCACGCAGGTCGCCATCAGGCCGTGGAATTCCTCCTCATGGGCCTCGCCCTTTTCGTCGAGCCATCTCACGCGGCAGCGCGCGGGGCGCTCCACCTCGGCATATTGCTCGGGGATGGAGAGGCAGCCCTCGCTGTAGGTGGACAGCTCGTCGCTGGTCCAGACGATCTCCGGGTTGACGAAGGCATGGGGATCGCGCTTCGCCTCGGGCCTTGCCTCTTCTTCCTCCGTCTCGCGCTCCTGAAGGTCCACCACCATCACGCGGCGGATCACGCCGACCTGGCTGGCGGCGAGGCCGATGCCATGGGCGGCATACATCGTCTCGAACATGTCCGCGATCAGCGCGCGCACCTCGTCATCCACGGCGGCGACTGGCTCGCACACGAGGCGAAGGCGGGGATCTGGAATCTCGACGATCGGAAGCACAGGCATGGCCCAAGAGCTAGGAGCGGGATCGCCGTGCGTCAAGCGACCGGGCGGCGCGCGCGCAACGCCTGCGCCAGCGTCCCCTCGTCGAGATAGTCCAGCTCGCCTCCCACCGGCAGGCCGTGCGCGAGCTGCGTCACGCGCACCGGGAAGCGTTCGATACGCTCGGCGACGTAATGGGCGGTGGTTTGTCCATCGAGCGTGGCGTTCATCGCCAGCACCACCTCGTCGATCCCGCCCGCCTCGATCCGACGAACGAGCGAATCGATGGCAAGGTCTTCCGGCCGCACGCCCTCCAGCGCGGAGAGCCGGCCGCCGAGCACATGGAAGCGCCCCGGGAACAGGCGCGAGCGCTCCAGCGCCCACAGGTCCGCCACCTCCTCCACCACGCACAAGGCGCGCGCGTCGCGGCGCGGATCGGCGCAGATCGCGCATGGATCGCTCGTATCGACATTGCCGCACAGCGAGCAGGTGGCGAGCCGTTCCTCCACCGCCGCCAGCGCCGACAGCAACGGAGCGAGCGCCGTTTCGCGCTTCTTCACCAGATGCAGCACCGCGCGACGCGCCGATCGCGGCCCCAGACCGGGAAGCCGCGCCAGCGCGCTCGTCAGCGCCTCTATCTCCTGCGATGCCATAAGCGGAACAGATAGGGGGTTGCGTCGCGCGCCGCCAGCGTGTCGTAGAGCGCAACATGCGGATCATCTTCATGGGAACGCCAGCCTTCGCCGTGCCGACGCTCGATGCGCTGGCGGACGCGGGGCACGATATCGCCGCCGCCTACAGCCAGCCGCCGCGCCCCGGCGGACGGCGCGGGCGCGAACTAGTGCCGTCCCCGGTGCAGCGGCGGGCGGAGGAACTGGGCATTTCGGTGCGCACGCCCGTGACCCTCAAGTCCCCGGAGGAGCAGGCGGCGTTCGCCGCGCTGGAGGCGGACGTGGCGGTGGTCGCGGCCTATGGCCTGATCCTGCCGCGCGCGGTGCTGGAGGCGACGCGGCTCGGTTGCCTGAACGTCCATGGCTCGCTGCTGCCGCGCTGGCGCGGGGCGGCGCCGATCCAGCGCGCGATCCTCGCGGGCGACAAGGAGACGGGCGTCGGCATCATGCAGATGGAGGCGGGGCTGGATACCGGGCCTGTCCGGCTGGAGGGCCGCACGCCGATCGACGGCAAGACGGCTGGCGAACTGACCGAAGAACTCGCCGCTATGGGCGCGCGGCTGATGGTGAAGGTGCTGGCCGATCCCGACGCTTATCCGCCAGTGCCGCAGCCGGAGGACGGCGTCACCTACGCCGCCAAGATCGCCAAGGAGGAAAACCGCCTCGATTTCGCGCAGGGCGCGGAGGCGGTGGAACGGCAGGTCCGCGCCTTCAACCCACCCGGCGCGTGGTTCGAGGCGAATGGCGAGCGGGTGCGGGTGCTGGCGGCGGAGGCCATCGACGCTCCGGCCGCGTCGCCGGGCACCGTTCTTGACGACCGCCTCACCATCGCCTGCGCGAACGGCGCGATACGGCCTGTCTCCGTCCAGCGCGCAGGGAGGGGCGTGATGACCACCGCCGATCTGCTGCGCGGCTTTCCCATCTCCGTCGGCACCGCATTGTGACCCGCTTCGCGCTGACGATCGAATATGACGGCCGCCCCTTCATGGGTTGGCAGCGTCAGTCGCACGGCCCCAGCGTGCAGCAGGCGCTTGAGGAGGCCGCCTTCGCCATCACCGGCGAGGAAGTCGCGATCCAGGCCGCCGGGCGCACCGACGCGGGCGTCCACGCCACCGCCATGCGCGCGCATCTCGATATCGCGAAGCCCATCACGCCCTTCCGCCTGATGGAGGCGCTCAACGCCCGCGTCCGCCCCGCGCCGGTCGCGGTGCTGGCGGCCGAGGAGGTGCCGGACGACTGGCACGCGCGCTTTTCCTGCATCGGGCGGCAGTATCGCTATTCGATCATTCAGCGCCGCGCGCAGCTCACCTTCGAGCGCGGCCTCGCGTGGCGCGTCACCACCCCGCTCGACGTCGAGGCGATGCGTGAAGGCGCCGCGCGACTGGTCGGGCGGCATGACTTCACCACCTTCCGCTCGGTGCATTGCCAGGCGGACAGCCCCTTGCGCACGCTCGACCGGCTCGACGTGGCGGCGCACGGATCGCGGATTGACATCTATGCCTCCGCGCGGTCCTTCCTGCATCATCAGGTGCGCTCGATGGTCGGCTGCCTCGCGCTGGTGGGGCAAGGCAAATGGACGCCCGACGACGTGACCGACGCGCTGGAAGCCCGCGACCGCGCGGCGCTCGGCTATAACGCGCCGCCCGATGGCCTCTATTTCATCGAGGCGGACTATCCGGCCGGGTGAAGCGCGCCGCCAGCTCGACATGGGTGGACCAGCGGAACTGCCCGACCGGCTGCACCCATTCGAGGACATAGCCGCCCTCGCACAGCATCTTCGCATCGCGCGCGAAGCTGCTGGGATTGCATGAGACATAGCCGATCAGCGGCACCTTGCTCTCCGCCAGCGCCTGCGCCTGTTCCCTTGCCCCCGCTCGCGGCGGATCGATCACCACGGCGGCGAAGCGATCCAGCTCCGCCGGGGCGACCGGACGGCGATAGAGATCGCGATGCTCGGCGAACCCCTGCCGCCCGGCCCGCGCCGCGCCCGCCTTCAGCGACAGGATCGCGTCGCGCGCGCCCTCCGCCGCATAGACCTTCGCCGGCAGCGCCAGCGCGAAGGTGCCGAGACCGGCGAACAGATCCGCCACGGTCGGCGCGCCCTTCACCGCCTCGCGCATCGCGGCGACCAGAACCGCCTCCCCCTCGCGCGTCGCTTGCAGGAAGGCAGCGGGCGGCAGCGGCACAGGGACGCCACCGAGCGTGATCGTCGCCGCCACCGGCTCCCAGCGGACTTCCGGGCCATAGCCCTCATCGAACGCGAGCCGCGCCAGCGCGTGCTGCTCCGCGAAGGCGGTGATTGCTTCCGCCGCTTCCAGCCCCTGCGGGATCGCGCCGGAGATCAGCACGTCCGCGCCCTGATCGGCGAGCGCCAGATGCACGTCGAGCCGCTTCTTCACGCGCAATCGCCCCAGCAGCCGCTTCAATGGCGCGACGAGTGCGAACAATTCCGGCGCAAGGACGTGACATTCCGCCAGATCGACGATCGCGTGGCTCTTCTCGCCGGTGAAGCCGATCCTGCCGGACGGTTCCCAGTGCAAGGTCGCGCGTCGCCGGGTGCGTGGCGGAGAGAGCGCCGGCGGGCGTATCTCCGTCTCCAGGCCGTGCGCGGCGAGCGCGGAGGCGATGCGGTCGGTGATGAATCCCGCCCATGAAGCATCGTCGAGATGCTGGAGCTGGCACCCGCCGCACACCGGGAAATGGCGGCACGGCGGCGTCGCATGATGCAGGCCGGGCGTGATCGAGCCATCCGCGTTCAGCACGTCTCCCGGTGCCGCGAACGGCGCATGGCGGCCATCCGCCGTCACGCCCTCCCCGCGCGCCGCGACACGGACGATCTCATTTACAGACATTCGGCGATCGCCCCCGGAAGATGGCGCGCGAGATCGTCGGCGAGGAAGGCCGGGCCGGCGCGCCGCGCGGCTTCGCCATGGAGCCACACCGCTTCCGCCGCGTCTCCCCCCGCCGCCACGCGCGCCGCGACCAGCCCGGCGAGCACGTCGCCCGTTCCCGCCGTGGAAAGCCATGACGGCGATGCCTGCGACACTTCGACCATGCCGTCCGGCCGGGCGATCACGGTGTCCGCGCCCTTGAACACGATCGTCGCGCGGGCAGCGGCGGCAGCGGCGCGGGCGCGATCGATCTTGCCGGCGCCGCCCGTGCCGAACAGTGCGTCGAACTCGCCGGCATGGGGCGTCAGGATCGTGGGCGCGGCGCGCGCCGCGATCGCCTCCACCGATGCGAGACGCAGCGCATCGCCGTCGATCATCAGCGCCCGATCGGACGCGAGCGCATAGCCGAGCCGCTCCGATGCCCGCTCGTCGCGCCCCAGCCCCGGCCCGATCAGCAATGCGCCGATCCGCCGGTCCTCCAGCGCCACCGGATCGAAGCGCCGCCGCACCACGGCATGGGGCAGGCGATCGGTCGCGCTGCCGAGCAGCAGCACGTAGCCCGCGCCGCCGCCCGCCGCGGCAATGGCTGCCAGCGCGGACGCCCCCGGCATCGCTCCGACGATGATCGCGACCATCCCCCGGCTGTATTTATGCGCCTCCGCCCCCGGCGCGGAGAGATGCGGGCGGGCGAGCACGCGCACCTCGCTTTCCACCGTCACGCCGATATCGAGCGGGACGACATGCCGCGCGCGCGATGCCGCCGGCATGAGCAGATGCGACGGCTTGAGCGCTCCCAGCGCCAGCGTCACGTCGAACAGGGGCACGGAGGAAAGGAGCCGCCCGTCATCGGTAGCGGCACCGCTCGGCAGATCGACCGCGATCGCCAGCCGCGCCGCTGCCGCCAGCCGGGAAAGCGCTTCGGCCGTCTCCGCATCCAGCCCGCGTGTGAGGCCGGTGCCGAACAAGGCATCCACCAGCACCGGCGCAGGCCCCGCCTCCGCCAGCGATTCGACCGGACCGGCCCATTGCGCCCGCGCCGCGATCGCGGCCGGGCTGCGCGGTTCGCCGGTCGCCGCTACGCGCACCGGATGGCCGCGCTCCGCCAGCACCCGCGCCGCGACATAGCCGTCGCCGCCATTGTTGCCGGGGCCGCACAGGATCAGCACCTCCTGGGCGCCGGCCAACCGCCGCACCTGCTCAGCCACGGCGGCGCCGGCACGCGCCATCAGCGCCTCCACGCTGGAACCTGCGGCGATGGCGGCCTCCTCCGCCGCGCGCATCTCCCCCGCCGTCAGGATCGGCCGGCCATCGAGCGGGATCATTTCGCGGCGCCCACCGTCGCGGGCAGCCGATAACGATCCCCGCCGAGCGTGACCTCGATCAGATCCTTGCCCACGATCGTGGTCTTCGCCCGCTCCGCGCCATCGGCGGCGGCAACGCCATGGCCGTCGTCGGTCACCGCGAGTCGCCGGAAGCCGCCGTCCGCATGGCGGAGGATCAGCATTCCGCCCGCCCGCTCAACGGAGCAATCGCGCGCAAGCGGCGCGGAGCCGTGCGCGCAGGCGATCCGGTCCGCCTCCGGCACTTCCGGCGCACGGGGCGTGCGCGCCTTGCAGCCGCAAAGCAGCGCGAGGGGAATCAGGATGAAAGGATGCGGGCGCATCATCTCAGCCGCCGAGTCTCGCCAGCGCCTGCTCCACGCCGTCCATCGTGAAGGGCTTCATAAGCTGCGGCCGATCGCGATGGCGATCCTCGATCGTGTCGCTGCTGCCGCCCGTCGCGAAGACGAAGGGGATGTTCGCCGCCGCCAGCGCATCCGCGATCGGCCAGCTTTTCTCGCCTGCGCGCAGATTGACGTCGAGAATCGCACAGCCGATCCCGCCGCTCTCCACCAGCGTCAGCGCTTCCTCCACGCTGGCGGCGGTTCCCGCGCAGCCGCGGCCGAGCGCGTCCACGAAATCTTCCAGCATCATCGCGATCAGCGGCTCGTCCTCGACGATCAACACCTTGTCTGTCATGCGTCAGGGCATAACAAAGCCGTCACGCCCCCGCCAGCGCATCCCGCGCGGCTTCGGCAAGCTGCTGCACGGAGAAGGGTTTCGGCAGGAAGGCGACATTGTCGAGATCGATCGACTTGCGGAGTTGCTCTTCCGCATAGCCGGACATGAACAGGATCGGCAGCGCGGGATAACGCTCCCGGGCATGGCGCGCCATGGTGGGGCCGTCCATCGTGGGCATCACCACGTCGGAGATCAGCAGGTCCGGCGCCTGGCAGCTTTCGAGCAATTCCAGCGCCGCCTCGCCGTTTTCCGCGCTCAGCACCGTATAGCCCTGACGGGAGAGCGCGCGTTCGGCCACCGCGCGCACCATCGCCTCATCCTCCACCAGCAGCACGGTGCCGGTGCCCCACAGCTCCGCCTGCCGCTGGCGCGGGGAGACACGGGCCGGCGCCACGGTGCCGTTGTTGTGGACGGGCAGATAGATCGTGAAGGTCGCCCCCTGTCCCGGCCTCGAATCCGCGAAGATATAGCCGCCGGATTGCTTGACGATGCCGTAGACGGTGGAAAGCCCGAGCCCCGTGCCCTTGCCCACCTCCTTCGTGGTGAAGAACGGCTCGAAGATCTTGGGCAGCACCTCCGGCGGGATGCCGGTGCCGGTGTCGGAGATTTCCAGCGCGGTATAGTCGGCGGCCGGCATGATGTCCGGCGCGCGCGCGCGCGCCTCCGCCATGCCGACGGCGCGCGTGCGGATCGTGAGCGTGCCGCCGCCGTGCGGATTCTTCGCCGCCATCGAATCGCGGGCGTTGACGGCAAGGTTCACCACCACCTGCTCCAATTGCCCCGGATCGGCGCGCACCGGCCCCAGATCGCGCCCGTGGCTGACGTTCAGCGTCACCGTCTCGCCCAGGAGCCGTTTCAGCAGGTTGGAAACTTCGGACACCACGTCCGGCAGTTGCAATATCTGCGGCCGCAAGGTCTGCTGGCGGGAGAAAGCGAGCAACTGCCGCGTCAGCCCGGCCGCGCGGTTCGAGTTGCTCCGGATTTGCTGGATATCGTCATAATCGCTGTCGCCGGGCGAATGGCGCATCAGCATCAGGTCGCAATGGCCGATGATCGCGGTGAGGATATTGTTGAAATCATGCGCGACACCGCCGGCAAGCTGGCCGACCGCCTGCATCTTGGTCGCCTGCGCCACCTCGCGCTTCAGCCGCGATTCCTCGCTATTGTCCTTGAGGCTCAGCACCACCGCCGCCGGGCCTAGGCCCCGCGCGCCGGCGATGGTGAGCACGATCGGCTCATCCGGGTGATCGCGCAGGCGCACCGCCATGTCGCTCGATTGCGCCGCCCCGTTGGCGAAGCGGCGCACGGCGTCGGCCACCGCCGCCTTGTCCTCGCGCACCACCAGATCGCCGGGATAGAGCGGCGGCGCCGCCGGATCGATCCCCGCCGCGCGCGAGAAGACGTCGTTCATCTGCACGAACCGCCCCTCGCGATCGACCAGCGCGATCCCGACCGGCATCAGCGAGACGAGCGTGCTGATGTGACTCGACGCGCTCGCGCCGTCGGCGGCGGGAAGCTCCTCCTCGTCCAGCATTGCGATCAGGATCGGTCCGCCGTCCGCTTCCCCGAACGGCACCTGCACCAGCCGCAGCGGATTGCCGTCCAGCCCCTCCCGTTCGAACCGCACCATCCCGCGGCTGTCGGTGATGAGGAAGCGCGCGAAGTCCATGCCCTCCACCTGCCCCTCGCGCCGGCCGAGCGCGCGGTGGCGGAAGACGGGATTCGACGCCAGGATGCGCCCATCCGGCGAGATCATCGCCGCCATGATCCCGGCCTCGCCCAGACGGAGGCCGAGATCGCCCATCAGCTCCTCGTTCAGGCGATCGATGCGATTGGCCTCCGCCGCGCGCTCGAACCGCCAGACCAGCATGTCCTGCCGCTCGCCCGCGCGGAGGATTTCCGCGCTCACCGTGCGCCGGTCGAGCCGCAACTGTGCAACGCCGGCCATGCCGTCCCGCCAGGCGGTGCGTCCCGCCGAGACGAGCGCGGCCTCGCCGCCCTCACCCAGCGGCAGCGCGGGCGGGGTCGGGAAGCCGCCGAACAGCGCCTCGTAACGATCGTTGGCGCAGACCAGCCTTCCGCCGCGATCGGTGATCGCTATCGCGTCGCGAGACGTCTCCGCGATCGCCCGCGCCAGGCCCCAATCTACCTCGCCCGCTTCCTCGCCGCGCGGCCGGGCCAGCGCACGCCACGCCACGGCAGCCCCGCCGAGCGCGATCGCCGCCCCGCCGAAACCGGCCGCGAACACCGCGCTCCGCGCCAGCCACAGCACCAGCAACGCAGCCGCCACGCCCGCCGCCAGCGCGATCAGCAGCGCGGAGCGCGGCGTGAGCGGAGCGGAGGGCGCAAGCGGCCGGGACGCCATGCTCAGCCTCCCATGCCGCTGCGGCGGTTGCGCCATTTGCGCGCGACCCACAGCCGCCAGCCGAACATCGAAAGCAGATAGCCGCCCACCGCGAACGCGCCCGTCACGATCAGCAGCCCTGTCGCGGTGGCGGGCGCCGCGTCGGACATCAGCCACTGCATCCAGCCCGATTGCACCGCGTCGCGCACCGGATCACCGGGCAGGGCCTTGTCGATGTGCAGCGCCCACTTCCCGATCCAATAGGCCGCGACCCACAAAGGCGGGGTCGTCACGGGATTGGTGATGAAGGTGGTCAGCGCGGCGGCCGGGATGTTGGCGCGCAGCGGCAAGGCCAGAAGCGCCGAGAAGGGGATTTGCGCGACCGGGAACAATATGCCCGTCACCATCCCCAGCGCCACACCGCGCGGCACGGAGCGGCGGGTGAAGCGCCACAGATGCGGCGCCAGCACGCGATGCGCCACCGGGCGCAGCAACCGGCTTTCCGCCATGGATTCACGCGTCGGCAGGTTGCGCCGGCACCAGCCGGTGAACCTCTGCCACAGGCCCATCACCCGCGCTCGCGCATCAGGCGGGCGGCCTCGCGCTTCCAGTCGCGCTCCTTGATCGCCTCGCGCTTGTCGTGCGCCTTGCGGCCCTTGGCCAGCGCCAGCTCCACTTTCGCGCGGCCCTGCGCGTTGAAATAGACGGAGAGCGGCACGAGCGTCATGCCCTCACGCTCCACCGCGCCGCGAAGCCGGTTGATCTCCCGCTCATGGAACAGCAGCTTCCGCGGGCGGCGCGGCTCGTGGTTGAAGCGGTTGCCGTGGCTGAATTCGGGCACGTTGGAATTGATGAGCCACACCGCGCCGTCGCTCACCTCGGCATAGCTTTCCGCGATCGAGCCTTCGCCGAACCTGAGCGACTTCACCTCGGTGCCGGTCAGCACGATGCCGGCCTCGAACTTGTCCTCGATCGAATAATCGAACCGCGCGCGGCGATTCTCTGCGACGACTTTCTTCTTGTCGAACGTGGCGGGCTTGGGACGGGGCATAAGACCTGCGATGTAGGCTTACAGCCCCGCCCGCGCCAGCCCCGCATCCACCGCCTTGCGCGAGGCCTCGTTCGGCCAGGTCATCGGCAGGCGCAGGCCGTCGGGAAAGCCGGGCCTCACCTTCGTCATCGCATATTTGACCGGGCCGGGCGACGCATCGGTGAACAGCGAGACGTGCAGCGCGAACAGGCGGTCGTGCAGGTCCAGCGCCTTCGCATAATCGCCGCCCGCGCACGCGGCCTGGAACTCGGCGCACAGGCGCGGCGCGACATTGGCGGTGACGGAGATGCACCCCACGCCCCCCGTCGCGTTGAAACCGAGCGCGAGATCGTCATTCCCGGAAAGCTGGCAGAAATCCGCGCCCAGCCCAGCGCGATGCTGCGACACGCGCTGGAGCACGCCGGACGCATCCTTCACCGCCACGAACACCTTCGGGAAATCGGAAACGATGCGGATCAGCGTCTCGGGCTGGATGTCCGTCACCGTGCGGGCAGGCACGTTGTAGAGCACGATCGGCAGCGCCGCCTCGGGGGCGAGCGCCGCGAAATGCCGGTAGATGCCCTCCTGGGAGGGGCGGTTGTAATAAGGCGGCACCATCAGCGCCGCATCCGCCCCCGCCTCCTTCGCGGCGGTCAGGTTGGCGGCGGCGACGCGCGTGTCGTTGGAGCCAGCGCCCGCGATCACGGGCACGCGGCCCCGCGCCTGATCGACGCACACCTTCACGATGGCGAATTGCTCCTCCTTCGTCAGCGTCGCAGCCTCGCCGGTGGTGCCGCAGGGCACGAGCGCGCGGGAGCCTTCGGCGATCTGCCATTCGATCAGATCGCGATAAGCGGATTCCACGAAGCGCCCATTGGCGTCGAACGGCGTGACAAGCGCCGGAATGGAGCCGGAAAACATGATTCTTGCGCCCCCGATTGAGCGATGGTGATAGGTTCGTTCAGGACAGATACGGGTAAGCCCGCTAATCTGTCCATCATTGGTGTATGAATTTGAAGGCAGGTGCGTTGATCGGATTGCTTGTTATGGCCGGCGCGGCCCTTGCGCTCGCGCAGGATCGGGACGAATCATACGCTGCCCGCGCCGACACGCGGGCGCAGGCGGCGCGCGGGCCTTCCGCCCCCATCTCCCCAGCCGCGATGGCGCAGCCGGTCGCGCAGTGGAAGGCACTGCAGCAGAGCGATTCCCTGCCGTTCGACAGCTATGCCTCCTTCCTGCTCGCGCATCCGGGCTGGCCGGGCGAGACGGGATTCCGCCGCGCGGCGGAACGGCAGGCCGCCGGCGGCAGCGGATCGCCATCCAGCCTCGTCACCTTCTTCCGCCGCTATCCGCCGCAGACGGCGGCGAGCAGCCTGGCCTATGCCAAGGCGCTGGCGGCGAGCGGCGCGATGAACGAGGCCTATGAGGCGGCGCGCACGGCATGGCGGCGCGGGGCGCTCGCGCCGGCGGACGAAGCCGCCCTGCTCCAGCAGTTCGGCGGCACGCTCCGCCCGGAGGATCATGACGCGCGGATGGATGCGCTGCTGTGGCAGGGCGCGACCAGCGTCGCCGCGCGGCAGGTCACGCTCACCTCCTCCTCGCAACGGCCGCTGTTCGAGGCGCGGCTCGCCTTCCGCAGCGGCGCGGCCAATGCCGCCGACCTCGCCGCGCAGACCGACATGATCGGCGAGCGCGACGCGGGCTATATCGCGGACAAGGCCGTGTGGCTCGGCCGCACCAATCCGCTCGCCGCGCGCGCATGGCTCGCCCGCTCCCGCGCGGCCGGCATGAACCGGCCCGGCAACCCGGAGAAATTCTATCTCCTGCTCTATGCCAATGCGAAGGCGGCGGCGAACGACGGCCAGTGGCAGACCGTCTATGACATCGCGCGGCAGGTGGACGACGTCTATCCGCCGGGGACGGACGTCTCGACCAAATCCTATGGCGAGCGCGATCAATACACCAACCTCGTATGGCTCGCGGGCCAGACCGCGCTGAAGCGGCTCGGCCGCCCGGCCGATGCGATGACCTTGTTCGATCGCTACGGCCGGGGCAGCGTCTCCCCGCAGACGCGCGCGAAGGGCTTCTACTGGGCTGCCCGCGCCGCCGAGGCCGCCGGGCGGCGCGAGGAGGCCAATGCCTTCATCGTCCGCGCGGCCGGCTTCCGCGACCAATATTATGGCCAGCTCGCCAACGAGCATCTGGGCCGCGCGCTGGTGCCGCCGCCGCCGCTCACGTCGCTCCCTGCGATCGATGCAGCCGCCCGGACGGCATTCTACAGCCGCGAGACGGTGCGGGCCGCGCAATATCTGGGCATGACCCGCAACTGGCAGGACCAGACCGCCTTCGTGAAGCAGATCGCGGCGGACGCCACCAGCGACGCCGATCACCTGCTGGCGGAGGAATTCTCCCGGTCGCTCGGCCGCCCCGATCTCGGCGTGCTGGTGGGGCGCAAGGCGATGCTCGGCGGCCTTACCGACTATAGCGCCACAGGCTTCCCCACCGTCATGGTGCCGCGCGGCTATGAGGACGGCTGGACGATGATCCACGCCATCGCGCGGCAGGAGAGCAATTTCGACCGCATGGCGATTTCCAGCGCGGGCGCGCGCGGGCTGATGCAGCTCATGCCCGGCACCGCGAAGGAACAGGCGGCGAAGCTGGGCCTTGCCTATAACGCGGGCGCGCTCACCACCGACACCGGATATAACGTGCAACTCGGATCGAGCTATTTCCAGCGCATCTTCAATCAGTTCGGCAGCTACCCGCTGGCGATCGCGGCCTATAACGCGGGGCCGGGCAACGTGAACAAATGGCTCGCCGCGAACGGCGATCCGCGCACCGGCGCGGTGGACATGGTCGATTGGCTGGAGGCGATCCCGTTCATGGAGACGCGCAACTACGTCCAGCGCGTGCTGGAGAATGCCGTGGTCTACGACCTGATGAACCCGCAGCGCGCGCGCAGCCACGGGCCGGCGAACCTGAGCTGGTATCTCGGCCGGTCGCGGCGGGGTTGAGGCATGGCGGATCGTCCGAACTATATCACGCCCGCCGGCTATGCCGCGCTCCGCGCCGAATATGACCAACTGTTCGCGAAGGAGCGCCCCGCGCTGGTCGACACGATCGCCTGGGCGGCAGGCAACGGCGACCGCTCGGAGAACGGCGACTATATCTACGGCCGCAAGCGCCTGAGGGAGATCGACCGGCGGCTGGGCTGGCTCTCGCGCCGGATGAAGGCGGCGAAGGTGGTCGATCCCGCACAGGCGCCGGACCGCTGCCGCGTCTTCTTCGGCGCGACCGTTACGATCGCGGACGAGGACGACAACCACCGCACGCTCACCTTCGTCGGCGACGACGAGGCGGATGCGGGCAAGGGGCTGATCGGCTGGAACGCCCCCCTCGCCCGCGCCCTGCGCGGCGCGTCCGTCGGCGACCTGCGCCGCGTCACGCTGCCGGCGGGCGAGCGGGAATATGAGGTGATGACGATCGACTATCCGAACGGTTGACGGACGCGCCCGCCGCGTCGATCAGGCGTGCATGGCTGACGATACCCCGCTCCGCAACGTCGCTCTCCTGATCGACGCGGACAACGCCTCATGGCACGCGATCGATCCGGTGCTGACCGTGCTCGCGGAGCTTGGCAGCGTCAACGTGCGGCGCGTCTACGGCAACTGGTCCAAGCCCGCGCTGAAGGGCTGGCGCGACATGACGCTGAAATACGGCATAGAGCCGCAGCAGCAGTTCGACCTGACCAAGGGCAAGAACGCCACCGACATGAAGATGACGATCGACGCGATGAACCTGCTCTATCGCGGGCGGGTGCAGGCGTTCGGCATCATGTCGTCGGACAGCGATTTCATGCCGCTCGCCATGCGCATCCGGCAGGACGGGCACGACGTCTACGGCTTCGGCTCCGCGCGCACGCCACAGGCTTTCCAGAACGCCTGCACCCGCTTCATCGACGTGGACAAGCTGGTCGCCGCGCACGTCCCGGCCCCGGAGATCGAGGTGGCCGCGACGACCCCGCCGCCGCCCGCGCGCAAGCCCGATGTCGACCCGGAGCTGGTGAAGCTGCTGATCGATGCCTATGACAATGTGAAGCGCGACGAGCGCGGCTATGTCAGCCTGTCCGCCATGGGGCAGCTCGCCGCGAACCGTTCCAGTTTCGACGTGCGCAACTACGGGTTCAAGCGCCTGTCCGACCTGATCCAGTCCGTCCCCAATTTCTCCATCGAGCGGCGTGACGACGGCCGCGTCTTCGTCCGCCGCGTTCATTGAGCAAGGAGCTTCCGATGCGTTTCCTTCCCCTCTTCGCGCTTGCCGCGACGCTTGCGGCGCCCGCCGCCGCGCAGACCGATCCGCAGCGGCTTTCGGACATGGTCCGCACGCTCGCCTCGCCCGAATTCGGCGGCCGCGCGCCAGGCACGGCGGGCGAGAAGGTGACGACCGACTGGCTGGTCGCGCAGTTCCGGAAGCTGGGGCTGGAGCCGGGAGCGGCGGACGACCAGTGGGTCCAGCCCGTTCCGCTGATCCACACCCGGCTCGGCGACGGCACGATGAGTGCGGGCGGCATGCCGCTGGTGCAGGGCACGGACGTGGCGATGACCACTGTGCGCGGCGACGCCCATATCGCGATCAAGGACGCGCCGATGGTCTTCGTCGGCTACGGCGTCTCCGCCCCGGAAGCAAAGTGGGACGATTACAAGGGCGTGGACCTGCACGGCAAGGTCGTCGTCTTCCTCGTCAACGATCCCGATTTCGCGGCCCGGCCGGGCGAGGACGCGGTCGGCCGGTTCGGCGGCAAGCGCATGACCTATTACGGCCGCTGGACCTATAAATATGAGGAAGCCGCCTGGCGCGGCGCGGTGGCCGCGCTGATCGTCCACGATACGGATGCGGCGGGCTATCCCTGGTCCACCGCCAATGCCTCGAACGGCGAGAATTACGACATCGTGCGCGGGGCGGACGATCCGCGCCTGCCGTTGCAGGGCTGGATTTCCGGCGAGGCGGCGAACCGCCTGTTCACCGCCGCGGGCCTCGATCTGGCGAAGCTGCGCGTCGAGGCACGCTCCGCATCCTTCCGTCCCGTCGAGATGAAGCCGCGCTTCTCCGCCGACCTGCCCGTCACCGCCGAGCGGATCGAGAGCGCCAATGTCCTCGCGAAGATCCCCGGCACGAAGCGCCCGGACGAAACCGTGATGTTCGGCGCGCATTGGGACGCCTATGGAGAAGGTCCGCCCGACGCCAGCGGCAAGACGATGCGCCCCGGCGCGAACGACGACGGGCTGGGCGTCGCCGGCGTGCTGGAGCTTGCGCGCCAGTTCAAGGCCGGGCCGAAGCCGGAGCGGACCCTGGTGTTCGCGCTATGGACGGGCGAGGAACGCGGGCTGCTCGGCTCCGAATATTATGCCACGCACCCGATATATCCGCTGGAGAAGACCGCGGCGAACCTGACGCTGGACGTGCTCCAGACAGCCGGCCCGGCGAAGGACGTGATCCTGGTCGGCGCGGGCAATTCCTCGCTCGACACGATGCTTGCAGCCGCCGCGAAGGCGCAGGGCCGCACCGTCACGCCTGAAACCGCGAGCGAGCGCGGGCTGTTCTACCGCGCGGACCATTTCTCCGTCGTGCGGCGCGGCGTGCCCTCGCTGCTGCTGATGGCGCTCGGCGGCGCGCCGGACCTGAAGGCGGGCGGCAAGGATGCCGGGCAGAAGTGGTTCGACGGCTATATGGCCTGCTATCACAAGACCTGCGACGCATGGTCGCCGGAATGGAACCTCGCCGGCGCGGCGCAGGACGTGGACCTGTTCGCCACCATGGGCCGCCAATTGTCGAAGGCCGGCGTATGGCCGACGTGGAATGCGGGGAACGAGTTCATCGCGCTCCGCAACAAGAGCGCGGCCGAGCGGAAGTAAGCCCGTCCGAACGCCCCTCTCCTCCGGGAGAGGGGCCTGTCCGGCCTCTCAGATAAATTCGATCTTCGACACCAGATAATAACGGTCGCCCGCCGGCACGGACACCTCCACCTCGTCGTCCACGCTGCGCCCGATCAGCGCGCGGCCCAGCGGGGAATTGTAGCTGATGCGGCCGGTCTTGGCGTCCGCCTCGGTTTGGCCGACGATCTGGTAGCGGATCGGCTTTTCGTCCTCGTCGAGCAAGGTGACGGTCGCGCCGAACACCACCTTGTCGCCCGAAAGATCCTTGGGATCGATGATCTGCGCGCGGGAGATCTTGTCCTCGATATCCGCGATCGAGGCCTCGATCTGGCCCTGCCGCTCCTTCGCGGCATGATATTCGGCGTTCTCGGAAAGGTCGCCGTGCGCGCGCGCCTCCTCGATCGCATCGACGATCAGCGGACGCTCCGCTTTCAGGCGCTTCAGATCAGCCGTCAGCTTCTCATAGCCCTCCTGGAGCATCGGCATCTTCTCGACCGTCGCCATCACGCAATCCCTTGTCAAAAGCTGTCCCCCGGCGGCCCCGGGGGCCGCCTCGCACTATCCTGGAATGTCGGGGATCAGTTGTGCGACTGCGAATAATAGGCCTGCAGCGGGCGGACTTCAAGGTTGCGCATGGCCGCGCTGGCGATCGCCTTCGCCGCCTCCACCGCGGCGGGGGCCGTGGTGAAATAGGGAATCTTCTGCCCAAGCGCCGCCGCGCGGATCGGCTGGGAGTCCTTCAGGCTCTGCCATCCTTCCGTGGTATTGAAGATCAGGGCGATGTCGCCATCCTTGATCCGGTCCACGATATGCGGCCGGCCCTGCGCCACCTTGTTGACCCGCTCGACCATCACGCCCGCGGTCTCCAGATGGTCCGCCGTGCCTCCGGTGGCCACGATCGTGAAGCCCGCTTCCGCCAGCAGGCGCGCGGCCGGAAGGATATGCCCCTTGTCGCTGTCCTTCACGCTCACGAACACCGCGCCGCCCTCCGGCAGCACCAAGCCCGCGCCAAGCTGGGACTTGGCGAAAGCCGTGGTGAAATCGCGCGCGATCCCCATCACTTCGCCGGTGGACTTCATTTCAGGCGAGAGGACCGGATCGATGCCAGGGAAGCGATTGAACGGGAAAACCGCTTCCTTCACCGCGAAATAATCGATCGCGCGATCGATCTTCGGCAGGTTCTTCAATTTCTCCCCGGCCATCACGCGGCTTGCGATCTTGGCGATGGGCGCGCCGATCGCCTTGGCGACGAAGGGCACGGTGCGGCTGGCGCGCGGATTCACCTCGATCAGATAGACCTTGCCGTCCTTCACCGCGAACTGGATGTTCATCAGGCCGCGCACGTCGAGGCCCCGCGCCAGCGCCTCGGTCTGCCGCTCGATCTCCGCGATCACTTCCGGCGGCAGCGAATAAGGCGGGATGGAGCAGGCGCTGTCGCCCGAATGGACGCCCGCCTCCTCGATATGCTGGAGCACGCCGGCAACCACCACGTCGTCGCCGTCGCAGATCGCATCCACATCCACCTCGATCGCGTCGCGCAGATATTGGTCGATCAGAACCGGCGCGTCGCCAGACACTTGCACGGCGGTCTGGATATAATCCTCGAGCTGCGAGGGACCGTCCACGATCTCCATCGCGCGGCCGCCGAGCACATAGCTCGGGCGCATCAGCACCGGATAGCCGACGCGCTCCGCCACCGCGAGCGCCTCCTCTCGGCTGCGCGCGATGCCGTTGGAGGGCTGGAGCAGCTTGAGCCGCGCGACCAGCGCCGCGAACCTTTCGCGATCTTCCGCCAGATCGATCGCGTCGGGCGATGTGCCGAGGATCGGGATGCCCGCCTTCTCCAGCGCGCGCGCCAGGTTGAGCGGGGTCTGCCCGCCGAACTGCACGATCACGCCGACAAGCTCGCCCCGCGATTGCTCGACGTGCAGGATCTCCAGCACGTCCTCCGCCGTCAGCGGCTCGAAATAGAGGCGGTCGGAGGTGTCGTAATCGGTGCTCACCGTCTCCGGGTTGCAATTGACCATGATCGTCTCGAACCCGGCATCCGCCAGCGCGAAGCAGGCGTGGCAGCAGCAATAGTCGAACTCGATCCCCTGCCCGATCCGGTTCGGCCCGCCGCCGAGGATGACGATCTTGCGCCGGTCGGACGGCTGCGCCTCGTTCTCCGGCTCTCCGAAGCTGGGCGCCTCATAGGTGGAATACATATAGGGCGTGCGCGCGTCGAACTCCGCCGCGCAGGTGTCGATCCGCTTGAACACCGGACGCACGCCCAGCTTCAGGCGATGCTCGCGCACCTCCTCCTCGGTGACGCCGCCGGTCATCGCCTTCACCGCCTCATGGATCAGGCCGGAGCCGCGCGCGATGCCGCGCTCCATGCCGCGCAGGTTGGCCGATTGCAGCGCCAGCCACGCCAGCCGCTTGTCGGAGAAGCCCATCGCCTTCAGCCGGCGCATCCCCGCCGCGTCGATCGGCAGGCCCTGCTGGCACACCTCCTCCTCGGCCGCGACGATCTCCGCGATCCGCTCCAGGAACCACGGATCGTATTTGGCGATCGCATGGACCTCCGCCACGGTGAAGCCCTCGCGCAGCGCCTGCGCCGCGACCAGCAGCCGGTCCGGCGTCGCCACCGCCAGCGCCGCCTCGATCTCCGCGCGCGGCGCGCCGACGAGGCGATCGACCTGGTTGAAGCCGGACAGCCCCGTCTCCAGCCCGCGCAGCGCCTTCTGCATCGATTCGTGGATGTTGCGCCCGATCGCCATCACCTCGCCCACCGACTTCATCGCGGTGGAGAGCACGGCCTCGGCGCCCTTGAACTTCTCGAAGGCGAAGCGGGGGATTTTCGTCACCACATAATCGATCGTCGGCTCGAAGCTGGCGGGCGTCGCGCCGGTGATATCGTTCTCGATCTCGTCGAGCGTATAGCCCACCGCCAGCTTCGCCGCGACCTTGGCGATCGGGAAGCCGGTGGCCTTCGATGCCAGCGCCGACGAGCGGCTGACGCGCGGGTTCATCTCGATCACGACGAGCCGGCCGTCCTTCGGATTGACCGCGAACTGCACGTTCGAACCGCCCGTTTCCACGCCGATTTCACGCAGCACCGCGATGCTCGCGTTGCGCATGATCTGATATTCCTTGTCGGTCAGCGTCAGCGCCGGTGCAACGGTGATGGAGTCGCCGGTGTGGATACCCATCGGATCCACATTCTCGATCGAGCAGATGATGATGGCGTTGTCGTTGCGATCCCGCACGACCTCCATCTCATATTCCTTCCAGCCGAGCAGCGATTCCTCGATCAGCACCTCGGTGGTCGGCGAGGCGTCGAGGCCCTTGCGGACGATCTCGATGAACTCCTCGCGGTTATAGGCGACGCCGCCGCCCGTGCCGCCGAGCGTGAAGCTGGGACGGATGATCGCCGGCAGGCCGACCTTCTCCAGTCCCTCCAGCGCCTCGGCCTCGGTATGCGCGATGGCCGAGCGGGCGGATTCGAGGCCGATCTTGTCCATCGCCTCGCGGAACTTCAGCCGGTCCTCCGCCTTGTCGATCGCCTCGGCATCTGCGCCGATCATCGTGACGCCGTATTTCTCCAGCGTGCCGTCGCGGAACAGCGCGAGCGCGGTGTTGAGCGCGGTCTGCCCGCCCATCGTGGGCAGCACGGCGTCGGGCCGCTCCTTCGCGATGATCCGCGCGACCACCTCCGGCGTGATCGGCTCGACATAGGTGGCATCGGCCAGCTCGGGATCGGTCATGATCGTCGCCGGGTTCGAATTGACCAGGACGATGCGATAGCCCTCCTCCTTGAGCGCCTTGATCGCCTGCGTGCCCGAATAATCGAACTCGCACGCCTGACCGATGACGATCGGCCCCGCGCCGATCACGAGGATGGAGGAGATGTCGGTGCGTTTGGGCATTACTTCGCAACCTCGCCGTAAAAATATGCCGCCACTTCAGGCAGGTAGCGATTGGCCTCTCGGATATATCGCATTTCTCTCGCGACCGTCCGCCGATCGGATTTCTCGCAACTCACGACCGCTCGGGCCTGCCTGAGAAATTCGATGCCTATTTTGGACCGCTGCGAAGAAAGTGCCGCCAAACTGCGATGACTCGTCTGAATGCAATTCCGGTTGGAACCATAGGTTTCAAATTCAGCGTCATCGCCCCTGGATGTCAGGTTTTGCCGAATATCGCCCTGCCCTTCCAAGGATGCGGACACCCCTCCCCGCGGCATTGGCTGCCCTTCTACGGGAAGCATCGGCGGGTTGCTCCGTATCTTCCACGGACCAACCTTCGCAATCTGCACAGGGGATGTAGCGCTTGCGGGCACAGCGAGCAGAACGACGCTTGTTAGCGCGGCAAATACGGATTTCACCGCAGCATCCCCACGAACCGCTCGAACAGATAGAGGCTGTCCTGCGGCCCCGGCGAGGCTTCCGGGTGGTATTGCACGCTGAATGCGGGGCGGTCGGTCAGCTCGATCCCGCAATTGCTGCCGTCGAACAGCGACACATGCGTCTCGCGCACGCCCTCGGGGAGCGTGGCGCGGTCCACCGCGAAGCCGTGGTTCATGCTGGTGATCTCGACCGCGCCGTCGGAAAGGCGCTTCACCGGATGGTTCGCGCCGCGATGGCCCTGGAACATCTTGGTGGTCTCGGCCCCCACCGCGATGCCGAGGAGCTGGTGGCCGAGGCAGATGCCGAACAGGGGCTTGCCCGTCTCCAGCAGCTTGCGGATCACCGGCACGGCATATTCGCCGGTCGCGGCAGGGTCGCCGGGGCCGTTCGACAGGAAGATGCCGTCCGGGCCGAGCGCCATGATCTCGTCATAGCTCGCCGTCGCGGGCACCACGGAAACCTTCGCGCCGGCCTGAACGAGGTTTCGGAAGATATTGTGCTTGCTGCCGTAATCCACCGCCACGACATGCGGGCGCTCACCGCCGTCGATCCCGGCATAGCCGAAGCCGAGCCGCCACACGCCGCCTTCGCGCGCCTCGCCCCAGCCGTAATGCGTCTCGGTGGTCACGGCCTTGGCGAGGTCCATGCCCTCCAGCCCCGGCCAGCCGCGCGCCATCTCCAGCAGTAGTGGGATATCGAACTTGCCCGAGGCAGAGTGCGCGATCACGCCGTTGGGCGCGCCGCCGCTGCGGATGCGGCGGGTGAGCGCGCGCGTGTCGATGCCCGAAAGGCCGACGCGGGCATGGCGCTTCATCCATGCGTCCAGCCGCTCGACGCTGCGGAAATTGGAGGGCGCGGTCACGTCCTCGCGCACGATCATGCCCAGCGCGTGCGGCTCGTCGGCCTCCACGTCGTCCGGGTTCGCGCCGACATTGCCGATGTGCGGGAAGGTGAAGGTGATGATCTGCCCGGCGAAGCTCGGGTCGGTCATGATCTCCTGATAGCCGGTCATCGCGGTGTGGAAACACACCTCCCCCACCACCTCGCCCTCGGCGCCGAATCCGCGGCCCCAGGCGATCTCGCCCGAAGCGAGGACAAGGACGCCGGTGGCGCCTTCGGGCACGTCAAAGGGTCTGGCGTCGGCCATGGTCGGCGGGCACTCCGTTGGGTCTGGATCAGCAATGTCGCTAAGCCCCGCCCGCTAGGCTTTTGACCTCTTCCCGTCAACCGCTTGCTGGCGCTATCCACCGTTCCATGATTCGAGACGACATCAAGCAAGCCCAGATCGCCGCCATGAAGGCAGGCGACAAGGAAACCCGCGCCGCGATCGGCCTGATGCAGGCCGCGATCAAGAACCGCGATATCGAGGCGCGCACCGGCCCAGCGCCCGCGGACGACGACGCGCTGGTGGTGGAAGTGCTCCAGAAAATGGTGAAGCAGCGCCGCGAATCGATCGACATGTATCGCAAGGGCGGCCGCGAGGAGCTGGCGGCGGCGGAGGAACACGAAGTCGCGGTGATTGAGCGCTTCCTGCCGCAGCAGATGAGCGAGGCGGAGACGGTCACGGCGATCGAGGCGATCAAGGCGGAACTGGGCGCGTCTGGCATGAAGGACATGGGCCGTGTGATGGCCGAGCTGAAGGCGCGCCACGCCAGCGTGCTCGACATGTCCAGGGCCAGCGGGCTGGTGAAGGCAGCGCTCGGCTGACCCGCTCCCGGCGATGATCCGATGACGGGAGAGACGTGCAACTTTTCGTTGCCAGACCGCGTGATTTCGGCTTAAGTTACAATAAGGGCGTGAGTCTCTCTCCCGCCTTCCTCGACGAGTTGCGCGCCCGCACCTCGCTGTCGGCCCTTGTGGGCAAGACGGTGAAGCTCACCAAGGCGGGGCGCGAGCACAAGGGCTGCTGCCCTTTTCATAACGAAAAGACGCCCAGCTTCTACGTCAACGACGACAAGGGCTTCTATCACTGTTTCGGCTGCTCGGCGCATGGCGACGCGATTCGCTGGATGACCGACCAGCGCGGCCTGCCCTTCATGGACGCCGTGAAGGAGCTGGCCGCCGCAGCCGGCATGGAGCTTCCCGCCCCCGATCCGCGCGCCGCGAAGCGCGCCGAGCGGCAGAAGGGCCTGCACGATGCGATGGCCGAGGCGCAGGCGTGGTTCGTCAGCCAGTTCTCCGGCATCGCGGGCAGCGAGGCGCGCGCGCTGGCAGATCGGCGCGGCCTGTCGGCGGAGACGGTGCGCGATTTCGGCATCGGCTTCGCGCCGGATGCGCGCGGCAAGCTGCGCGCGGCGCTGAAGGATTATGGCGATCCGGCGCTGATCGAGGCGGGGCTGCTCATCAGCGTCGAGGGCAAGGAGCCTTACGACCGTTTCCGTGGCCGCCTGATGATCCCGATCCGCGACCAGCGCGGCCGCGTGATCGCCTTCGGCGGGCGCGTGATCGGGGATGGCGAGCCGAAATATCTCAACTCCCCCGACACGCCTTTATTCGACAAGGGGCGCACGCTCTACAATATCGACCGCGCCGCGCCCGCCGCGCGCAAGGCGAACCGCGTGTTCGTGGTCGAGGGCTATATGGACGTGATCGCGCTGGCACAGGCCGGCGTGGCGGAAGCGGTCGCGCCGCTCGGCACCGCGCTCACCGAGCATCAGCTCGAACGGCTGTGGCGGATGGTGGACGTGCCCACGCTCTGCTTCGACGGCGACGGCGCCGGGCAGAAGGCCGCGATCCGCGCCGCCCATCGCGCCCTGCCGATGCTGGCGCCGGGACGCAGCCTCGCCTTCGTGACATTGCCGGACGGGCAGGACCCGGACGATCTGGTGAGGGCCAAGGGCGCGGGCGCGTTCGAAGCCTTGGCAGCCAATGCTCGCCCACTCATTTCCATTCTCTATGAGAGCGAACGTGCTTCTGCCGCAACAGAAACACCGGAAGGGCGCGCTGGCCTACGTCAGGCCGTCCTACAATTAGCAGAAAAAGTTGAAAGCGACTTCGTCCAATCTGAATATCGCCGGTCCTTTAACGACCTCTTTTTTGAAGATTTCGGATGGAAGCGCTCCGAACGACGCACCATCGGAACGGCAGTTGTGGCGACTGGTATGAGATCGAAAATCGATCTCTCAAATTCATATATACGATCCGCGCTGTATGGTTTGGCTCGATACCCGGCAGTATTGTCCGTCACGCTTGACCATGTCGCGACTCTCCAGATTGCCGAGCAATCCATGCTGCCTTGGCGGGAAACAATGATTGAGGCAGTGATTAAACGTCCGGGCCTTGATGCCGACGCGCTTCAATCCATATTGGCGGCAAGCAAGCTGAAACCCGAAACACGCCGCGACATTCAAACGGACCTGCGTTTTCCGTGGGACGACGATCCAGCAGCGTCCATCCGGACCTTGGGAGGCATAATTGAGTTCCTCCATGAGGAACAGGAGTTGCTCGCAGAGATTGATGATGTCCTGCGAACTGTAAAGTCGGACATATCTAACGCTGAGTATCTGGCTCTAGACCAACGAAGGACAGCCCTCTACGCGCAGAAAGCTGCGCTATATGAGCGCGGGTTTGAACTTGGCGGCGGCGAGAGCGATTGGAGATTGAACTGAGTATGGCGAAGGTGAACGGTAACGCTGGCGAAGACACGACGGACGTGGCCGATGCCCCGCTGATCGACCTGAACGACGCGAACGTGAAGAAGCTGATCGCGCGGGCGAAGAAGCGCGGCTACATCACTTACGACCAGCTCAACGAGGCACTGCCGCAGGACCAGATGTCCTCCGACCAGCTCGAGGACATCATGTCCGCGCTCAACGAAATGGGCGTGAACATCGTCGAGAACGAGGAGCAGGGCGAGGACGGCGAGGAGCAGGAGGCGGACGACGAGATCGACGCCGTCGATTCCGATCAGGAAAACGCCCCCGTCATCGAGAAGAAGAAAGAGACGGTCGATCGCACCGACGATCCCGTCCGCATGTATCTGCGCGAGATGGGCGCGGTGGAGCTGCTCAGCCGCGAGGGCGAGATCGCCATCGCCAAGCGGATCGAGGCGGGCCGCGACACGATGATCATGGGGCTGTGCGAAAGCCCGATCACCTTCAACGCGATCATCGACTGGTCCACCCAGCTCAACGAAGGCACGATGCAGCTTCGCGAGATCCTCGATCTCGACGCGATGCTGTCCAAGGGGCCGTCCGCCGAGCAGGTCGAGGGCGCCGAGGACGACGACAGCGGCGAGATCAGCGAATCCGCCACCGGCCCTTCCTTCAAGGAGGAAGACGAGCCGGAGGAGGAGGCGGCCTCCGACGATGAAGACGACATGACCGAGCGCCGCGCGCGCCGGCCTTCCGACGACGACGAGGAAGACAATACCCTGTCGCTCGCGCAGATGGAGGAGACGCTCAAGCCGCAGGCGCTGGAGAAGTTCGCCAATATCACCGCGATCTACAAGAAATTCTCCCGCATGCAGCAGCAGCGGCTGGAAGCGATGGGCGCAGGCGGCGAGCTCTCGGCCACCGAGGAGCGCAAATACCAGAAATTGCGCGAGGAACTGACGGCTGAGGTGGAGAGCGTCCAGTTCCACAATGCGAAGATCGAATATCTGGTCGATCAGCTCTACAGCTTCAACCGGCGCCTCACCGCGCTGGGCGGGCAGATGCTGCGCCTCGCCGAGCGGCACAAGGTGAGCCGCAAGGACTTCCTCGACCGTTACATGGGCCATGAGCTGGACGACACGTTCCTCCAGACGGTGAACGGCCTCGACAAGAAATGGACCGCCTTCGCCACCAACGAGGCGGGCGCGGTGGAGCGCATCCGTTCCGAAATCGCCGAGATCGCGCAGCAGACCGGCATGGCGCTGGGCGAGTTCCGCCGCATCGTCAACATGGTGCAGAAAGGCGAGCGCGAGGCGCGGATCGCGAAGAAGGAGATGGTGGAGGCCAATCTGCGCCTCGTGATCTCCATCGCCAAGAAATACACCAACCGCGGCCTGCAGTTCCTCGACCTGATCC
>JASGGR010000200.1:0-5406 GCA_047602705.1 Sphingomonas bacterium | reverse complement strand
CCCACGCTGCTGCCCGATCCGGCCAGCCCGCACAACCGCCTCGCCCGCATCCGCGCGCTGGCGCCGGAGAGGAAGCCGGCGGTGGAAGCGGACAGCCAGGACGTCATCGCCTCGCTCACGCGGGAGGTCCAGGCGCTGGAGACGATGCTCGCCGCCCCGCGCGACGCGTCGATGCATTGATCTTCATGGCGCAGCGTAGCGGAAACGGCATCATGTCCCACCTCATCACGATCACGGCGGCAGGCGCGCATGGCGACGGAACGCTGGCGCGGCCGAACGGCACCCTCACCGCATTGGCGCGCGAGCTGGCCGGATGCGCGCGGGCGCTGCTGCCGGATGGCGCCGGCCTGTTCATGGGCGTCGAGCGCGACGCGCACGGCGCGGTGCGCCTGATCTGGTGGCGCGCCAGCGACCTGCGGCTGATCGCCGAAATCTCCGCCGCGCCGGACGCCTTCTGCCCGCCGGACAGCGCGGAGGGGATGCTGCAGGACGCGGCCGGGCCGCTGCTTGCCTATCTCGCCGGGCGCTGGCCGATGCCGCCCGCCGCGCTGGGGGTCATCACCGACGGCGAGGGCGTGGCCTTCGTCCCCGATCACCCCGCGCTTTCCGCGCCCCGCTGGCTCGACCGGCTGGCGATGGGCGCGATGACGCTCACCACGATCATCCCGTTCGACGCGCTCGGCCCGTGCGGCCTGCTGTCGCCGGGGCTGGCCGCGCCGTCGCTGCTGCACTGAGGCCGGGCGCCGTCACGCCGCGTCCAGCGCCTGCGCGAGATCGGCGACCAGATCGTCGGGATGCTCGATCCCGATTGACAGGCGGACGGTCGATTCCAGCACCCCGATCCGCTCGCGCACCTCGGCGGGCACGCCCGAATGGGTCATGCTCGCCGGATGGCTGGCGAGCGATTCCGTGCCACCCAGGCTGACCGCCAGCTTCATGATCTGCAACGCGTTCAGGAAGCGATAGGCGGCGGGCCGCCCGCCCGCGATATCGAAGGCGAAGGTCGATCCCGCGCCCGTGCATTGCGCGGCATAGACGCGGCCGAGCGGCGTCTCCGGCCCGTTGAAGGGCAGATAATGCACCGCCGCCACCTTGGGATGATCGCGAAGGAAGGCGGCCACCGCCGCCGCATTGTCGCTGGCGCGCGCCATGCGGATGCCCAAAGTCTCCAGCGAGCGGCCGAGCATCCAGCAGCTATGCGGATCGAGCTGCGTGCCGATCGCGCTGCGCAGCATCCGCACCTGCGTCGTCAGTTCCTTCGGGCCAAGCACCGCGCCCGCGATCAGATCGGAATGGCCGCCGACATATTTGGTGAGCGAATAGAGCGACAGGTCCGCCCCGAACTCGATCGGCCGCTGATAGACCGGGCCGAGCAGGGTGTTGTCGCAGGCGATGATCGGGCGATGCTCCTGCTCGTCGGCGATGCGGCGGAGCATCGCGATATCGACCAGGCTGTTGGTGGGGTTGGCCGGCGTCTCGATCAGGATCATCGACAGCCGCCCCAGCCCCCGCGCCCTCGCAAAGGCCGCGCGGACGGCGGCTTCGTCCGTGCCGTCGGCGAAGCCCGCCGCCGCGATGCCCAGCCGCGCGAGCGTCTTCGCCAGCAGCGTCTCCGTCCCGCCGTAGAGCGGCTGCGAGTGCAGCACCACGTCGCCGGGGCAGGCGAAGGCGAGCAGGGTGGTGGCGATCGCCGACATGCCGGACGAGAACAGGGCGCAGGATTCCGCGCCTTCATACAGCGCCAGCCGGTCCTCCACGATCTCGCTGTTGGGATGGTTGAAGCGCGAATAGACCAGCCCCGATCCCATGCCCTCCGGCGGCTGTTTCCGGCCGGACGCATAATCGAAGAAATCGCGCCCCTCCTCCGCGTTGCGGAACACGAAGGTGGAGGTCAGGAATACCGGCGGCTTGACCGCCCCTTCGGACAATTGCGGGTCGAAGCCGTAGTTCAGCATCTGCGTTTCGGGATGCAGCACATGGTTGCCGATCCGGGTTTTGTAGGACGCGGGCTTGGTCATCGTTCGGTTCCTTCAAGGGATGGGCGCCATATAATCGGAATGCAGCCGCCCGGCACCCCTTGCCCGCGCCGGCGATCGGCGGATAAGGATCGGGAAAGAGGGGGAGGAATGAATGCCGGGATCATTGTGGCTGAATGCCGCGGCAGCGATTGCGTTCACCGTTTCCGTGTCCGCCGCGACGAATGCGCAGCCCGCGCCGGCGGCGAAGGCGGCGACGGCCAGCGAGGATGCGCGGCTCTACGCCTTCCTCGACCAGCAGTTCGCCGAGGAATTGCGCGATCGCCCGCAGCTCGCCACGCAGCTCGGGCAGAAGCAGGGCGCGGACAGGCTGGACGATATCAGCGACGCCGCCGTGCTGCGCCGGCTGGAATGGCGCCGCGCCAGCGTCGCGCGGATGAAGGCCGGATTCGATCGCGCGAAGCTGTCGCCCGACGCGCAGGTCAATTACGATATCTGGGCGCTGGAGCTGGAGCGCGCGGAGCTTTCCTGGCGTTTCCGCCAATATACGCCGCCTTTCTATTCCTTCCTCTATTCGCTCCATGCGCGGCTGCCGGATTTCCTCATCAACACGCATAATGTGCAGGATGCGGCCGACATGCGCGCTTATGCCGCCCGGCTGCGCGCGATGCCGGCGGTGCTGGACGAGGCGATCGCGCAGAGCCGCGCGTCCGACGCCAAAGGCATACGCGCGCCGAAATTCCAGATCGAGCGCGTGATCGCCGGAAGCCGCGCGATCGTCACCGGCGCGCCGTTCGACGACGGCGCGGCATCGCCCTTGTGGGCGGATGCGCAGGCGAAGGTCGGCAAGCTGAAAACGGCCGGCAAGGTGACGGCGGAGGAGGCGGATGCACTTCTCGCCGATACGCGCGCGGCATTGCTGTCGATCAGGCCCGCCTACGAACGCGTGATCGCCTGGGCCGAAAGCGACCTGCCGAACGCGCCGGGCGGCCGCGTCGGCGCGATCTCGCTGCCGGGCGGGGCGGAATGGTATGCCGCCGCGCTGAAGCTCAACACCACCACCGATCTCACCGCCGGGCAGATCCACCAGATCGGGCTGGACGAGGTGAAGCGGATCGAGGGCGAGCAGGATGCGCTGGCCCGCAAGGCCGGCTTCAAGGATCGCGACGCTTATTATGCCGATCGCGAGCGCCGCAATCCGCCCCGGCCGTGGACCGACGAGTTGCGCGCCGAATATCTGCGCGACGCCAATGCCGCGATCGCCCGCAACCGCACCCTGCTGCCGAAATATTTCGGCGTCCTGCCGGAATATCGCATGGAGGTGGTGCGCGAGCCGTCGTTCAGCGAGGTGGCGGGCGGCGCGGCCCATGCCGCCGGCCCCAGCCGCGACGGCGCGCGGCCGGGCCGCGTCTATGTCCACCTGCTGGGCGACACCAGCGATCCCTCGCCGGACGCGGTGGTGGACCTGATGTGCCACGAGGGCGTCCCCGGCCATGTGATGCAGGGCGATATCCAAGTGCGCCAGAGCGCGGGGCCGAAATTCCGCCAGACCGCGCGCTACGTCGCCTTCGGCGAGGGCTGGGCGCTTTATGCCGAGGCGCTGTGCAAGGAAATGGGCGCCTATCCCGATGTGGCGAGCGATTTCATGCGGCTGGAGGCGGAAGTGTTCCGCGCCGCGCGCCTCGTGGTCGACACCGGCATCCACGCCAAGGGCTGGACGGAGGATCAGGCGGTCGCCTATCTGATCGCCAGCGGCCGCGCCTCGCCCGATCAGGCGCGTTCGGAGGTCCGCCGCTACATCACGCTGCCGGGGCAGGCGACCGGCTACAAGATCGGCATGCTCAAGATCATGGAGCTGCGCCGCCGCGCCGAGCGGGAGCTGGGGCCGAAATTCGACATCAAGGGCTTCCACGACCTGCTGATCGGCTCCGGATCGCTGCCGCTGTCGATCCTCGAGCGGCAGGTCGATGCGTGGATCGCCGCGCATAAATAGCAGAGTCGCGCCGGGCGGGGTCGGCCTCGCCCGGCGCGGGTTTCAGGCGCGGGTCAGCCGCGTCATCAGCACCTCGTGCCGGATGCTGAACCCGAGCCTCTCGTAAAGCGCGATCGCTCCGTGATTGCTGGCATAGGCGTGGAGGAACGGCACCTCCCCGCGATCGAGGATGCGCGTCGCCACCAGCCGCATCAGCGCGCCCGCAAGCCCGCGCCCGCGATGATCGGGATGGGTGCACACGCCGCTCACCTCGGTGAAGCCGTCCGGCTTCATCCGCTCGCCCGCCATGGCGACGAGCTGCCCGTCCACCCTTATGCCGAAGAAGCTCCCCAGCAAATGCGTGCGCGCGAAGAACGGCCCCGGCTCGGTGAGCGTGGCGAGCGCCAGCATCTCCGCCGCGTCCGCGTCGCCGAGCGGCAGGATCGCCGCGTCGGGCGACGCCCCCGGCGTTATCGCCGTCGCCACCATCTGGACTCCGGCATCCTGCGAAGCGATCGCCACGCCCGGCGCTCCGGCCGGCGGATCGATCTCCAGCAGCGCCACGTCGCCATGTTCCGCGATCAGCGCGCCAAGGGCGGCGAGGCTGGCGTCGGAGCGATCCTCCACGGAGGCGAACACCCCGTAAGCCGGATCATAGCGCCGCGCCCCGCCGCGCGTCAGGGCGAAGGAAGCGTGGCGTCCGGCGAGGGCGGACCATGCGGGGCGATCGAGCGGATGGGATGCCGACATGCGACGCTCCCTAGTCCCGTTCGGCGTGGCTGGTCGAGCCGGTTCCGCCCGGCTTCGCGAACGGGGCCGGGAATCATGTGTCGCGGGACAGGGATGTTGGGACGAAGCGGGCGCGGCCGGGCGTCTTCCCGCGTGCGGCGAGGAATATCGCGCCCAGCCCGAGGGCCGAGGTCGCCGCGCCGGCCAAGGCGACCGAGGGATAGCCCAGCCCGGCGGCGATGACGCCGCCGCCCAGCGCCGCGCCGATCGCGTTCCCGAGATTGAACGCCCCGATATTGACGGAGGAGGCGAGGTTCGGCGCGTCCGCCGCGGCGGTCATCACGCGGATCTGGAGCGGCGGGACCAGCGCGAAGCTGGCGACGCCCCACAGGAAGACGAGGATCGCGGTCGGGGCGGCGAACGGCATCAGGAATGCGAAGGCGATCAGGATCGCCGCGAGCGCCGCGAGCGTCACGATCAGGGTGCGATCGACCGAACGGTCCGCGAAACGCCCGCCGAGCCAGTTCCCCACCGTCAGGCCGACGCCATAGGTGACCAGCATCGCGGTGACGAAGCCGAGCGACGCATGCGTCGCATCGCGCAGGATCGGCGCGATATAGGTGAAGACGGTGAACATCGCGCTCGAACCCACCACGGTCAGCGCAAGCGCGCCGAGCACCTTGCCGCGCGTGAGGACGCGCAATTCGGCCATCGCGCCATCTGGCAGCG
>JASGGR010000199.1:0-5430 GCA_047602705.1 Sphingomonas bacterium | reverse complement strand
TCGCGCCCGGCCCGCGCGTGACGAAGGCGACGCCCGGCCGCCCGGTCAACGCGCCGTCCGCGCAGGCCATGAAGCCCACGCCGCCCTCCTGCCGGCAGGTGACGACATCGATCCCCGGCGTGTCCACCAGGGCGTCCAGCACCGCGAGAAAGCTCTCCCCCGGCACGGTGAAGATGCGCTCGCAGCCTTGCGCCACAAGCTGATCGACGAGGATGCGTCCCCCGGTGCGTTTCACATTCGCCATCGTCGGACACTAGGGCCCAAAACCGCCCCTTGCCAAGCCGCCCGCGCTGGCCGATCCTCGTTTCGAAAGACAACGGAAAAAAGGAGAGTGGCGGCGTGAGCGACTTCACCCTGGTGGCCGATGGCCTGCGTTTTCCCGAAGGCCCGGTGTGGATGCCGGACGGCAGCATCATCCTGGTGGAAATCGAATCGGGCCGCATCACGCGCGTCACCCCGGACGGCCGCAAGGAAACGGTGGCGGAGCCGGGCGGCGGCCCCAACGGCCTCGCCATGGGGCCGGACGGGATGCTCTATTGCTGCAACAACGGCGGGTTCGAATATGTCGAATCGGACGGCAACCTCGTGCCCCATGGCATCGCGAAAAACTATTCGGGCGGCCGGATCGAACGGATCGATCCAGCCACCGGCAAGGTGGAGGTGCTCTACAAGTCCGGCGATTTCGGCTGCACCCTGCGCGGGCCGAACGACATCGTGTTCGATGCCCATGGCGGCTTCTGGTTCACCGATCACGGCAAGGTGGATTATGCGAAACGCGCGCACGATATCGTCGGCATCTTCTACGCGAAGGCGGACGGCAGCCATCTGGAGGAGGTGATCTTCCCCTCGAACAATCCCAACGGCTGCGGCCTGTCGCCGGACGGCAAGGCGCTCTACGCCGCCGAGACCTACACCTGCCGCCTGATGAAGTTCAACATCACCGCCCCCGGCAAGGTGGCGCCCGACGCCGGGCCGGGCGGCCCGGGCATCCCGCTCTATCGCCCGGCGGGATATAAATTCTTCGATTCGCTGGCGATGGAGGCTTCGGGCAACATCTGCGTGGCGACGATCGGGGAATCGGGGATCAGCGTGGTCTCCCCCGAAGGCGAGCTGGTGGAGTTCGTCGCCACCGACGATATCTTCACCACCAACATCTGCTTCGGCGGCGCGGACATGATGGATGCGTGGATCACGCTTTCCGGCATCGGGCGGCTGGTGAAGACGCGCTGGAAACGACCCGGCCTCAAGCTGGAATATTGACGGCGATGCCCGCTCCGGGGCACGGGACGAAGCGATGAAGCGCGATACAGTGATCTTCGATTTCGGCGGGGTGGTCACGTCCTCCCCGTTCGAGGCTTTCAACCGGCTGGAGCGGGACCGCGGGCTGCCCAGGGATTTCATCCGCAAGGTGAACGCCCTCTCGCCCGACGACAATGCCTGGGCGCGGTTCGAGCGGGCGGAAATCGATTCGGCCGGCTTCGGCGCCGCCTTCGCGGAGGAAGCCAAGGCGCTGGGCCATGAATTGCGGGGGGAGGACGTGCTGGCGGTGCTGGCCGGCGATATCCGCCCGCGCATGGTCCACGCGCTCGATTGGCTGAAGCGCCACGGCTATCATCTCGGCTGCATCACCAACAACGTGCCCGCCGGGGAAGGCGCGGGCATGGAGCGCAGCAGCGAGCGGGCACGGGCCGTGAGCGAGGTGCTGGCGCGGTTCGATTGCGTGATCGAATCGAGCAAGGTGGGCGTCCGCAAGCCCGATCCGCGCATCTATCGGATGATGCTGGAGCATTTCGCCAAGCCGGCGGAATGCTGCGTCTACCTCGACGACCTCGGCATCAACTGCAAGCCGGCCGCGATGCTGGGGATGCATGCGATCAAGGTGTCGGGCGAGGCGCAGGCGCTCGATGATCTGGCCGACGCGCTGGAGGTGGAGCGCGGACTGTTCTGAAGCCCGGCTTTCCGGCCGCCCGCCGTTCAAGTTGAACCGCTATTCAACTTCGCTTGCGGCGGCGTCCGTGCGCCGCTACCGCGATGCGGACGAACGGAGAGAGTGATGAAGAAGCTGTATCCCGACGCCGCCGCCGCGCTGGAAGGCGCGCTGTTCGATGGCATGACGATCTGCGCGGGCGGTTTCGGCCTGTGCGGCATTCCCGAGCGGCTGATCGACGCGATCCTCGCCGCCGGCACGAAGGACCTCACCATCGCCAGCAACAACGCCGGGATCGATGGCGAGGGGCTGGGCAAGCTGCTGCGCACGCGGCAGGTGAAGAAGATGATCTCCTCCTATGTGGGCGAGAACAAGGAGTTCGAGCGCCAGTATCTCGCGGGCGAGCTTGAGGTGGAATTCTGCCCGCAGGGCACGTTGGCCGAGCGCTGCCGCGCGGGCGGCGCGGGCATCCCCGGCTTCTACACGAAGACGGGCGTCGGCACGCAGGTGGCCGAGGGCAAGGAAGTGAAGGTGTTCGACGGGCAGGAATATATCCTGGAGCGCGGCATCCGGGCCGACCTTTCGATCATCAAGGGCTGGAAGGCGGACGAGGCGGGCAACCTGATCTTCCGCAAGACGGCGCGCAACTTCAACCAGCCGATGGCGACCGCAGGCAGGATCTGCGTCGCCGAGGTGGAGGAAGTGGTGCCGGTCGGCAGCCTCGATCCCGATCAGATCCATTTGCCCGGCATCTATGTGAACCGGCTGATCGTGGGCGCGCCCTACGAGAAGAAGATCGAGTTCCGAACCACCCGCCAGCGGGAGAATGCGTGATGGCGTGGACGCGTGACGAAATGGCGGCGCGCGCCGCTAAGGAATTGCAGGACGGCTTCTACGTCAACCTCGGCATCGGCATCCCGACGCTGGTGGCGAACCACATTCCGGCGGGCGTGGAGGTGACGCTCCAGTCCGAAAACGGGATGCTGGGCATCGGGCCGTTCCCCTATGACGATCAGGTCGATCCCGATCTCATCAACGCGGGCAAGCAGACGATCAGCGAGCTGCCAAGCTCAGTCTATTTCGGCTCGGACCAGAGCTTCGCGATGATCCGTGGCGGGCATATCGATCTCACCGTGCTCGGCGCGATGGAAGTGGCCGGGAACGGCGACATCGCCAACTGGATGATCCCCGGCAAGATGATCAAGGGCATGGGCGGCGCGATGGACCTCGTCGCCGGCGTGAAGAAGATCATCGTGGTGATGGAACATACCAGCAAGAACGGCGATCCGAAGTTCATTCCCGCCTGCACGCTGCCGCTGACCGGCAGGAACGTGGTGGACATGATCGTCACCGATCTCGCGGTGTTCCAGCGCCCCGATCACGATTCGCCCTTCCGCCTGATCGAGCTGGCGGCGGGCGTGACCGCGGAGGAAGTCGCCGCCAAAACGACCGCGCATTACGAGGTGGCGCTGGCCGCCTGACGCCTTGGGCGAAGACGCATCATACACCCCGTCATGCCGGGCTTGATCCGGCATCCAGAGCCAAAGGCGACATCGCCTGCGATTCTGGATGCCGGTCCAGGCCTGGCATGACGGTGAAGGAAACGCGGCGAAGTCCGAATGTCGATCGACCCTAGAACCCCTCCGGCATTCGCGCCGGCCCGATCACTCGCTCATATTCCCGGATCGCGAATCGATCGGTCATGCCGGCGATATAGTCCGCGATGTGGCGGGTGAGCGCCGGCTCCTCATCGGGCAGGCCCGTGCGCCATTCCTCCGGCATCAGCAGGGGATCGGCGTGGAAGGCCGCGAACAGCCCCGCCACCACCTGATGCGCCGCCTCCGCCGCCTCGAGCTGGCGCGGATGGTGGTAGAGGTTGGCATACATGAAGCGCTTGAGGTCGCGCTCCTCCTCCCGCATCGCATCCGAAAAGGCGACCAGCGCGCGTCCGGCCGCGCGCACGTCCGCCACGTCGCGCACGCCGGATTCGGCGATGCGGCGGCGGGTTTCGTCCATGAGATCGAGCACCATCGTGCCGATCTGCTGCCGCACCAGCTCACGCGAGAGTCGCCGGTCGGAAATGTCGGGGAAGCGCGCGCGCGCCGCCGCCCAGCCGCGCGCCACCAGCGGCACGTCGAGCAATTGCTCCGGCTTCAGCAGGCCGGCGCGCAGGCCGTCGTCGATATCGTGATTGTCATAGGCGATATCGTCCGCGATCGCGGCGATCTGCGCCTCCAGCCCCGGCCATGTGCCAAGCTCCAGCCGGGCGTCCGCATCCGCCTCCGCCAGCGCCCAGCCGGGATGGCGGACCGGGCCGTTGTGCTTCGCCAGCCCCTCCAGCGTCTCCCACGTCAGGTTCAGGCCGTCGAAGCGCGGATAGGAACGCTCGATCCGCATCAGCGTGCGCAGGGCATGGCCATTATGGTCGAACCCGCCCGCCGCCATCGTCGCCATCTTCAGCGCATCCTCTCCGGCATGGCCGAACGGCGGATGGCCGATATCGTGCGCGAGGCAGATCGCCTCGGTGAGATCCTCGTTCAGCTCCAGGGTGCGCGCGACGGTGCGGCCGATCTGCGCCACCTCCAGGCTGTGCGTCAGCCGGACGCGGAAATGATCGCCGTCCGGCGCGAGGAACACCTGAGTCTTGTGGCGCAGCCGGCGGAAGGCGATCGAATGGATGATCCGGTCGCGATCGCGCTGGTAATCGTCGCGCGGCCCGCGCGGGCCGTCCGGCTGCTCGGCATGGAGCCGCCCGCGCCCGCGCGCGGGATCGGACGCCCATGGCGCGGCAGCCGCGATGCTCACTTGCTCTCGATCTTCGTCATCTTCTGGCCGGCGGCGCTGGTGAAGGTGAAGGCGGAAACGCCCTCCTTCGCCAGCTTGTTGACCATCGCGCGCGCCTCCGCCTCCGTCTTGAACGGGCCGGTGACGACGCGATTCGTGGCGCGCAGCTTTGTAGTATAGGCGTGCTTGCCGCTGAGCGACGCGCTCTTGCCCTTCACCGCGGACCATGCCTTCGGCAGGTCGCTTTCGTTCGCGCCACCCGCCACCTGCACCCAGATGCGCGCCGGCTCGGCCTTCGCCGCCTTGCGCTCCTCGGCGACCTTCTTCGCCTCCTCGGCCTTTTTCGCGTCGGCCAGCTTCTTCGCCTGCTCGGCCTTGCGCTGGGCGGGGGTCTTCTTCTTCGGCTCTTCGGCCTCGGTGACCTCTTCCTCCGCCTTCACGGCCTTGCCGCGCGCCTGTTTGGTTCTGGGCGCCTCCGCGACCTCCTCCGGTTCGGCCGTCTTACGGCGCGTGCGCGTGGATGAGGGCGCCGGCCGCGCCTCGGCCAGTTCGGAATCGGGCACCGAGATCCCGGCGATGATCTTCGCCAGGATCGAATCCTCACCACCCTTGGGCGGCTTCGGGACATGACGCGAGGCCCGGCGGGACGGCGCGGGCGTCTGCACGCTCGCGGTTTCGACCGGCGGCGGGCTCGGCGGGGTCGCGGCGACCTGCATCGG
>JASGGR010000198.1:0-5452 GCA_047602705.1 Sphingomonas bacterium | reverse complement strand
GCACCGAGAGCCAGGACTGGGCCGAGATGCTCCAGCGCATGTACACGCGCTGGGCGGAGCGGCGCGGATACAAGGTCGAGCTGGTCGATTATCACGCGGGCGAGCAGGCCGGCATCAAGTCCGCCACCCTGCTCATCAAGGGCGAGAACGCCTATGGCTATGCCAAGGTGGAGAGCGGCGTGCATCGCCTCGTCCGCATCTCGCCCTATGACAGTTCGGCGCGGCGGCACACCAGCTTCTCGTCGGTATGGGTCTATCCGGTGATCGACGATTCGATCGAGATCGAGATCAACGAGAGCGAATTGCGCATCGACACCTATCGCGCGTCCGGCGCGGGCGGGCAGCACATCAACACGACCGATTCGGCGGTGCGCATCACCCACTTGCCGACCGGCATCGTCGTCTCCTGCCAGAACCAGCGCAGCCAGCACAAGAATCGCGCGGAAGCCTATAACCAGCTTCGCGCGCGCCTCTACGAGCACGAATTGCGCAAGCGCGAGGAGGAGGCGAACGCGGTCAACGCCACCAAGACCGATATCGGCTGGGGGCACCAGATCCGTTCCTATGTCCTCCAGCCCTATCAGCTCGTGAAGGATCTGCGGACCGGCACGACCTCCACCTCGCCGGGCGACGTGCTCGACGGCGATCTCGACGATTTCATGGCCGCCGCCTTGTCGCAGCGCGTCACCGGCGAGACGGTGGAGGTGGAGGACGTCGATTGAAGCGCGCCCTTGCCCTCTTCCTGCTCCTGCTGGCCGGCTGCGACGGGTCGAAGCCGCTTATCAGGCATGAGGAGGCGCAGCCCGGCCCGTTCCCCGATGCGGACCGGCCGGTGGCGCATATCGTCTCCTCCCGCTGGTCCACCGAGGAGGCGCGCGACCGGCTGAACGAGGCGGCGGAGGTGATGGCGCGCGCCGAGATCAAGCGCGGCATGACGGTCGCCGATATCGGCGCGGGCGAGGGCTATTACACGATCCGCCTCGCCCAGCGCGTCGGCAAGGACGGGCGCGTGCTGGCGGAGGACATCGTGCCCGCCGTGCGCGATGCGCTGGCCGAGCGCGTCGCGCGCGAGCGGCTGGACAATGTCAGCGTCCGGCTGGGCGCGCCGGCCGATCCCCGGCTGCCCGACGCGAGCTTCGACCGGGTCTTCATGGTGCACATGTATCATGAGATCGAGCAGCCCTATGAATTCCTGTGGCGGATGCGCCCCTCGCTCCGCCCCGGCGGGCTGGTGGTGGTCGTGGACGCCAACCGCCCCACCGCCGATCACGGCACCCCGCCCGATCTGCTGCGCTGCGAGTTCGCGGCGGTCGGCTATCAGCTCGTGAAGATGGACGACATGCCGTCCGCCGGGGGCTATCTCGCCACTTTCGAGGCAAAGGGCGCGCGGCCCGCGCCGGCGGATATCCGGCCGTGCCGCCAGTCGCTACAGCAGGCCCCGGCCGCGCAGGCTGGTAACGCGGTCGCCGGCAAGCACGAGATGGTCGACGAGCCGGATTTCTAGCGTATTGAGCGCCGCCGCCACGCGGCGGGTGGCGAGCAGGTCGTCGCGGCTCGGCTCCGCATCGCCGGAAGGATGGTTGTGCGCCATCACCACCTGCTCCGCCCCGAACGCCAGCGCATCGCCGGCCACGGCGCGGATCGGCACGTGGATCGCATCGATCCGCTCCGACAGCACATGCCGCGCGCCCAGCAGCCGCCCGGCAGAATCGAGATAGGCGAAGATCGCGATCTCGTTTCCGGTGCGGGCGATGGGGGCAAACAGGTGAAGGAGGTTCGGCGCGATCATCGCGGCAGAGTGAGGCGCGGGCGCGACGAAATCACCGCTTTCACTCCACAATGGATGCGATCGCGCCTCTTGTCCCGCGCGCGTGGCCCTGCCACTCAGGGCGCATGAGCCATTTCGAGGACCAGTATCTCCGCCTGCTGCGCGACGTGTGGGAAAAGGGCGACGAGCGGCGCGACCGCACCGGCGTCGGCACGCGATCGCTGTTCGGGCCGACGCTCCGTTTTGACCTGTCCGACGATCGCGTGCCGCTCATCACCACCAAGCGCGTCGCGTGGAAGACGGCGGCGCGCGAGATGCTGTGGTTCCTGACCGGAGACACCAACATCCGCGAGCTGGTGCGGCAGAAGGTGCATATCTGGACCGACTGGCCGCTGGACCGCTATCGCCGCGCGACCGGCGAGGCGATCGACCGCGACGCGTTCGAGGCGCGCATCCTGGCGGACGATGCCTTCGCGGCCGAATGGGGCGATCTCGGCCCGGTCTATGGCAAGCAATGGGTGGCGTGGGACACTTATGAGCCAGCCGGCGACGGGCTGTTCCGCAAGGGCGCGCCCGTCAACCAGATCGCCGAACTGGTCGAGGCGATCCGCCACAACCCCACCTCGCGGCGGCTGCTGTTCACCGGCTGGAACGTCGCGGAGCTGGGCGGGATGGCGCTGCCGCCATGCCACATGACCTATCAATATCATGTCGCGGGCGGGCGGCTGTCCGGCATGTTGTGGCAAAGGTCGTGCGATCTCGGCCTCGGCTTCGCGTTCAACGCCTTCTCGGCGGCGATGCTGCTCAGGATGCTGGCGCAGCAATGCGATCTGGAACCCGGCGAGCTGGTGTGGAGCGCGGGCGACGCGCACATCTATCTCAACCATGCGCATCTGGTGGAGGAGACGCTGGCGCGCACCCCGCGCAGCCACCCGCGCCTGAAGATCGCACGGCGGCCGGAGACGATCTTCGACTATCGGATCGAGGATTTCGCGGTGACGGACTACGACCCCCATCCGCATATCGCCGCGCCCGTGGCGGTGTAGCGGTCAATCCGCCAGCACCTCCCGCAGGAACGCCACGAACGCCCCGACCGCCGGAAGCACCGCCGGCGCGCGCGGGTGGACGGCGTAGATGCCGACATCGGCCGAGCCCTCCCATTCCGGCAGCACGCGCACCAAAGCGCCGCTCTCCAGCGCCTCGCCCACGTCCCACAGGGAGCGCAGCGCGATGCCGACGCCGGTCAGCGCCAGCTCGCGCACGATCTCGCTGGAGTTGGTGACGACCGCGCTCGGCCGCTCGACGCTCGCGCGCCGTGTGCCGCTCACCAGGCGCCACGGCATCTGACCGGTCGCGGCGAGCAGGCGATGCGCGGAGAGCGCGGCGATGGTCTCCGGCGCGCCGTGGCGTTCCAGATAGTCGGGCGCGGCGCATAGGACGCGCCGGCTGGTGCCGAGCCGGTGCGCCTCCAGCCCCGGCGCGATCTCCGGCGCGATCCGCACCGCCAGGTCGATCCGCTCGCCGATCAGGTCCACGAACCCGTCCGACAGGTTGAACTCCAGCGCCACCGCCGGATGGCGCGACAGGAACAGGTGGAGGTGCGGCGCGATGTGCAGCCGTCCGAAGGAGGTGGGCGCGGAGACGCGCAACGGCCCGCCCGGCGCGGCGCTTATCCCGGTGACGCGCGCCTCCGCCTCGCGCATGGCGGCGAGGATCGCGGCGAGATCGGCGTGGAAGCGCGCGCCCGCCTCCGTCAGCGCCAGCCGTCGCGTGGTGCGGTGGACCAGCCGCACGCCGAGCCGCTCCTCCAGCCGCGCCAGCCGCTTCGACACCATGGCGGGCGAAATCCCCAGCGCGCGGGCCGCGGCGGAAAGGCTGCCCGCATCCACCACCCGCGCGAACAATTCGTAATCGGGATCGAGCATCATTCGTTCCGATTGGGAAAAACTGCTTGAACTCCTTCAAGTCTACCGAACAGGCGGCGCACCGTCTATCAGGCGTCGCAAAGGAGTTGGACGATGGCGATGATCGACAAGGCGGGATTGCAGGTCGCGGAGGAACTGGCGCGTTTCGTGGACGAGCGCGCGCTGCCGGGCACGGGGATCGCGCCGGAGGATTTCTGGCGCGGCGCGGCGGCGATCTTCGCGGACCTCGCGCCGGAGAATCGCGCGCTGCTCGCCGAGCGCGATCGGCTGCAGCAGGCGATCGACGCGCGCTATCGGGCGGGCGAGGCTGTGGACGAGGCTTTCCTGCGCGACATCGGCTATCTGGTGGACGAGCCGGCGCCCTTCGCCGTCGGCACCATTAATGTCGATGCGGAGATCGCGACGCTCGCCGGGCCGCAGCTCGTCGTGCCGATCCTCAACGCGCGCTTCCTGCTAAACGCCGCCAACGCGCGCTGGGGGAGCCTGTATGACGCGCTCTACGGCACCGATGCGATTCCGGGCACGGCCGCGCCGGGCGGCTATGACGCGGCGCGCGGGGCGCAGGTGATCGCATGGGCCAAGGCGTTCCTCGATGAGGCGGTGCCGCTGGCAAGCGGGTCCTGGGCCGATCTCTCGGGCGAGCCGGTGCTCCGCGATCCGGCGCAGCTTGTCGGCCGCACCGACAAGTCGCGCCTCTATCGCCATAACGGCCTGCATATCGAATTGGTGTTCGATCGCGGCCACCCGATCGGGCGCGACGATCCGGCGGGGATCGCCGACGTGATCCTCGAATCCGCGCTCACCACCATCTGCGACCTCGAGGATTCGATCGCGGCGGTCGATGCGGAGGACAAGGTGGCGGCCTATGCCAACTGGCTCGGCCTGATGCGCGGCGATCTGGAGGACACGTTCGAGAAGAACGGGCGGATGATGACGCGGCGCCTCAACGCCGATCGAAGCTACGCCGCGCCGGACGGCTCGACGCTCACGCTGCCGGGGCGCAGCCTGCTGCTGGTCCGCAACGTCGGCCATCTGATGACCACGCCCGCCGTCCGCCTCGCCGATGGCAGCGAGGCGCCGGAGGGCATCCTCGACGCGATCGTCACCAGCCTGATCGCGCTGCACGACCTGAAGGGGCAGGGGGCCTTCGCCAACAGCCGCGCCGGATCGCTCTATATCGTCAAGCCGAAGATGCACGGCCCGGCGGAATGCGCCTTCACCAACCGCCTGTTCGACCGGGTGGAGGACCTGCTCGGCCTGCCGCGCCACACGATCAAGGTGGGCGTGATGGACGAGGAGCGCCGCACCTCCGCCAACCTTGCCGCCTGCATCCATGCGGTGCGCGACCGGATCATGTTCATCAACACCGGCTTCCTCGATCGCACCGGCGACGAGATGCACACCGCGATGCGCGCCGGCCCGATGATCCGCAAGGGCGAGATGAAGGCCGCGCCGTGGATCGCCGCCTATGAGGATCGCAACGTGCAGATCGGCCTCGCCTGCGGGCTTTCCGGCCGCGCGCAGATCGGCAAGGGCATGTGGGCCGCGCCGGACAAGATGGCGGACATGCTTGACCAGAAGATCGGCCACCCGCGATCGGGCGCGAACACCGCGTGGGTGCCCTCGCCGACCGCCGCGACATTGCACGCCACGCATTATCACCGCGTCGACGTCTTCGCCCGCCAGCGCGAGCGCGCGGCGGAGCCGGTCGCGCCGCTCGCGAAGCTGCTCACCGTGCCCGTCGCCACCGGGCGCAACT
>JASGGR010000197.1:0-5566 GCA_047602705.1 Sphingomonas bacterium | reverse complement strand
GGCGTCCCCGCTGCCCGCAGCCGCCTTCGCCCGCGCGGCGGACGGCAGGCCCGCGACCATGGCGGCGGCTCCGGCATGGCCAAGAAAAGAACGACGATCCACGATTATTCCCCCGGATTTTGAGATGGGCAGGGGTAAACTTCAATTCGCTGTCCCGCGCAATGCTCGCCGCCTAAGGAAGGGGAATGACGAACAACCGCGAAGGGATGCGCCGACTGGACGGGGGGCGCTTCAACATGGGGTCCGATCGTTTCTATCCGGAGGAAGCCCCGGTGCGCGCGGTGCGCGTGAAGCCGTTCTGGATCGACGAGACGCCCGTCACCAATGCGCAATTCGCGCGCTTCGTGGCGGAGACGGGGCATGTCACGCTCGTCGAGCGCGCGCCTGATCCGCGTGACTATCCGGGGATGGACCCGGCGCTGGCGCAGGCCGGGTCGCTGGTGTTCGAGCGCACCGCCGGGCCGGTCGACCTGAGCGATCCCGGCCAATGGTGGCACTTCCGCTTCGGCGCGGACTGGCGTCATCCGACAGGCCCGGACAGCACGATCGACGGGCTGGAGGATCATCCGGTCGTCCATGTCGCTTATGATGATGCGCTGGCCTATGCGTCATGGGCCGGCAAGGCGCTGCCGACCGAGGCGGAATGGGAATATGCCGCGCGCGGCGGGCTGGAGGACGCGGATTATGCCTGGGGCGACGAATTGGCCCCCGATGGCGCGATGCTGGCGAATTACTGGCAGGGCCTGTTCCCGTTCGCCAACCAGTTGCTCGACGGATATGAGCGCACCTCGCCCGTGCGCACCTTCCCGCCCAACGGGTTCGGCCTGTGGGACATGATCGGCAACGTCTGGGAATGGACCGCCGACCCATATTCCGCCCGCGCCGCGAACAAGGGCAGGCCCGGCTGCTGCGCCCCGCGCGGCGAGCGCGACCCGCTCAACCCCGATATCATCATCCCGCGCAAGGTGCTGAAGGGCGGATCGCATCTGTGCGCGGCCAATTACTGCCAGCGCTACCGCCCCGCCGCGCGCCATCCGCAGCCGATCGATTCGGCGACCGGCCATATCGGCTTCCGCTGCGTGGCGCGGGGGGACTAGGACTCGAGCCTAAGCGGCGGACGAGAACAGGTCCGCGCCCCGCTCCAGCGCGAGCAGCGCCTGTTTCGCCGCCAGCCCGCCGGCAAAGCCCGTGAGCGCGCCGTTCGACCCGATCACGCGATGGCAGGGCGCCACGATCGAGATGGGGTTGCGCCCGTTGGCGGCCCCCACCGCGCGCGACGCGCCCGGACGGCCGAGCGATCGCGCGATCGCGCCATAGCTCCACGTCTCGCCGAACGGGATGGTCAGCAGCACGTTCCACACCGCGCGCTGGAATTCCGTTCCCCGGAAGCGCAGCGGCAGGTCGAACTCCCGCCGCGCGCCCGCGAAATATTCACGGAGCTGGCGTTCCGCCTCGACCAGCACCGGATGGTCCGGCGCATCCGCGAGCGGGGACAGCGGCACGCGACCGGGCGCGTCATCCTCCCACAGGATCGCGACGAGCGCATCCTCCTCCGCCACCAACGTGAGCGCACCCACGGGCGAGTCGATGATCTTCGACGATAGAATCCCGGTCATGGCGATCTCCTTCGCCTCGTTCATCGCATGGGCGCAGGCGGAAAGCGTCCCGCGCCTTGCGGTCAATGCGCCTCGGCGATCAGCTTGCCCGCATCCTCGCCCGCCCAATCCATCGCGCCGGAAGTGCGCCACACCTCCTTGCCTTGCGAATCGAACAGGATCGTCGTCGGCAGGTTGACGCGATAACCGAGGCTCAGCCCCATGTCGGGATCGGTATAGGGCTTGAGCCGCTGGAGATGCCGCGCGGCCACGAAGGGGGCGACCTTTTCCGGCTGCATGTCCTGGCTCACGGCGAGCAATGTCACCGTGTCGCCCGTCTTCGCGGCGAGCGCGTCGAGGCTCGGCAATTCCTTCACGCACGGCGCGCACCATGTCGCCCAGAGGTTGAGCAGCACGGGCTTTCCCTTGAAATCCGCCAGCTTCACCTTCCGGCCGTCCGGCGCGGTGAAGGCCACGTCGGGCGCGGCCTCCCCCTTGTGGCTGCGATCGACCGCGCCGGAGGGGGCCTGCGCCGCGCTGTCGGGCCGCACTTCGTCGGCGGTGATCGCATTATCCGCAGCCGTCGCTTGCCCGCTGCCCGCCCTTTGCTTATCGCAGCCGCCGGCTGCCAGCGCCAGCCCGAGGAGAAAGACGATCGCCGAACGCGAAGCCATGAGTGGTTCCAATCAGATGTGGGGCGGGCGGTTCGCCGAAGGCCCCGCCGCGGTGATGCGCGAGATTAACGCATCCATCCCGTTCGACAAGCGGATGTGGCGACAGGATATCAAAGCATCCCGGGCGCATGTCGCGATGCTGGCGAAACAGGGCGTGGTCGCGGAGGCCGATGCGGCCGCGATTTCCGCCGGGCTGGAGCAGGTTGCGGCCGATTATGCGGCGAACGGCGTGCCGGACGATCTGGCGCTGGAAGACATCCACATGCTCACCGAGGCGCGGCTCGCCGAGGCGATCGGGCCGGTCGCGGGACGGCTCCACACCGCGCGTAGCCGCAACGATCAGGTCGCGACCGATTTCCGCCTGTGGGTGCGCGACGCGATCGACCAGACGCTCGATGCATTGGCGGCGCTCGACGCGGCGCTGCTGGCGCGCGCGGAGCAACATGCCGGCGACGTGATGCCCGGCTTCACGCACCTGCAATCCGCCCAGCCCGTCACGCTCGGCCATCACCTGATGGCCTATCACGAGATGATCGCGCGCGACGCCTCGCGCTTCCGTGATGCCCGTGCGCGGATGAACCTGTGCCCGCTCGGCTCGGCGGCGCTGGCCGGCACCGGCTTCGCTCTCGACCGGGAGGCGACGGCAGCGGCGCTCGGCTTCGACGGGCCGACGCGCAATTCGCTGGACGCCGTGTCCGACCGGGACTTCGCGATCGAATATCTCACCTGCGCCACGCAATGCTCGCTGCACCTGTCGCGGCTGGCGGAGGAGTTCGTGCTGTGGGCGTCGCAGCCGTTCGGCTTCGTCAGCCTTTCGGACCAATGGTCCACCGGCAGTTCGATCATGCCGCAGAAGCGCAACCCCGACGCCGCTGAACTGGTGCGCGGCCATGCCGGGCGCATCTCCGGCTGCCTCGTCAGCCTGATGGTGACGATGAAGGGCCTGCCGCTCGCCTATTCGAAGGACATGCAGGACGACAAGCCGCCGGTCTTCGAATGCCACGACCTGCTCGGCCTGAGCCTCGCGGCGATGACGGGCATGATCGAAAGCGCCACCTTCCGCACGGACAGGATGCGCGCGCTGGCCGAAAGCGGCTATGCCACCGCCACCGACCTTGCGGACTGGCTGGTGCGCGAGGCGAACGTGCCGTTCCGCGAGGCGCATCACATCACCGGCCGCGCGGTGGCGCGGGCGGAGGCGCTGGGCGTGACGCTCGACAAGGTGCCGCTTGCCGGCCTCCAGGCGATCGACGCACGGATCGACGATCGCGTCTATTCGGTGCTGTCGGTCGATGCATCGGTCGCCAGCCGGACGAGCTTCGGCGGCACCGCGCCGGACAATGTGCGCGCCGCGATCCGCGCCGCGCGGGGAGACAGGGCATGAAGCGCTTCGCCACGCTCGCCGGGTTGCTGCTGCTCGCCGCCTGCGGGCGGTATCACGGGGTGCAGCCGGCCAAGGGGGAGGATTTGCCGCCCGCTCCTTACGGCGCGGAGGAAGCGCCGAACGCCAACCAGTTGCTCCGCCCCTCGGTCCAGGCCCGGCCGGCGCGGAGCGACGATCTCCTCACCAACTCTCAGGATCGCCGGTCGGACCAGTTCGACCTGCCGCCAAGGTAAATATGGATCATTTCACCCTGATCGACGGCGCGCTGCATTGCGAGGGTGTGCCGCTGGAACGAATCGCCCGCGAAGTGGGCACGCCCGTCTATGTCTATTCCGCCGCCACGCTGCGCCGCCACGCCCAGGTGTTCCGCGAGGGGCTGAAGCCGGCGGGCCGCGTGCATCTGGCCTATGCGATCAAGGCCAATCCCAATATCGGCGTGCTGCGCGTGCTGGCGGACGAAGGCTATGGCGCGGACGTGGTGTCCGGCGGCGAGCTTTCGCGCGCGCTGGCGGCCGGGATGCGTGCGAGCGATATCGTCTTCTCCGGCGTGGGCAAGACCGATCGCGAGCTGGTGAAGGGGCTGGAGGCCGGGATCGGCCAGTTCAACCTGGAGTTGGAGCAGGAGGGCGAGGTGCTCGCCGCGCTCGCCCATGCGCGCGGCCTGACCGCGCCCGCCGTGCTGCGCGTCAACCCGGACGTGGACGCGGGCACGCACGCCAAGATCTCCACCGGCAAGAAGGAGAACAAGTTCGGCGTGCCGATCGATCTCGCGCCCGCGATCTTCGACCGGCTCGCGCCCTTGCCGGGGATCGATCTGCGTGGCGTGGCGATCCATATCGGCAGCCAGTTGTTCGATCTCGCCCCGCTGGAGGCCGCCTATCGCCGCGTCGGCGAACTGGTGGCGGAGCTGCGCGCGCGCGGGCACGCGATCACCCATGTCGATCTCGGCGGCGGGCTGGGCGTGCCGTACAAGTCGCATGACGAGCCGCCCTCGCCCGCCGATTACGGCGCGATGGTGGCGCGCGCGACTGCGGGCTGGAACGTCGAGCTGATGTTCGAGCCGGGCCGCGTGATCGCCGGCAATGCCGGGGCCTTGCTCACCGAGGTGATCTGGGTGAAGCCCGGCGTGGTGAACCCCTATGTGATCGTGGACGCCGCGATGAACGACCTCGCGCGCGTGGCCATGTATGACGCATGGCACGATTTCGCCGCCGTCCGCCCGACCGGCGAGACGATGACGGCGAACATCGCAGGCCCGGTGTGCGAGACGGGCGACACCTTCGCGATGGGCCGCGAGATCGATCGCGTGGCGCGCGGCGACCTCGCCATCTTCCGCACGGCGGGCGCCTATGGCGCGACCATGGCCTCCACCTACAACAGCCGCGCCCTCGTGCCGGAGGTGCTGGTGGACGGCGACCGCTACACCGTGGTCGCGGACCGCATCGCCGCCGAGACGATCCTCGCGGCGGAACGGGTGCCGGACTGGCTGTGACGCTCCACAGCCTCCCCCTGTTCGTCCGGCTGCAAGGGCGGCCGGTGATCCTGATCGGGGAAGGCGAGGCGGCGGATGCGAAGCGCCGGCTGCTGGAACGCGCGGGCGCGGTGGCGGTGGAGGAACATGGCGATGCGGCCTTGGCCATCGTCGTGGACGATGATGCGGCCGTAGCACGGCTCAGGGCGCGCGGCGTGCTGGTGAACGCCGTGGACCGGCCGGACCTGTGCGACTTCACGCTCCCCGCGATCGTCGACCGGTCGCCCGTTATCGTCGCGATCGGCACGGGCGGGGCCTCGGCCGGACTGGCGGCGGCGCTGCGGCAGCGGCTGGAGGCATTGCTCCCCGCGAGCCTCGGGCGGCTGGCGGATGCGCTCTTCGCCGCGCGCGAGGCGTGGCGCGGGCGCTTCCCCGATTCCGG
>JASGGR010000196.1:0-5656 GCA_047602705.1 Sphingomonas bacterium | reverse complement strand
GGCGGAGCGGATCGCCGCGCTGATCGCGAGCGGGCAGCTTTCGATCCATGCCGGCAAGATGCGCGACGCCGCCGAGCGCGCCGACGGCATCGCGGTGACGTGGCGCGCGCGCGGCGCGGATGCGCCGTCGCATCTGGTCGCCCAGCGCGTCGTCAACTGCACCGGCCCGCAAGGCGACCTGACCCGCACAGGCGAGCCGCTGCTCGCACGGCTGGTGGAGCGCGGCGCCATCCGGCCCGACGCCGAGCATCTGGGGATCGACGTGGATGCGCGCTGCCGCACGATCGCGGCCGATGGGCAGGCGAACGGCGACCTCTACGCGATCGGCCCGATGACGCGCGGCGCCTTCTGGGAAAGCGTCGCCGTGCCGGATATCCGCCGACAGGCCTGGGATCTGGCCCGCTCGCTCTCCAATGCGCAATGGGTGGAGGGCGAAGGGCTGTAGGCCGCTGGACGCCGGCCCTGTTCGCACATCTGCCGGCGGCGGAAACGACATTCCTTGCGAACGCCGCCGCCGCGTGAAACGATTGCGGCACCGCCTTTCACCGGAGTCGGGGCATGAATCTGTTCCGCCGCATCGTCCACGCCAATGACGGCTCGGAGAATTCGCTCGCGGCCTTGGGCACCGCGCTCGATCTCGCCGCGGCGAAAGGATCGACGCTGGACATCATCCTGGTCGATGAAGCCTCGCCGCGATCTGGCGATGCCGGCGATGCTTCCGCCGGCCCCCGCCCGATCGACCAGCGGCGGATGCTCGTCGAGCGGATCGCCGGGCGCAAGGGCGTGGCGCCCCGGATACATATATTTACCGCACGTCCGGTCGAGCAGATCGTCGAATTCGTGCGCGAGCATGACGCGGACCTGCTCGTCATCGGGGCGACGGCGCACATCGACCTGTGGGAGCGGCTGTTCGGGCGGCGCTCGGACCGGATGACGCACAAGGTCGATTGCTCGGTGCTGATCGTGCGCGCGCGGGGCCATGGCCTTGCATGACCCCCGTCGCGGCATGACGGCCCTTCCGGCGATCAGAACCGCTTGCGCAACGTGATGAACGCCTGCCGCGGCGCGCCGATCAGCATCGATGCGAGCGTGCCCTTGGGGTCGTTGAAGGCGTAGCCGTTCTGCCCCAGCGTCCCGACGTATTTCTTGTCGAACAGGTTGGTGACGTTGCCCTGTATCTCCAGCCCGTCGAGCAGGCCGCCGGCATCGTGGAAGCGGTAGCCGAGCGTCAGGTCCACCAGCACGCGCCCGTCCACGCCAGCGTCGTTGGTGAAGGTGTAATAGCGCCGGCTCTGGTAATTCGCGCCGACCCGCGCGATGATCGCCCCGTCGTCGTAGGAGAGGTCAGCATTGGCCATGTGGCGGGGCGTGTTGACGACCTGCTTGCCCTTGACGGCCCACAATTGCCCGCTCAGCACGTCGTCGTCATATTTCGCGTCGGTGAAGGCATAGGAGCCGTAGAGCGACAGCGCGTGGGTGAAGCGATAGGTGCCCGCCATCTCCACGCCGTTGGTCGTGACCGAGCCGACATTGGAGAGGATCGTCGGGCACCCCACCACCGCGTTGCATGGCTGGATCGAAAGCAGGCGGTTGCTGAACTTGACGTGATAGGCCGCGATCGACCCCTCGAAATCCTGCAGGTGGAAACGCAGGCCGCCTTCCAGCGTCCAAGAGGTTTCCGGCTTGATGGCATGCTCGATCGCCTGGAAGCCGGCGCGGTTCGTCTGGAATGGCTCGATCGTGAAGGCGCGCATGTTCTCGGCATAGCTGACGAAGCCTTCGATCGCGCTCGAGAAATTATAGTTCGCGCCGACCTGCGGGATGAACATGTCCTTTGACTGGAGCCTGCCGGTCGTATCGCGATCGGCGAGCGAACCCTGGCTGGCCGGATCGAGCCGGTTGTCGATCCTGACGTTCAGCCCCTTGAAACCGGCGCTGATCTTGAATTCCGGCGTGACCTGCCATGTATCTTGTACGAAATACTGCCAGGTGTTGATCTTGTCGTCATATTTGTAATCGATGAAGAATGGATCAGTCGGCCACTGCCGGTCCGCGACGCTCGATGTGCTGCCGGCCGTGAGCGGGAAATATTCGCGCGTCAGCGCATAATTGTTGTGCTCGTACCAGCCGCCCACCTCGATCGTGTGATTGGAAACCCTGAACGTCAGCGATCCGGTCAGGCCGGCGCGGTCGATGTCATAGGCGGTCGAGCGGATGGACCAGGGCGCGCCGTTCGGCGAAGCCGCGAACGGCGTCCACCAGGTGCCGATGCCCTTGTTGTGGTGGTAATAGGGAACCAGCCTGAGCGAAACCGCGTCGCTGAATTGATAATCGATGTTCGCGCCGGCCAGGAAGTCCTTACGCAAACCGTAGCCGTTGTAATAGGTGTCGGTGACGAGGATCGGCTGCGGATATCCCGGCGCGCTGGTATAATATACGCCGTTCCAATAGTTCTTCGCCATCGTCAGCGCGGTGGCATAGTCCTTCCTGAGATAATCCCAGTTCCAGCCATATTCCTTTATCAGGGCGAGCGACATATCCATATAGTCGTCGTCCTTGAAATCGGAATAATTGGCGAAGGCGGTGATGCTGCCCTTCGCGCCCAAAGGCACGACCAGCTTGCTGTTGACCGACCATGCCTGCTGCTTGCCGCCGCCCTTCCACATCGGCGCGTCGAGCCATGAGCCGCTGACATAGCCCTTCACCCCGCCGCCGATATCGCCGGTCTCCAGCCGGCCGAACAGGCGATAGGCGTTCTCGCTGCCGTAGCTCGCCTCCAGATCGCCGCCCATATTGTCGTCCGGCGTCTTGCTGAAGAATTGCAGCGTGCCGCCCAGGTTGGAGCTGGAGGCGGTGTCCAGCGCGCCCGAGCCCTGCGCCAGCGTGGAACGGGCGATATTCTCCGACGCGATCGCGCGGCTGATGTGCAGGCCGTTGAAATTGGCGTAGCTCATGTCGCCCAGCGGCACGCCGTCCAGCGTGAAGCCTAGCTGGTTCTGCGCGAAGCTGCGCACGGAGATGCGCGTGGACCATTCGTTGGTGCCCAGCGCGTTCGCGGACTGGAAGGAGACGCTGGGCAGCTTCTCCAGCACCTTGAGCGCGCTGGTGCCCGGCGCGCTGGCGGCGATATCCGCGGCGGTGAGCGTCTGCACCTGCCGCGTCTCGCCCCTGCCGTAGACGATGACGTCGTCCTGCTCGCTGTCCTGCGCCTGTTGCGCTTGCGCCTGCGATGCCGAAAGCGCGAGGGCGATGAATGCGGCGCCGGTCATAAGCTGGTGTCGAACCATGTTTCTCCCCCCAATTCGATCCGCCGAGGGCAATCGCCATCGTTGCGGGAAGCGATGCTCCCGGCGTCGCGATCCAACGGACCTGTTCTGTCGTTTCGGCTGTTATGAACCTGCTGGTGCGAGAGGCTATTCAGCAAGGCTTCTTATGGTCAAGTCGCGTTTTCCTTATGATTGGGCGACCCGCTCCTCCGCCGGTCCGGCGATGTTCTGCCGGCGGCACAGCCACAGATAGGCGAAGGCGGAAACGGGCAGGCCGATGAGCATCGACACGTCCACCCCGCCCAGCAGCCGCGCCGCCGCGCCGGTGAACAGATGCGTGCTGAAGAACGGCACCATCGCCGCGAAGCCGATCGCATAGGCGGCCAGCCCCGCCGCGTTCCATCGCCCGTAGATGCCGTCGGGATCGAAGATGTCGGGGATCGAATAATGGCATTTCCGCACGATGTAGAAATCCACTAGGTTGATCGCGGTCCATGGCGTGAACAGGTAGATCAGGATCGACAGCAGCAGCTCATATTGGTGCATGAAGCTGCCCGATGCGGAGAAGGACAGGATCGAGGAGGCGATCATCACGATCAGCAGCGCGGTCACCCGGTTCCTCACCGATGCCGTGATCTTGCGGAACGCGTCTGCGATGCTGAGCAAGGTGAGCGACGCGCCGTAGAAGTTGAGCGAGGTGGCCGTGATGAGACTGGCGAACGCCACCACCAGCAGCACCGTGCCGAAGCCAGGGACGATCGCGTCGCCCACCATCCGCGCGGCGGCGATCACGTTCATCTGCGGAAAGGCCGCGACCGCCACCGCGCCGACCAGCATCATCCACACGCCACCGATCATCGCGCCCGCGAACGTCCACCAGAAGGCCGATCGCACGCCGACATCCGGCGGAAGGTAGCGCGAGTAATCGGAGACGTAGATCGACCAGCTGAGCTGATAGGCGGCCGCCGCGAAGAATTGCATCAGGAACGGCACGACCGCGAAACGGCCGGGATCGAGCTGGCCCGCCGGCAGCGGCACGAACAGCATCGCGCCGACGCTGAACACCACGAGGATCGCGATCAGCAGGAAGGCCAGGATGCGCTGCGCCCGGTGGATCAGGTCGCACCCGATCAGCGCCACGGCAAGGCCGACGATGGTGAACACCACCATGGTGGGCCGCACCGGCAGCGCCGCCAGCTCGTGCATCGTCTGCCCGGCAAGCACCTGATTGAAGGCGTTGTATCCGACATAGGTGACGAGCGCGACGCCCCATACCAGCAGCGCGCCGAGATGCCCGAACTGCGGCCGCGACTGGATCATCTGCGGCAGGCCGAGCTGCGGCCCCTGCGCCGCGTGAAAGGCCATGAAGAAGGTGCCGAGCGCGCATCCGCCGACGATCGCGACGATCGACCAGAACAGGTTGGTCCCCATCGCTATGCCCAATGCGCCGGTGGCGAGCGTGGCGAGATGCGCATCGCCCGCGAACCAGATCGGCCACAAGTGCCACACCTTTCCATGCCGTTCCTCCAGCGGAACGAAATCGATCGAACGGACCTCGATCAACGGCTGACCCGACATCGCCGCTCCCTCCCTGTTTCCGGGCGGCTTCGGCGCGCGCCCGTATACGCACGCGATGCTGCGGGCCGGTTCCGGGTCAGGCAAGGGGGTTAGCGCACGGGCTTGCGCACCGATGCCGGGCTGACGCCGAACGCACGGCGGAACACGCGGGCGAGCGCGGAGGCCGAATCGAATCCGGTCGCCAGCGCCACGTCCAGCACGCGCATGTCGGTCGTCTCCAGCAGGGACCGCGCCCGCTCCACGCGCAGCCGCCGGTAATAATCCTGCGGCGGCACGCCGACATGCGCGCCGAACAGCCGCTCCACCTGCCGCACCGAAAGCCCGGCGCGCGCGGCCAGCGCGGACGCGGGCAACGGCGTGTCGAGATGCGCCTCCATCACCGCGATCACCCCCAGCACCGCGCGGTTGCGCACCGCCAGCCGCCGGCCGAGCGCCATGCGCTGCGCCTCGCCCGCGCGGCGGATGCGATCGTGGATGAACTGCTCCGACACCGCATGGGCGAAGGCGAGGCCGTGGCTCAGCGCCAGCCGCTCGAGCATCATGTCGAGCGCCGCCGTGCCCCCGGCGCAGGTGAACACGCGCGCGCCGATCGCGTAGAGCGCGTCGGTGACGGGAACGTCCGGCCAGCGCTCGCGGAATCCGGGCGCGGCCTCCCAGTGGATCGCGACCGGCCCGCGCCCCGCGACACCGGCGCGCGCCAGCACCTCCACCCCCGTGTCGAGCGCGCCGAGCAGCCCGCCGTCATGCGCGAAGCGGCGCAGCGCGGCGAGGCCCGCGCGGCCCAGCGCGTGTTCGGGGCGGAAGCCGGCGCA
>JASGGR010000195.1:0-5682 GCA_047602705.1 Sphingomonas bacterium | reverse complement strand
CGGACGAGGATGCTGTCGCGCGCGCGTTCGCGGAAGCGCGCCGGCGGCATGGCCGGCTCGACGTGCTGGTCAACAATGCCGGCGTGCCCGCGTTGCAGGACGGGCGGATGGTCGGGATCGAGGAGACGCGGCTCGCCACATGGGAACGCATCCAGCGCGTCAACGTGATCGGCACGATGCTGATGTGCCGCGCGGCGATCCCGCTGATGCGCGGGCGCCCGGCGGGGCGGATCGTCAACATGTCCTCGCGCGCGGCGCGCGGGCGTTCGGGCAAGTGCATCACCGCTTATGCCGCGTCCAAGGCGGCGATCATCGGCTTCTCGCAGGCGCTCGCGCATGAGCTGGCCGATGACGGGATCACGGTGAACTGCGTCGCGCCCTCGACGATCAGGACGGCGATGACCGACGGGACGAGCGGCGGCAGCGCCGATTATTTCGCGCGCGCGGCGGCCAACACCGCGCTTGGCCGGCTGGGCACGGCGGAGGATGTCGCGGACGCGGTGGCGTTCCTCGCCTCGCCGGAAGCGCGCCATGTCAGCGGCGCGGTGGTGGACGTGAACGGCGGCGCGACGATGGCGTGATCCCCCCGCGCTGCCGGGTGCCGGGCGGCGCGGGGGTAGGGCGCGCCTCACGCGATGTTCATGTAGACCGCCTTCTTGTAGAGGAAGCTGTCGACATGATCGCGGCTGCCCTTCCAGCCATAGCCGCTCGCCTTGTAGCCGCCGAAGCCGACATTGGGATCGAGCGCGCCATAGCAATTCACCCAGATCGTGCCCGCCTGGATTCCGGCCGCCATCTTGTGCGCGGTGGAGAGGCTGCGCGTCCATACGCCGCCGGCCAGCCCGTATTCGGTGTCGTTGGCGAGCTTCAGCGCCTCCTCGCCATCCTCGAACGGGATCACGGAGATCACCGGGCCGAAGATTTCCTCCCGCGCGATCCGCATCGTGTTGCTGACGTTCGCGAACACCGTCGGCTCGATGAAATAGCCGTCCGCCAGCGCGCCTTCCAGCCGGCGTCCGCCAGCGGCGAGCGCGGCTTCCTTGTTGCCGATATCGACATAGCCCATCACGCGATCGAGCTGGCGCGCGGAGATCAGCGGCCCGAGCTGCGCATCCGGGTCCAGCCCGTCGCCGATGCGGACGGTGGCGCTGAACGCCTTCAGCCGCTCGACGAACTCGTCGTGGATCGATCGCTGGACGAACAGGCGCGATCCCGCGACGCAGACCTGCCCGGTGTTGCCGTAGACGCCCATCGCCGCACCGGGGACGGCGATGTCCAGATCGGCGTCGGCGAACACGATGTCGGGGGATTTGCCGCCCAGCTCGAGCTGGACGCGCTTGATGTTCGAGGCCGAGCCTTCGACGATCCGCCGCCCGGTTTCGGTGGAGCCGGTGAAGGAGATGCGGTTGACGTCGCGATGCGAGGCGAGCGCGTTGCCGGCGGTCGCGCCGGGGCCGGTGACGATGTTGATGACGCCGTCGGGCAGCCCCGCCTCCATCAGCAGCTCCGCCATGCGCAGCACGCTGAGCGAGGCGTCCTCGGCGGGCTTGAGCACCGCGGTGCAGCCGGTGGCGAGCGTCGGGCCGAAGATCCACCACATGCTCATCAGCGGCCCGTTCCACCCGATGATGCCCCCGACGACGCCGACTGGCGCCTTCAGGTTGAACGTGACGACCTGGCCCGGCATCGAATTGTGCGGCGTCTCCGTCGTGGCCGCCGCCGCCTGCGAGGCGTAGAACAAGATCATCTGCGACAGCCAGTTCCTGAAGCCGAGCACGCGGGCGCGCGGCTGGCCCATGTCGAGCGTCTCGATCGTCGCCAGCTCGTCGTAGTTCTTCTCGATCAGGTCGATCACGCGCATCATCAGCCGCTGGCGGTCGTAGGGCGTCCAGCGGCTCCATTCGCCCTCGAACGCGCGCCGTGCGGCCTTCACCGCCAGATCGATATCCTCCGCGCCGCCCTCGGCCAATGTGGTCAGCACCCGGCCGGTGGAGGGGTCGACCGTCTCGAACGTCCTGCCCGACGCCGCCGGCTGCCACTTGCCGCCGATCAGAAGCTGCTTCGGGCTGGAAACGAACGGGGGAATCGCGATTCCGAACCGGCTGTCATGGCTGTTCATCAGGCATCTCCATCGGGGATATCGTTGTAAATCAGGGTCGGGATTAAATCAGTGCCGGTCGAAGGGCGCGGCCTCTCGCCCGGTCGATCCGGCGCGCTCGCGGGCCATGGCCGTCACGCCATCGCGATCCGCCTTGCCGCGCTTCATTGCATCTTTCCACCATCGCATCTCGCGGCTGGACAGGGTTAATATAAATATATTATGCACAATCATCGCATACGGCAAGGCCGCGCCTGTTCCGTCAGTTCCGCAGAGGGCTGGCATGACGCCGTTCGTGCTGGACGAGGAGCGGATGGCCGCCGGAAAATGATGTGATAGAGGCAGGACAGTTATGACAGCCACCCGCATCCAAACCCGCTCCGGCCTCTCCCTCGTCGCCGATGTCGAAGGCGCGGGGGCGATGACCGTCATCCTCGCGCATGGCGGGGGACAGACCCGGCATTCGTGGCGGGGCCTGTCCGCCGCGCTGGTGCGGCACGGCTATCGCGTGATCCGCTTCGACCTGCGCGGCCATGGCGAGAGCGAGTGGGCGACGGACGGCGATTACTTCCTGCCGGCGATGGCGGAGGACCTCACCGCCGTCGTCGATCATGCGCAGGGGCGGGTGGCGCTCGTCGGCGCATCGCTGGGCGGGCTGGCGAGCTTCTACGCGCTCGGCAGCGGGATCGAGCGCCGGCCGGTCGCGCTGGCGCTGGTGGATATCGCGCTTCGCCCGGCGCGGGACGGCACCGCGCGCGTCCGCGCCTTCATGGATGCGCATCCCGACGGATTCGCCTCGCTGGAGGAGGCGGGCGATGCCGTGGCGGGCTATAGCGGCCGCGCCCGCCCCAAATCTTCCGATGGGCTGCGGCGCAATCTGCGGCAGGGCGCGGACGGGCGCTGGCGCTGGCATTGGGACCCGCGCTTCCTCCGGCAGGCGGACGAGCTGGTCGAGCGCAGCCACCTGCTCCTGTCGGTCGCGCCGGCGATCCCGGTTCCGGTGCGGCTGCTGCGCGGCGGCGAGAGCGACATGGTGACGGACGAGGCCGTCGCGGAGATGGCGGCGGCGATTCCCGATTTCTCGGTCGAGGTGGTCGCGGGGGCGGGCCATATGGTCGCGGGCACGGCCAACGATCCCTATGCCGATGCGATCGTCGCGTTCCTGAAGGATGTGGAGGCATCCGCCTGCGTCACGCCATGAAGGCGCCGCCGTTCACGTCGATCACCATGCCGGTCAGGAAGCCCGCCTGATCGGAGCAGAGGAACGCCACGGCATTAGCTGAATCCCGGGGAACGGCCAGCCGGCCCAGCGCCGTCTGCGCGATCCCGCTCGCGAAATAATCGGGATTCCCCGCGGCATTGGCCATGGTCAGCGAGGTCATGGTGCGGCCGGGGGCGATGCAGTTGACGGTGATGCCGTCACGCCCGACCTCGTCGGCGAGCACGCGCGAGAAGCCGATCATCCCCGCCTTGGACGCGGCATATTGCGCCTTTCCGCCCCCGGTGCGCGCGCGCCCCGCCTGCGAGGAGACGTTGACGATCCGCCCCCAGCCGCGCCGCTTCATCTGCGGGATCACGGCCTTGCAGGCGAGGAACGCCCCGGTCAGGTTGATGCGCACCACCCGTTCCCAATCCTCCAGCGTCATATCCTCCAGCGGCGCGCGCATGCCCGATACGCCGGCGCAATTGACGAGGATGTCGATCCCGCAGAAGTGCCGGAGGGTGGCATCTATCGCCTGTGCGATCGATGCCGGGTCGCCCGCGTCCATGTGCAGGGCGAGGCTTTCGGCGCCGCGCGCGCCGAGCCGGGCCGCATTCCGCTGCGCGCCGGCCAGGTCGATATCCGCGATCGCCACCGCGATCCCATCCGCCGCCAGCCGCTCCGCGATCGCCTCGCCCAGGCCGTGCGCGCCTCCCGTCACGAAAGCGGTGCGCTTGTGCGGGGGATTGTGCGCGCTCCTGTCGTTTTCCATCGCCAAGCCTCTTATTATATATTATCTATAACAACGCATATATAGATTGCAACGATGCCCGGATCATGGACGGGCGATGCGATCCATGTCCCTCGACGCCGGGAATGCGGCCGGGGGCGTCGGGCGCCAGGATGCGCCTCATCAGCGAAAGCAGGGAGCGATGGAAATGGCGGAAGAACCGATTGCCTGGGTCGATACCCATATTCACCTCTTCAACCGGGCGAAGCTGACCTATAGCTGGCTGGAGACGGTGGGCGAGCCGTGGACCGGGATGCTTGGGGATTACCGCCCGCTCGCGGATCGCGGGGATTACACGCTCGACGATTATCTCGCCGAAGCCGCGCCCACCCGTGTCGCGAAGATCGTCCATGCCGAGGCGGCGTTCGGCTCCGATCCGGCGGCGGAGCCGACATGGCTGCAGAGCCTTGCCGATCTCGGCAGGATTCCGATCGCCGTCGTCGGCCATGCCCAGCTCGACGCGCCGGACGTGGCGGAGACGCTCGATCGCCAATGCGCCAACGCCAGCTTTCGCGGTGTGCGCATGATGGGCGGCGCGGCGGCGGCGGAATCCCCCGCGTTGCGCACAGGCTTCGCGGAACTGGCGCGGCGCGGGCTTTGTTTCGAGGAGCCGTTCGCGCAGGAAAGCCTCGCCGGGCTGAGCATCCTCGCCCGCGATTTCCCCGACGCGCGGATCGTGATCGGCCATTGCGGCATGCCGATGCGGCGCGATGCCGAGGGGTTGGCCGCATGGCGCGCGGCGATGCGGCAACTGGCGCAGTTCGGGAACGTCCAGTGCAAGATTTCGGGCCTCCGCATGACCGACCATGACTGGACCTATGAGTCCATGCGCACGGTGGTGGAGACGGTGATCGAGCTGTTCGGCACCGGCCGCTGCTTCTTCGGATCGAACTGGCCGGTGGATTCGCTCTATCGCGGATCGTTCGCCGATCTCGTGGATGTCTATCGGCGGATCATCGCGCCTTATTCGCGCGACGAGCAGGAAGGGCTGCTGAACGGCAACGCCTCCCGTTTCTATCGCTTCTGATGACAGGTCAGGCGGCGGTGTCGAGGAACACGCCGCTCGCGATGCCGTCCGCGATCTCGGCGGGCGCGAAGCCCCAGTCGGTCAGGACGGCGCGCGTCTGCTCGCCGACGCGCGGGGGCCGGCTCGTGATCGTGCCGGGGGTGCGCGACAGGCGCGGTGCGGGGCGGGGATGCTCCAGCCCGTCGAAATCGACAAACATGCCGCGCGCGCGATTGTGCGGATGCGCGCCCGCTTCCTCCAGCGACAGCACCGGCGAGAAGCAGGCGTCCGGGCAATCGGCGAACAATTCGACCCATTCGTCGCGCGTCCGCCGGGCGAACGTCTCCGCGAGGATCGTGCGCAGCGCGGGCCAGTTCGCGCGGTCTCCACGGTCGGGCAGGGCGGCCGCGTCCAGCCCGAGCCGGCCGATCAGCGCGGCGTAGAACCGCGCTTCCAGCGCGCCGACCGCGACGTGCCGGCCGTCGCCGGTGCGATAGGTGGTGTAGAAGGGCGCGCCGCCGTCGAGCAGGTTCGCGCCGCGTTCGGGCGTGACTTGCCCGGCCTGACGCATCGCGTGGAACATGGTG
>JASGGR010000194.1:0-5683 GCA_047602705.1 Sphingomonas bacterium | reverse complement strand
GAAGCGGCTGCCGATATAGCTTTCGTGGACGAAGCGGTCGCCCGGCTCCAGCCGTCCCTGCGCCGCCAGATGCGCCAGCCGCGCCGACGTGCCCGTGCCGCACGGGCTGCGGTCGATCGCCTTCTCGCCGTAGAACACCGCGTTGCGCCCATCCGCGCCCTCGCCCTTCGGCCCGTCGGCCCACAGGACGTGGCTGACGCCCCGGATCGTGGGATCGAGCGGATGGACCGGCTCGACCTTCGCGCGCACCGACTCGCGCACCCGGCCGCTCAGTTCGACCAGCCGCGCCGCGCCCAGATCGTCCAGCCCGGTGTAGCGCCCCTGCGGCTCGACGATCGCGTAATAATTGCCGCCATAGGCGACATCGATCGTGAGCGGCCCGATCCCCTCGACATCCACCGTGATGCCGCGCGCCGCGACATAGGATGGGACGTTGGTGATGCGCACCGCCGTCACCTTGTCGCCTTCCGTCTCATAGGCGACATCGATCACCCCGGCCGGCACCTCGATCCGCAGCTTCCCCGGCACGACGGGCTGGATCAGCCCGTTCTCCAGCCCGAAGGTGACAATGCCGATCGTGCCGTGCCCACACATCGGCAGGCAGCCGGACGTCTCGATGAACAGGATGCCGATATCGGCATCCTCACGCGTCGGGGGATAGAGGAAGCCGCCGGACATCATGTCATGCCCGCGCGGCTCATAGCACAGGCCGGTGCGAATCCAGTCGAAGCGGCCCAGGAAATCCTGCCGCCGCGCGGACATGGAGCCGCCCTTCAGCAACGGCGCGCCGCCCGCCACCAACCGGACGGGATTGCCGGCGGTGTGCCCGTCGATGCAAAAAAACGTGTGGCGCATGCGCGTCAGGCTGCGAGCGACGGCCGGGTTGCGGCGGCTTGCTCCACCATGGCGATCACCTCGGCCCGGCGCGCACCTTCCAGCACCTGCCGCGGCGGCAGGACGCGTTCGGAGCCGCGCCCCATGACCTGCTCGGCCAGCTTGATCGACTGGACCAGATCATGCTCCGCGTCGAGATGGAGCAGGGGCATGAACCAGCGATAGATTTCCAGCGCCTTGGCGTGATCGCCGCGCTCGAACGCGCGCACCAGTTCCACCGACTCTTTCGGGAAGGCATTGGTGAGGCCCGAAACCCAGCCGCGCGCGCCAAGATACAGCCCCTCCAGCGCGACATCGTCCAGCCCGGCGAACAGCACGAAGCGATCGCCGAAGATGCTGCGGAAGTCGGTGAAGCGCCGCGTATCCGGCGCGGATTCCTTGACCGCCACGATATTCGGCACATCGACCAGCGCCGCCAGCACCTCGCGGTCGATCACCGTGCGATAGGCGGGCGGGTTGTTATAGAGCATGATCGGCAGCCCGGTGCGCTGCGCAACGCCACGGAAATGCGCGACCAGCTCGGCCGGCTTGGGCACATAGACCATCGGGGGCAACAGCATCAGCCCGTCCGCGCCGGCCTTCTCCGCGGCCTGCGCGTAACGCGCCGCGCGGCGCTCGTCATATTCCGAAACCCCGGTGATGACCGGGACGCGGCCCGCCACGGCCTCCACGATGGAGGACAGCACGGAAACCTTCTCGTCATATTCCAGCGAGTTGTTCTCGCCCACCGTGCCGAGCGCGATGATCCCCGTAACGCCATCGCGGACCAGATCATCCACCACGCGCTGCGTTTCAGACAGATCGATCGAAAGATCCTCGCGAACCTGCGTCGTCACCGCCGGAAAGACACCGCTCCACCCAATCGCCATGGCAATCACACCTCAAATCCTGACATCGAATATCGTATACGATACACAATAAGACGATGCAATATGCTTCCGCTCGCATTCCTTCCAAAATCGGGAATGCGAGCGGGATGCGAAGCGCATGTTGCCCATCTGGCTCAGGGCGCGGTGCGCGGCGGATTCTGCCCGCCGTCGGCAATGAACTGCTTGATCCGCTCATCCAGCACCGTCAGCGGCACGGAGCCGAGCGCGAGGATCGCGTCGTGGAACTTGCGCTGGTCGAACTTCGGGCCGAGCGCGGCTTCCGCCTCCTTGCGCAGCTTGCGGATTTCCAGCTCGCCCAGCTTATAGGACACCGCTTGCCCCGGCCAGGCGATATAGCGATCCACCTCCGTGGTGATCTCATGCTCCGACAGCGCCAGATTGTCGCGCATATAGGCCAGCGCCTTGTCGCGGCTCCAGCCATAATGGTGGATGCCGGTATCCACCACCAGCCGCACCGCGCGCCACATCTCATAGGTTTCGCGGCCGAACTCCTCATAGGGCGTCTCATAGATGCCCATCACCGTGCCGAGCCATTCGGTGTAAAGCCCCCAGCCCTCGCCATAGCCGGAGAAATAGATGGCGTTGCGGAAGGCCGGGCGCGGCGGTCCCTCCAGCGCCAGCGCCGCCTGGAAGCTGTGCCCCGGCGTGCATTCGTGGAGCGCGAGCGACGGCAGGGTGTAGAGCGGCCGCGAAGGCAGGTCGTATGTGTTGAACATGCAGGCATCCAGCCCGCCGCGTCCGCCGGTGTAGATCGGCGCGAGCGCGGGCGGCACCGGCACGATGCCATGGCGGAAGCGCGGCAGGAAGCCGATCGTGTCCTTCAGCTTGTAGTCGGCCTTCTTCACCCAATAGGATGCGTCGGCGAGCAATTCGTGCGGCGTCTTGGCATAGAATTGCGGATCGGTTTTCAGGAACTTCTGGAATTCGTCCAGCGAACCCTTGAACCCCGCTTTCTGCTTTGTCGCCTCCATGTCGGCCTTGATCCGCGCCACCTCGCTCAGGCCGATCTGGTGAATTTCTTCCGGCGTCTTCTTCAGCGTGGTGAACTTCTCGATCATCGCCTGATAATAGGCCTTGCCGTCCGGCAGGCTGGATGCGCCGATGTCGGTGCGCGCGCCGGGCATATAGACGTCGCGCATGAAGCTCAGCAGCTTCACATAGGCGGGCACCGCCTGCCCGTTGATGATCGCGCGCGCCTGCGCCCGCAACTCCTCCTGCCGGGCAGCCGGGATATTGGACGGCATCTGCTGGAACGGCAGGAACAGGGGGTTGCTGTCGTCGGCCTTGGTATATGGCTCGATCGTCTTGTCGCGGCCGATGGTCGCCACCTTCGGCACGGTGAAACCACGCTTCAGCCCGGCACGCATATTGTCGGTCTGCTCCGCGAAATAGCGCGGCACGTCCTTCAGCCGGCCGAGATACAGCTCATAGCCTTTCTCATCCGAAAAACCGCCGCGCGGGCCGAAGCCGGTCCAGAAGAACGTGTCCGCGTTGAACGGCGCTTCGTAGATCTTGAAGCGGATATCGTTGACGAAGCCGACGATGATCGTCTCGAACACCTCCGCATTCACCCGCTCCTCCGGTGAAAGCTGGTCACGCGGAATCTTCGCCAGCTCGGCCAGCACGTTGTTCCAGTAAGCGAGGTGCCGGGCCTGTGTGGCGGCATCGACACGCGGCAGGTGATCGGTGGGCGCACTGGGCGAATCCTCGTCGGCGTCCCGTGCCAGCTCCTTCTGCCGCCAGGTCCATTCGGCGTCATAGATCGCCTTCAACCGCGCGTCGGCGCTGCCGGGGGTCGGGGCCGCCGCCGCGAATGCGGGCGTGGCGACCATCCCGGCCGGGAGCGCAAGACACAGGGCCGCCGCAAGGGCGCCGGTCGAAATGGTTCTCATCCCTCTCTCCTTCATCACGCGGTCGTCCGAAAGATTTATGGTATACTGGATACGATATATTGACCTTGCTGGTTGTCAACGGCCGATCGACGGAGGACAGTCCATCAAAAGCGCAAGGAAGGGGATGGGATGCCCGACACGAGGATAATCCGGCTGAAAGTCGTCGACATGCACACCGCTGGCGAGCCGGTGCGGATCGTGGTGGAGGGTTATCCCGCCCTTTCCGGCGCGACGATCCTCGACAAGAGGCGCGAGGCTCAGACGCAGCATGACGCGTTGCGCCGCGCGCTGATGCTGGAGCCGCGCGGCCATGCGGACATGTATGGCGTCATCCCGGTCGCCCCTACGCATCCGGAGGCGGTATTCGCCGCGCTCTTCACCCATAACGAGGGCTACAGTACGATGTGCGGCCATGCCACGATCGCGTTGGGCAAATGGCTGATCGAGAGCGGCTGCGTAGACGCGACGGGGCCGGAGACGCGCTTCGCGATCGAATTGCCTTGCGGCCTCGTCCGCCTGAGCTGCACGGTGGAGGACGGGCATGTGGTGGGCACGGCGTTCGACAGCGTTCCCGCCTTCCTGGCGCGAAGCGACGTGCTGCTCGATGTGCCGGGATTGGGGAAGGTCGCCTGCGATCTTGCCTATGGCGGGGCCTTCTACACGATGCTGCCTTCGTCGCGGATCGGACTGGATTTCTTCGAAACTCCGCTGGAGCAACTGGTCGCGGCCGGCAAGGCGATCACGGAGGAAGGCCGGCGGGCGCTCGCGATCGTCCACCCGGACGCCGCCGATCTCGGCTTCCTCTACGGCACGATCCTCACCGATGACGCGCCGCCGCCAGCGCCGACCTGGAACCTCTGCGTCTTCGCCGACGGGCAGGTTGATCGCAGCCCGACCGGCAGCGGCGTCACCGCGCGCATGGCCGCAGACCATGCGAAGGGACTGATCGGGCCGGGCATCCGCCGCGCCTTCCACGGCCCCACCGGCATCCCCTTCACGGCGGAGGTGGCTGGCGAGGCAAAGGCGGGGGCTACGCCCGCCGTGCAGGTGCGTGTCGCCGGGCAGGCGAGTTTCACCGGCACCGCCACCTTCACCATCGACCGCCAGGATCCGCTGGGCTTCGGCTTCACCCTGCCCGATCGCTACGCGGCGCTACGGGACCGGGCATAGAGCCGGCGGGAGCCGAGCAACGCCACTACAACGCCGCTCGCGGCGGCGGTCCATCCGACCGTGGAAAAGGTCGCGATCGCCTGCCCCTCCGCACCGGTTCCTATTGTGCGGGCTATCAGGCCGGCGGCGAAATTGCCGGTGGCGGAGGCGAAGAACCATGTGCCCATCAGCAGCCCCGCCATCCGCGCCGGGGCCAGCCGGCTCATCGCCGCCAGCCCCGTCGGCGACAGGCACAGCTCGCCGAGCGTGTGGCAGAGATAGAGCAGCACGATGAAGACCAGCGGCGTCGGCGCCGCGCCCGCCGCCCGCGCGCCGGCCGCCAGCACGAGGAACCCCGCGCCTAGCAGCACCAGCCCGATGCCGAACTTCGCCAGCGCAGACGGCTCCCGCCCGTGCCGCGCGAGGCGCAGCCACAGCCACGCCAGCACCGGCCCGAAGATCACGATGTTGATCGCGGTGAGCGACTGGAACACCGAGGCCGGCATCTCCACGCCGAACAGCCGCCGGTCGACATGCCGCGCGGTATAGAGGTTCAGCGATGACCCCGCCTGCTCGTAGAAGGCCCAGAACAGGATCGACAGCAGGATCAGCGCCAGCGCGAGCAGGATATGGTTGCGCTCCGCGGCCGGCAGACGGAAGACGGCGGTGAACAGGATATAGCCGACCACGCCGGCACCGCCCGCGCCCAGCGCGAGGCCGACGAGCTGCTGGAACTGGATCAGCCACCATATCGCCATGACGCCACCCAGCCCGGCGAGGTAGATCCAGTGCTCGCGGCGAAGCCCCAGCCGTCGCGCGTCGAGGTCCGCCGTGGGCGGCGGCGCGCCCCGCCCCGCG
>JASGGR010000193.1:0-5773 GCA_047602705.1 Sphingomonas bacterium | reverse complement strand
GCGCGCGGACGAGGATGGCGATGTCGTCGAGGCTCGCGCCCTCGCGCTGCGCCGCCTCGATCTCCTCGCCGACGCGCCGCGCTTCCTCCGGCCCGTCCCACACGCCGATCACGCGGACCTTCTCGCCCGCGTCGATCTCGGTCCACAATGTCTTGCCGAGCCGCCCGGCGTTGTTGGCGATCACGCCCCCGGCAGCGCCGAGAATATGGGGCGTGGAGCGATAGTTCTGCTCCAGCCGGATCACCTTCGCGCCGGGGAAATCGCGCTCGAAGCGCAGGATATTCTCCACCTGCGCGCCGCGCCATGAATAGATCGACTGGTCGTCGTCGCCGACGCAGCAGATGTTGCGCCGTTCCTGCGCGAGCAGCCGCAGCCAGAGATACTGGACGCTATTGGTGTCCTGATATTCGTCCACCATGATGTAGCGGAAGCGCTGCTGGTAATGCGCCAGGACGTCGCGGTTCGTCTTCAGGATCGTCAGCACATGCAGCAACAGGTCGCCGAAGTCGCAGGCGTTCACCGCCCTCAGCCGATCCTGATATTGCTGGTAAAGCTCGCCGCCGCGCCCGTTGCCATAGCGCTCGCTCTCGCCCGCATCCACGTCGGCGGGGGTGAGGCCCTTGTTCTTCCATTCGTCGATCAGCCCGGCGAGGCTGCGCGCAGGGAAGCGCTTCTCGTCGATATTCGCGGCCACGATCAATTGCTTGAGCAGCCGTAGCTGATCGTCCGTGTCGAGGATCGTGAAGTTCGATTGCAGACCGACCAGCTCGGCATGGCGGCGCAGCATCTTCGCGCCGATCGCATGGAAAGTGCCGAGCCACGGCATCCCTTCCACCGCATCGCCGACCAGCCGTCCGACGCGCTCCTTCATCTCCCGCGCCGCCTTGTTGGTGAAGGTGACGGCGAGGATTTCGGACGGATAGGCCCGCCGCGTCCACAGCAGATGCGCGAGCCGCGCGGTGAGCGCCGCCGTCTTCCCCGTGCCCGCGCCGGCGAGGACCAGGACGGGGCCGTCCGTGGTCAACACCGCCTCGCGCTGCGGCGCGTTGAGGCCGGCGAGATAGGGCGGATCGTCGGTCGAGGGGGCAGGAACAGTCACGCCCGAACAGTTAGGGAACATAGGCCATCGGGGCAAGCGCTGGAATATATCTTGCGCCGGACCGAGGATTGTGGGAACAAACAGGAAACAATCGCGCAGGAGAGATTCGATGCCGACGACCGGACGATGCCATTGCGGCGCGGTGACATGGCGCGCGGCGGGCGAGCCGAAACATCATGCCCTGTGTCATTGCGACGATTGCCGCCGCTGGTCCGGCGCGCCGATGGTCGGCTGGATCGCCTTCGACGAGAGCGATGTGGAGGTGAAAGGCGAGACGCGCGGCTATCGTTCCTCGGAGGATGCGACGCGTGAATATTGCGCATCGTGCGGCACGGGGCTGTTCTATCGCAACCCGGTCGCACTGCCGGGGATCGTCGATATCCAGTCCGGCACGATGGACGATCCGGCCGCCTTTCCGCCCGGCGCGCATATCATGGCGAAGCACCGGCTTGGCTGGACGCGGGAGATGGATAAGCTGCCCGAATTCGCAACCTATCCGGGGATGGACTGATGGCCGGGCAAGACCCGATCGCGCGCTGGCACGATTACATGCGCGCGCCGACGCCGGAGCGGCTGGCGGCGCTGCTGCACGACGATTGCGTGTTCCAGAGCCCGGCGGTCCATACGCCGCAGAAGGGCAAGGCGCTGACGATGAAATATCTGCTCGCCGCCGCGCAGGTGCTGGGCGGAGAGAGCTTCCGCTATGTCGGTGAATGGCGCGCGGAACGGTCGGCGGTGCTGGAGTTCGAGTGCGAAGTGGACGGGAAATACGTCAATGGCGTCGACATCATCTCATGGGACGGGAACGGGCTGATCACCGGGTTCAAGGTGATGATCCGGCCGGTCAAGGCGTTCGATGCGGTGGTGCCGAAGATGGCGGCTGTATTGACGGGGTGAGTTAATGAGGTCGATGCTCCTCTATATACCGTAATTCATTTCGTGCTATTTCATTTTCGGGTTCGTATTTGAAGCTTCGTTGATAAGCTTTTGTGGCATCATCCCAGCGCTGTAGGTCGATATAAGCATATCCCTGTCCGCGAAGGGCGGCAGCCTGCCAGTGCGCCGCGCTTTTCCGATTCTGGATCTTGGATGCGAGTTTTTCTGCTTGCTTGTATAGGCTGAGCGCACGCTCCAACCCACCGTTCAACCTAACTGTATAGGCATATTCGATCAGATATTGCGCGTCGTTCGGTGCATGACCGACGAGGGTTTTGAGCACCTCCTCAGCCTCTGTCGATCGCTTCAGCTCATTCAGTGCATAACCTTTGACAAGCATTGCCTCACACCAGTCGTTTTCGACTGAAATGCTGAAGTCACCTTTCATGAAAAGCTGTAAAACGGCAGCCGCCGCGCTTGGGCAAGTGGCAGTCGGATTATTGGCGTCTTTGAGCATCGCCTGTGTGATAATCGGATCAACCAGAGCTAATGCCTGATCGGCATGTCCTTCTTTGAGCAGATTCTTCGCTGATTCAAGATCGCTTCGCTGCACCTGCCCAAGAACAGGTGAGCTGAAAAATGCCACACTCGCGAGAATAGCCAATAGAATCCTTGAAACGCGCATCCTCGTCTCCCCCTCCTCGCAACTTCCTCGAATCTTGAAAGACTGGGAGTTTACTTTCAAGAAAAAGCAAGAATTTTATATGTTGGATTGGCCGATTGATGCATTGTGTTCGATAGCGAAGCCAGCTTGCGCGGGCATGATGAGGCAGCCTATTTCTTCTCCCGCCCCCAGGCCGCTTCCAGCGCGGCCGGCGAGCCGTTCCGTGACGTGAGCGCCAGCCCCGTCAGCACTACCTTCTTCCCGCGCAGGAAGCGCGAATCGGTGCGCCACAGTACGTCGTAAAGCGCGGTTTCGCTGTGGCTCTTGTCGCCGTCCCACCAATTTGTCGCGATCAGCACGGGGAGGCGGCCGTGGCGAGCGTCCGTGCCTTCGTTCGCCTTCAGCAATGCATCGGCGAACCAGTCGGCGGCGATACGCGGGCCGGGGAGGGCGTCTTGCGCAGAGACGCCCAAAGACTTGGGGAAGGTGACGGTCGCGGCGCTGAAGTTGCGGTCGCCGTCGGAAAGCGTCAGGGCGTCGCCGCCGTTCGCTACCTTGCCGACCAAAGTCACGATGCCCCGCGCATGCTCGACGCTGGCGGCCTGCGCGGCGCGGGCGGCTTCGTCGGCGCGGCGGCCGGACCAGTTGAGATAAAGCGTCGCCGCGCCGATCAGCATGCCGACCACGGCGACCATCTCGGCGAGCGTGACCCAGCGGCGGCGGTTGGTGGCGTCGCTCATCGTCCCCCCATCTCCAGCAGGCGGCGCGGGGCGACCAGTTCCCAGCTCCGCGCGATCCTGTCGGCCACGCGATCCCAGTCGGTATGCTCACGCAAGAGGCGCATGGCGACCCAGCCGTAAGGCCCAAGATAGGCGGGACGGAAATAGAAATCAGGGTCCATCTCGATCAGCATCGCCTGTTCCTCGCGATCGGTGGCCTTGACGATCGCCACCGTCTCTCCGTCAGCATGATGGTCGTGCCAGAAATAAGCGAAGAACTTGCCCTTTTCGATATGGAATCCGGGCGCGCCGTGGCTCAGCCGCTCCGCGCTCGCGGGCAGCGCCAGCGCGATCTTGCGGATGCGCTCCAGCGCTTCGGTGGGGGTCAGTGTGTCAGCCATGATGCCAGAACGCGCGGATAGAGCCGATGTTCTTCTTCCAGCACTCGCGCGGCAAGCGTTTCGGCGTCGTCGCCGGGAAGGATCGGCACGCGCGCCTGCCCCAGCACCGCGCCGCCGTCCAGCTCCTCGGTGACGATATGGACGGAGCAGCCGGCTTCCCTGTCCCCGGCCGCAATGGCGCGGGCGTGCGTGTCCAGGCCCTTGTATCTGGGCAGGAGCGAGGGGTGGATGTTGACGATCCGCCCGCGCCAGCTCGCCACGAAGGTGTCGGACAGCAGCCGCATATAGCCCGCGAGCGCGATATATTCCGCCCCCGCCGCGCGCAGCGCCGCGTCTAGCGCGGCTTCATAGGCCGTCTTGCCGATCTCCCTGGGCGAGAGAGCGAAGGTCGGGATACCCCGTTCGCGCGCCCATGCCAGGCCGGCGGCTTCCGGCTTGTCGGATGCAACGACGGCGACCCGATAGGCATCGCCAGCCGCCGCCACCAGCGCCTCCATGTTCGATCCCCGGCCGGAGATCAGGATCGCGAGTGCGGCTGGGGCGGTCATGCGTTATGCGTCGCGGTCCAGCCGGCGCGCGCGCTCCATGTTTCGGCGGAGCCGCGCACGGTGCACCCGCGCTCGCCCGCGCGAATCGCGCCGATGCGGAATATGGTTTCGCCCGCAGCCTCCAGCGCTGTGGCGGTCGCGTCGGCGGAGTCGGCCGGCACGATCACGGCCATGCCGATGCCGCAGTTGAAGGTGCGCGCCATCTCCTCCGGCTCGATCGCGCCCTGCGCCTGCAGGAAAGCCATCAGGCGCGGCTGGGGCCATGCGTCCGCATCGACATCGGCGTGGCAGCCGGCGGGGAGCACGCGCGGGATATTCTCCAGCAGGCCGCCGCCGGTGATATGCGCCAGCCCCTTGATACGGCGTTCGCGGATCAGAGGCAGCAGGCTTTTCACATAGATGCGGGTGGGCGCCATCAGCGTGTCGATCAGCAGCCGATCCTGATCGAACAGCGCCGGGCGATCGAGCTTCCAGCCCTTGTCGGCCGCCAGCCTGCGCACCAGCGAGAAGCCGTTCGAATGGACGCCCGACGAGGCGAGGCCAAGGATCACGTCGCCCGGCGCGATCCCGTCGCCGGTCAGCACGGCGGAACGCTCCACCGCGCCGACGCAGAACCCGGCAAGGTCATAATCGCCATCGGCATACATGCCGGGCATTTCCGCCGTCTCGCCGCCGATCAGCGCGCAGCCCGCGATCCGGCAGCCCTCCGCGATCGAGGCGACAACCTGCTCCGCCACCGCATTGTCCAGCCGCCCGGTCGCGTAATAATCGAGGAAGAACAGAGGCTCCGCGCCCTGCACGATCAGGTCGTTGGCGCACATGGCGACCAGATCGATGCCGACGCCTTCGTGGCGATCATGCTCGATCGCGAGCTTCAGCTTGGTGCCCACGCCATCGTTGGCCGCGACGAGCAGGGGATCGGCGAATCCCGCCGCGCGCAGATCGAAGAAGCCGCCGAACCCGCCGAGATCCGCGTCCGCGCCCGGCCGCCGCGTCGCGCGGGCGAGGGGAGCGATGGCGCGGACCAGCGCGTTGCCGCCGGCGATGGAGACGCCTGCGTCGGCGTAGGTATAGGGCGCGTTGCGACGATCTTCGGTCATAAGTGGGCCGGTTAGCCATATCTGGCTTGGATTTCCACGCCTGCTTCGCCAAAAGGCAGGTCGAGATGCGTCTTCGTCCGTTTTTCCTTTCCAGCGCCATCGGCGTGCTGCTGCTCGGCACCGGGATCGGCATCGCCCAGATCGAGGGAGGCGACCGTGGCGTCGCGCCGGTCGACAGTTCCTCCAATTACGAGGTGAGCGGCGTCTCCGTCGATGTCGCGGCCAAGGATGCGGAAAGCGCGCGCTATGGCGGCTGGCGGCTGGCGCAGCGCAAGGCATGGGTGCAGCTTTCCCAGCGGCTCGGCGCGGGCGGCGGGCTGGTTTCGGACGGTGCGCTCGATTCGGTCGTCTCCGGCATCGTGGTGG